>JBGAQU010000003.1:0-67431 GCA_044220535.1 Alphaproteobacteria bacterium | reverse complement strand
CGTTCAAGCCAGGGATGGCCAACGCGCCTGCAGATAAAACAACGCCCGCAATAGCGCCCAGTAGGCCGCCGACGCTGGCGCCAGCTGCAACGCCTTCATCGGCTTTGCTTGATTTTTTCAGGCCGAAAAAGCGGCTGCGTGTATCTTCGGTCATAACCAGGCTGATCTGGCTTTCATTGACGCCTGCGGCTTCGAACTGGGTAATCGCGCGTTCAGCGTCGGCACGTGTTTCAAAAACGCCTGTTGAAATAGACATGATGTTGATCCTTTACATTGTTAATCATTGATAACTGCTTATCCAATGACTGAAACCGGAAGAAGTTCCGCCAAGCGAAGGGGACAGATTCATCGTGGTTTCTTTTTATCTTTCTCCTTCAACCGCGTCATAAAATCCGCAACGACGGGCTTGTGATGGTCGCGCAATATCTCGACATATTCGGCAAGGCGCGGGGTTTTGTCCGCAAATTTTCCGTTTGTGCGGCCCGCGACCTTGAACGCCCACGCGTCGTCTGCCCAGATGGCGTCTTCGCTGATCGCATGTTTGTTGGCGTCGCGGTAGACGACTTCGATATCGCCCGGCGCATGGACCGTGCACACCACGGCGGGCGTGTTGCCGATCCTGATGATCGTGCCGGGTTCGACTTCAGGCGGGACGCACATGGGTTCTGGCCGATCGTTTTGGTGGCAAGGCGCACTATATGATAAAGTATAAGGATAGGAGCAGGCGTATGAAAAGCGTTTATATCGGGCTGATATTGATGGTTTTGATCCTTCCGGCGCATCCGGCGCTGGCGCAGCGCGATGTCGATTCCGCGCGGCTGCAGAACCAGCAGCGCGCCCTGGACCGTGGCCGCCGCAGCGCGCCCCGCACATACACCCGCACCGATGAGGGCCGGTTGCAACAGCAGAACCAGGAGCGCAGGCGCACACGGTCGGGCGTACCCAAAAATTATTACCAGTCCGAGCGCCAGCGCCTGACCGACCAAGCCGACGATCTGGATAGGGGCAAGGCGTCGGTGACCGATTCCGACGTGCTGTACCGCCGCCGCCAGGAAGTTCAGTAATATTTTTGGGCATAAAATCGAAAATATTAGCCATCCATACCCCAGAACCTATTGACCGGATCGGCAAAACGCGATGATCTCCCTGTTACAGTATCCATCCAACAGGAGATCCGACGAATTATGAGAACAAAACTGATGATGACGGTTGCAGCCGCAGCCCTGCTGCTGCTTTCCGGCCAGGTCCAGGCGCAGGTCGCCGCGGAAAGCAACACCAGCGTTGCAGCCCCGGCGGCACCGGATGCCATGGCGCCCGCAATGCCTGAAGCCGCCGCCCCCGTGACCGAGCCGGCCGCACCGGCCGCGGCGCCGGTTATGGAAGACGCAACGGCACCTGCCGCCCCTTCGGCTGAAGCGCCTGCCGCCGCTACGGAAACCCCGGCCATGGACGCCGAAGCTGCAGCCACGGAAGAAAAACCGGCTGAAGCCCCCAAGGCCAAAAAGAAGAAACACGCGGCCAAGAAAAAGCGCGTGACCACCGAGCTGGACGGCGTATGGACCGGCAGCCCGATGGACGCCGCGACCAGTGACGTCAGCGAGCGCACCCATGCGGCTGCTCCGGCTTCCGCACCGATGGCCGCGCCTGCTGCCGCTCCGGCGCCAGCGCCGACCACACCAGCTCCGGTCGCTGCACCGTCCGAGGCCCCGGTCGTTGTGCCGCCCCCGGCACATGAGATGGCCCCGGAAACCATGCCGCAACACTAACGGCACCTTGCCTTTCCAAAAGCCGCCCTTCACCGGGCGGCTTTTTTATTCCGGCTCCGGCTCCTCCGGCTTGTGCGCGCGCACCATCACCTTGACCGGATTGTCCGGCGTCGGCTCCGGCAATTTCGCGGCGAGCTTCGCGGAGGAAAAAAACTGCTTCTCGATCATTTTGTTCAGCAGCGCCGCATCGGTGATGTTGATCAGGAAGGACGCCGGAATATTCGGCGGCATCTGCGATTTGACGGCGGCGAAATGGTCGAGCACCAGATGCGCCGGCATCTCCGCCTCTCTCTTCCGGCTGGCGCGGAATGCGCGGTCGTGGCCGCGCAACGCGTCGATATCGGGCGCGGCGATATGCGGATAAGGCGTCAGGCTGAACGGCACCATATGCACCTCCACCAGGGCGCGGTGCCCGCCGCCGGGCAAATGAGAGAGACGCTGCAGCGTCAAATTCACCTCATGATGGGGCGCGAAAAACTGCCCGGCCTTGGCGAGCGCCTTGCCAAGCGCATCCTCTGAACTGCTATCCGAATAGCCTTCGACCAGCGCGCGGCGCGTCTCCGGATAATGCGGCAGGCCGCCCGCGTTGCGGTCGCGCCAATGCGCAAGCTCCAGCAGCATCCCGGCCAGCGTGTGGCCCTTGGTCTGGATAAACACACCGGAGGCTTTTTCAAACGACGCGTCCTCGGCCTTGTGCAGGGCTTCCAGCTCCGCCAGCCGTTCCAGGACGTCCTCGATATCCGCATAATCATCTGTGCTCATGGACAGCAACTATAGCAAAGTGGTGGTGGCTTCGCCTCTGCGAAATGGCGTTTTTGTCTGAAAAAATATGAAAACATGATGGGATTGGGCCACCGATAAAAATGGGCAGGATGATGAGGCGGGAACGGAGCCAATATGGGCATCGACATGATCTGCAATTTCCTTGGTCTTGCCCGATATCTCTGCGCGAAAATAACCTGACGCCTGCAGCATCGCCGCGCAGCCGCCGCGGCGCACCCGTTTGCATTCACTCAGCGCGCGGTAAAGACTGCGCATCGCCTGGCCGCGCATGCCGTGTTTGACGGCGTTGGCGCTGGAATGTTTCTTCCCCCGATCCGTGCGCGGGCCGGTGGCATGCAGCCACGGTTTATGCGCCAGCGCCCTTTGCGAAGCGGCCTGCCTTTGTGCCTCTGTCCAGCGGCGCGCAGCCATTAATCCTTCACACTGAAATCGTAAATCAGCCGCCCGTCCGCGCTGTACAGCTTGTCGACACTATCAGTTTGTTTGACGGTATTTTTTTCATTCAGGATAGCCGTGCGGCGGATGCGCGACACCGCCTGGATGGTGTGGCGGCATTCCCGCTGCAATTTTACGGCCATGGACAGGCTGGTTTCCGAATGCGACGGCATGGCGCAATCCACCAGTGTTTTGTGGAACAGGCCGTTCAGGATATGGCCGTGCCGCAGCAGCACCCATCCAGCGGGTGTCGTCGTCATGCGGCGCATGGACAAAGGATTCCATCTCCACCTTCGCGGCGGCGATCTCGTCTGCCAGTTTTTTGGCGTTCGCTTCCTTCTGTTCGAGGATGGAAAGGCGGGCGGGGATCGGGGGTGTGTTTTGTTCATGTGTCATGGGGACATGATAGGATAATATTCCTTTTTTTGTCAAGGGTAGATTCATACAGGTGCATGAGCGTATTAAAATAAAATCGGAGAGAACGCAGAATCAAAGCCGCGCGCATCGCAAAAAAGGTTTGAACCACTGAGCGCACTGAGGACACTGAGACACCGCGATCTCAGTGTCCTCGTCGCTTCAGTGGTTCAAAGACTTAGGTGCCTGCGGCGCTAATTTCTGCGCTTTACTGTAGTTAAAAAATTAAAAACGTAATATCTATAAAGGTTATAAATTGAACAAGAATCAATCCCGGCAATAGCCTTCATTGGCCGCGACGACCAGGCAGGTCTTTTTATCTTCCAGCCATTTCATGCCTGTGTCCTTCCCCGTGCCGGGATGGATCATCAGCGCAGTGTTGTCGCGGGTGACCAGCAGGCCCTGCGGCGTCTCCAGCGCGGGGAAACTGCGCGGGCCGTCCAAGTTGATGATGGTGACCGCGAAGGCGTCATTGGCTTTTTCAATGGTCAGGGACGAGCCTTCGATGCCGTTCCATTTGCCGAGCCACTGGTCGGGCGATGAGGTCAGCGGTGCGGTGGGCGCAGTGCGCGGAGCATCCTGCGGGCCACAGGCGGCGAGAGACAAGAAGGGCAGCAGGGAATGGGGACATAATTCATAGATAAGGATAGCGGGGAAAGCGCAGGAGTTCAAATCGATGGGCATCTTCCTTAACCGTCATCCCGGCGAAGGCCGGGATCCATGCAGTGGCATGGGCAGCACGGGCGGCGCAGTTTTTCATCAGCCTTCCAGTGCAACGGCATTATCCTATGGGTCCCGGCCTGCGCCGGGTTGACGGGGTGGGGAGAGGAGCGTCGTCACATCCACCCCCAGCGCGAGCGCAAGGGCGGTGAGGTGGGCCAGGTCGGTTTCGCCCTTGCCGAGTTCGATCTGGTCGATCACGCGGGGCGGCAGGCCGGACAGGCGGGACAGCCGCTCCATCGTCACGCCGCGCTGCAGCCGCGCCGCATGGACCTGCGCGCCGATCCGCGCCCGCAAATCCCGCACGCTGCGCGCGACATGAAGATAAAACCCTGGGTTGTGAACATGCATGGCGGCCAAACTCCTTTTCCTGATGCCGGGAGCTTGAAAGCACGCCATTACACGTGGGGCTTATTCGCCAGAGGCTGTTGTATTCGCCGCACTCCCGACAAGGAAAGGCATATCAGGCCGCGCGGATAATGCAGGCATGATAAGCCGCCCTGTCGGGGGCGGTGGCCGGTAATGGGGCGCGCTTTCAAACGCAAATCCAGTATAAATCATTGGAGGCTGACTGCAATCTTTATGGACAAATATAATATAAAGGAATATAATCCTTTTATCTTAACTGGTTTTTAACTTGAAATGTATTACATTGTAATACAGAATGTTTTTACGGAATCAAAATTATGGCGCAAAGAAAAACCACTAGAACGCCCGGCATCAGCTTTCGCGCCAGCGCGCGCGAACGGGCTATGATCGATCGCGCGGCGCGGGCAAAAGACCTGGGGCCGAGCGATTATGCGCGCCGCAGCATCATGAAACAGGTTGAAATGGATCTGGCCGATGAAACGGAATTCGCGGTATCGGCGGCCAGCATGGCGGCTTTTATGAAGGCGCTGGATCGGCCTGTACAGGCAAAGCCTAGCCTGAAAAAACTGCTGACCGAAAAATCCGTCCTGGATTAGTTTTTATGGCCCGGCATATAAAAGCGTTTTCCGGCGTCGAGAAACTGACCAAAGACCACGACCTGAAATCATTCTCCTGCAACCGCCCGGCGCTTGACGAATGGCTGAAAAAATACGCGCTGACGGCGCAGGCCAGCGACAGCGCCAAAACCTATGTCGTGCATAAGGACAATGCGGTTCTGGGCTATTACGCCCTGACGGCCGGATGCATCAAGGTGGCGGAGGCGACAGGCCGCGCAGGTGCAGGGCAGCCGCGCGCGGGTTCCGTCGCCATCGCCCTGCTGGCGCGCCTCGCGGTCGACCAGACGGTTCAGGGGCAGGGGCTGGGCTGCGCCCTTTTAAAGGACGCGCTGATCCGCTGTGAAAACGCCGCCGACATTATCGGCGTGCGCGCCGTGCTGGTTCATGCGCTGGATGACGAGGCGAAGGCCTTTTACACGAAATTCGGTTTTGAAGCGTCGCCGGTGGACGACATGACGCTGATGCTGATGATGAAGGATATTAGAGGGGCGATGGGGTAGGTGACTTGTGTGGTATCACCGTTTCAGCAAGAAAAGTTTCACCCGCAGGGCGCAGAGAAGAAAGTTTTTAACACGAAGGGCACAAAGAGGATCACGAAGCGCACGAAGGCTTTGTGTTCTTCCCTGATCTTCTCTGGATTCGTGTTAGACTTTCTTCTGCCTGCGGCGCTTTAACTCTGCGTTCTCTGCGCCTCTGCGGTTAATTTTTCATTTGATTAAAAGATGTGCTTTCAAAAATTTTCTGCTCTTACCGATTATTCAGTTACTCGTTTTTAAAATTTTGTCGTCTAAATCCATCTATGATCCAGCGAATTCCTACTCCTAGGGTCCGGACCCATTAACGCGATCTGCTAATTCCGATTCCCATTTTCCGCCCGGCATGATTCAATCTCCTTAAGGAGGATTGATATATGTCTGATTTATTCTGGTTTACGGATGCGCAATGGTCAAGGATTGCGCCGTNTACCGCGCCGGCGATCCCGTATCCGGCTCGCCAAGGATTTTGTTCGCAAGGTCGTCACGGGATACGATCGAGAGCGTTCCATCAGACTCGGCTTTCAGGCCAGCCGCCTTCCACTGCGTGTCGGAGAAGTTGATGGAGAGGGTGTGGGCGGTAGCGTTCAATCCCAGAACGCCGTTCAGGACGGCAGTGTTCGTGCCGGACAGCGATACCTTGTTCAACGCCAGTTCCCCGGCATACTGCACGAAGGACTGGGAAATCTCTTTGCTGTAGGTTTTAATCGCGGAAGGAAGCAGTTTTGGGTCCGTGCCGGCGGCCACGCCAAGCTCGTTTGCGTCATTATATAATGACCGGATACCTGTATTGCCGAAGATTGTCGCGCCGCTGTCTATAGCGGAATAGGCGATGATCGTGCGGAGGATCGTCGAGTAATCATGAGCGTTTTTTTCAGGTTCGGTATTATAACGGCCCGGTATGGCGTCCATCCCTATGCTTTGGGCGAAGTCGCCGTCATACAAGACAGGCCAGAAATATTTGGAAGCTAACTTCCAGTCCTCACCTTTAGCAGCCTTGATCGTATCCGCATATTCCAACATGACCAGTGTCGCCGCGCTGTGCAGGCTGGTTTCGAGGAAATTCTTCCACCATGGATTGTCGGGCGCAAGTTCGCTCGAACTTACATTGCCGATACCAAGGCTTGTAATAGGCGTGTGCTGCTGGTTTGAGTGGCTGCCTGGCACAAAAGAATTGCCTAAAGGCTCGCCTTCCACGTCAATAGAACTCAGGCGCAAATAGCTTGTCGCGGCAGGAGTTGCGCCCGAGCCGTAAACTGTTTGCAAGAACTGCGGAGAACTGTCGACCAAACCATTTGCAAATGCAAGAGCATAAGAAGATGGACTTGATGTAAGATAGATTTGCCTGTCGTAGGACAACTGTTCCGCTGCGCTTTCAAATGCCATGTTATCAAATAATATGCCGATCTTTCCGTAGGTTGCTCCCACAAGTCCGGCCAGCCCGCCGCCCATGGAATGACCGGTCACGGAAATATTCGCGGCGAACGGGTTGCTGCTCGCGTTGCCGGCCTGCAGATCAGATACGGCTTTGTAAAATCCAAACGCCTGTCTTGATTGCGCAGACTCAGGCAGGCCTGCGCCCACGCTGTACCCGTAAACCACATCCTTGGCTATCGGTGAGATATACTGGTCCGTCCCGCGATAGGCGATTGTGATCTGACTGTCGTATTGATAGGCGATGGCGTAAAAGCCGACAGATTGATCAATACTCGCTCCGCTTGTATCTTTAAGAATTTGGGAGTCGACAAGAATTGATGCGTTTCCAATAGATGTGCCTGACAAAATAATACCAGCATTGTAGCCGCGATTGTATGAATCCATAGCTAAAATGGCTTTGAAAAGTGTATCGTTCATTTTTATCTCCTAATAAAATCACTTCGATCAAGATAAAGAGGATCACCATATTGCAGAGTTTTTTGCCATTGAGCAAATCCAGTTTCAGGGCCGAATGATGGTAAAATTTTGTTTAAACGATCCGTTATAGGCTCATTCGTAACTTCAATAGTTACGCTCTTAAGAAAAATATCTTTTCCGAAAACTTCTCCTTTAAGGGAATATTTTTCATGATGCAAATCTGCACGCTCCATGTTTGTAATATTTTCCATGCTTTTGGGATCTTTTTGATCTCTAGGGTCCGGACCCATTAACGCGATCTGCTAATTCCGATTCCCATTTTCCGCCCGGCATGATTCAATCTCCTTAAGGAGGATTGATATATGTCTGATTTATTCTGGTTTACGGATGCGCAATGGTCAAGGATTGCGCCGCTTTTGCCGACGAATACACGCGGCATGAAACGCGTGGACGACCGGCGTGTGTTGAGCGGGATCGTGCATGTACTTAAATCAGGCGGGCGGTGGGGCGATGCGCCAAAGGATTACGGCCCGAAGAAGACGCTGTATAACCGTTTCGTGCGCTGGTCCGAGCGCGGGATATGGGCGGATATTTTCGCTGCCCTGGCGGGGGCGGAAGGGGCGCCTGACCGGCTGATGATCGACAGTTCAAGCATCAAGGTCCATCGCTGCGCGCGCGGCGAAAAAGGGGGGCCCTGGCCAGTGCTATTGGTCGCAGCAAAGGTGGGCCAAACACAAAAATCCACGCGGTGACGGATGGCAAAGGCAGGCCATGTGTTATTCTGCTCACGCCCGGCAACGTCCATGACTGCAAGGTTGCCAGGCCTTGTCTCGAGGCCATGCCGCCATCCGCGGAACTGCTTGCAGACAAAGGCTATGACAGCAGGGATTTAAGGGAGTGGCTGGAGCGACGCGGCACGCAAGCCGTCATCCCATCCCGCTCCAACCGCAGGACACCTTACGCATACGACAAAGCCATCTACAGGCAGCGCAACATCATCGAACGCATGTTCTGCCGCCTCAAGGACTTCCGCCGAATCGCAACGCGCTTCGACAGGAACGTCAAAAACTTCCTGTCCGCCATCTGTCTCGCTGCTACTGTGATATGGTGGATTTAATGAGTCTGGATCCTAGTAAATATATGAATGTTGGTGGAAAAATGTAAAACGCAAGAACACTGAACGAATTAACGGCTCTTTTTTAGATACAACATTTTTATATGCTGAATAACAATTTTTTGCGGTTTCTTCCATTTGTTCATCAGTTATGCCTGATTTAAAAAGTATTTTTTGGTTATCAGGTAATTCTACGATCTGCTGTGTTTCGTTGACTTTATTACTGATATAAATTCCTGCATCATCTATTTGATATTTCATCCATGGCTTCAAATAAGGTTTTATATCATTATAATTGACATATGGGTTTTCAAAAAGAATTGGAAATGCAAAGAATGAAATAAAAATAACATATAAAGAAGTCGTCAAGATAAAAAGTCTATGCCAACCGCCAAGTCTTATATTTAAAGTTTTTAATTTGGTATTTATCATCACTAAGCCCGCTTCTTCTCATCCATTGCCTTCACCGGCATCACCACCTTCAAATGCAGATCCTTCAGCTGCGCTTCACTCGGCTCGCTGGGCGCGCCCATCATCAAATCTTCATAGGCGCCGTTCATGACGAAGGCGTAGACTTCGCGGAGGTTGGGTTCGTTGGCCAGCAGCATGACGATGCGGTCGATGCCGAAGGCGCAGCCGCCGTGGGGCGGGGCGCCGAAGCGGAAGGCGTTCAGCATGCCGCCGAATTTTTTCTCTAAGACCGCCTTGTCGTATCCGGCGAGGGCGAAGGCGCGTTCCATGATCTCCGCCTTGTGATTCCTGATGCCGCCGGAGCAGAGTTCGTAGCCGTTGCAGACGCAGTCATACTGCATGGCGCGGATGGCGAGCGGGTCCGGCCCGTTCAGCGCGTCCAGCCCGCCCTGCGGCATGGAGAACGGGTTGTGGGAGAAATCGACCTTGCCGGTTTTCTCATCCATCTCATACATCGGAAAATCGACGACCCAGCAGAATTTGTAGACGCCTTTTTCGCGGGTGGCGATGCCGGACGCGTCCATGTCGTCGCAGATGCGGTCGCGCGCGCGGCCCGCCATTTTCGCGGCTTTCTCTTCCTTGTCGCAGACGAAGAAGATGGCGTCGCCGTCTTCCAGTTTTGCGGCGGCGCGGAGTTGCGTTTGCGCTTCGGGCGCCAGGAATTTCGCGATGGGGCCTTTGCCTTCGGCGCCGTCGAACAATATATAGCCGAGGCCCGGCGCGCCTTCGCCGCGCGCCCAGTCGTTGAGTTTGTCGAAGAAGCTGCGGGGCAGGGCGCTGACCTTTGGCGCGCGGATGGCGCGGACGACCGCGCCCTTCTCGATCGCGCCCTTGAAGGCGTTGAAGGTGACGTCGTCGCGCTTGAAGATGTCCGTCACGTCGCAGATGACGAGCGGGTTGCGCAAATCCGGCTTGTCGCTGCCGTATTTCAGCATGGCATCGTGCCAGCTCATATTCGGCATCCACACGACTTTGTGGTCGGTGCCGGTCCAGTTCGCGAATTCCTCGAAAATGCCGCCGACAACGGGGGACATGGTGGCGAAGACTTCCTCCTGCGTGACGAAGCTCATCTCCACATCCAGCTGATAGAATTCGGCCAGGCGGTCGGCGCGGCCGTCTTCATCGCGGAAGCAGGGCGCGATCTGGAAGTAGCGGTCGAAACCCGCGACCATCAGCAATTGCTTGAACTGCTGCGGCGCCTGGGGCAGGGCGTAGAATTTGCCGGGGTGGAGGCGGCTGGGGACGAGGTAGTCGCGCGCGCCTTCGGGGCTGCTCGCCGTCATGATCGGCGTGTTGAATTCCTGGAAGCCCTGGTCCCACATGCGGCGGCGCATGGAGGCGATGACGTTGTTGCGCAAACGCACGCGGGAATGCATGCCGTCGCGGCGCAGGTCGAGGAAACGGTATTTCAGGCGGACATCCTCCCCCGCGCCGTCGGGTTCGGCGACTTGCAGGGGCAGCACGTCGGCGGAGGATTGCAGGACGGCCTTGTCGATATAAACCTCGATATCGCCGGTCGCCATCTTCGCGTTTTCGGTGCCCGCGTGGCGCGGTTTGACGCGGCCTTCGATGGTGATGACGGATTCAGGCCGCCACTTTTCGATCTCCGCCAGCATGGGAGAGTCCTGGTCCACCACGCATTGCGTCAGGCCGTGCGTATCGCGCAAATCGATAAACAGCACCCCGCCATGGTCTCGCTTCCGGTGGACCCAGCCGGACAGTTTGACGGTCTTGCCCTCGTCGGACTTGCGGAGGGCGGCGCAGCTATGGGTGCGGTAGGCGTGCATGGGGGCGATCCTGTTCATAAAAATGGTCGGATCATAAAACGGCAGAAAGCCGTGCCAAGTCAAGTATTCGGGGCCGCCGGGCGTTTTTTGTTGGCCTTTGGCTGTTGTAACGTTATGTCATTGAAAAATTAACGTAATGATTGGAGTGTACTGTTACGGCGCCGCCTGTGGCGCGCGCGGTGCGGCGGGGATTACGCTGGGTTCCGGGGATAATGTAGAATCGGCCGGGGCATTCGTCCGCGTATAATCCGCTTTTTCGACCAGCTGGAATTCACCATGGGCATCTTGCTGTAGCATACGCAGCGATTGCAGACCCTCTTTGAGCCCGTTCATGAACATGTAGCTTTGTTTTGTCAATTCATCCTCGTAGATGAGGTTGGTGCTGAACCCCTCATCGGGATGCATTTCGCCCGCCACCCGCACGTAGCCCTGTTCCGGCGTTCCCTTGTTTTTTTCCTGATACACGGCCAGATAGGCATTATTGTCCGCATCGTGCGAGACGGTGAACATAAAGCCTTTATCCCTGGCATCAAGGACCCGGGCGCCGGGCAGCGACGACCAGCCGGCTATGGTATCGGCCTGAAGCAGATCCTGGCCGCGCGGTGGAGAAGTGAGGATATCTATGTCGTCGCTTCTTTCATCCTGCGCCCTGAAAACAAGCGCACCGCCCTCTTCAGGGGAAGCCAGTGAAAAGGAATAGTTTTTATGTGTGATATCGTCCGTGTAGGGGAAAAATTTTTTATCCTGGGCTTTGGCGGCATCCGCATCTCGATAGAGCGGAGAAATGGCCACGTAGCCTTCGGCGGGCGAGCCGATATTCTGTTTTTGAAAAACACCCAATGAATAACGGTCGTTCCCGTAGGGCTTTTCTATCATGACAAAGCCGTATCCGCCCGTATCGAACATGCGGCCGCCGGCCTGGTTCGCCATATCGCGCAGCTGGTCGTGATTGAAAATGGTTTGCCCGGATTCCACCTGGCCTAGTGCTTCCAGCGTGTGATCGTATTTTTCATCTCTGATGGTTTCTTGATCCGCATGCTGGACGGAAGCATAAGCAAAATTACCATCAAACGTGAAACGGCCTTTGACAAACTGCTCAAGCGTATTGCCATTGCTTGTAACGTAAGACCGGTTAGCTGCCTCGGATGGATCAGATGTGGCTTCGATAATATTGCCTGCGGGGGTAAAGAGAAAGGCATGATTCCAATTCGTGGCCAGGAAATAAGGCATGGCGGCCTTATACCCGCCGTTCTTCGCAACAGCGGGCAGCATTTCATTTTCTATTTGTTGTGTGATAACGCCTTTGATTATGCTTTCAACGCCGCAATCAAATCGCATGTTTGATGTATGATGTTCGATATCATCAGAAAGATCGTTCAAAACTGTGACGTCCCGCGTTACAGGATCTGTCATGAATTCAAAATCCGGTGTGCGGTATTGATCAAGGCCGGGCACTTTGTCGACTTCTTCAGCAACGATATTGGAAATAATTTTTTCATAGGACGCTCGTTCGTTTCGGGTCCAGTCGTCCCGGGACATCAGAAAGTTTATAACGGGATTGCTATGTAGAACGCCTGCCGCGCGTTGCCGTATTTCCGTCATCGATCGGGTCAGCGCATCATCGCGTGAAAGATCGATACTGTAATTTTGTTGCGGAACCTGGCTTACGCTGAACGGCGCAGACCCTGTTTCGATGATATGGTTCATACTGACCAGGTTTGAATCCGACGTTACCGGTATGACGCCGCGCTGATGCAGCGGCACGAATTCCGGCGGCGGTTCGGCGGCGACCGCTGCATTGAATAAAGCGCCTATCGTGTAAGCCGTGACCGGTAATGTGCGCATGACTGTTTACATATAGTTTACGGTCACTATAGGCGTTTTAGATTAATAAAGCGTTAAGCCTTAAAATTTTAACGGCAAAGTGAGGGTCTTAAATACCGGGCCTGGGCGGGATCAATCCGCAGGACAGGTGTCAAGGGCTTCAATAACCGTTCTTCCTTGCGTCCGGAAAACATAGCGCGGTTATGATCGTAGCATGTGGATGTCTGGTGGTCGGTCTGAAATACGGTCATTGCGTCTCCCCCCTGATTACAGGGACTTACGTATGAAGGCCGGGGCAGGTTCCTTATATTAGGTACTCTTCTTTAAGACTCAAAAATACAACGCTGTCATCCCGGCCTTCGCCGGGATGACGATGGGGGAGGGCCTTAGTCTCCAATAAAAGCTTGGCGGATGGCCTGGGGAGGCGTAAACCATTCCGCATGACAGTGATTACAGACCAGACTGCCCTGAACGACCTTTGCGCACGCCTTGCGACGCAGCCTTATGTGGCGGCGGATACGGAATTCCTGCGCGACCGCACCTATTACCCGCAGCTGTGCCTGGTGCAGCTGTCCGGGCCGGAGATCGAGCCGGTGGCGGTAGACCCGCTGGCCGGGCTGGATCTGCAGCCGCTGCTGGATCTGATGGCCAATCCGAACGTGGTGAAGGTGTTCCATGCTGCAAGGCAAGACCTGGAGATTTTCTACAATATGACGGCGAGCGTGCCCGCGCCGATTTTTGATACGCAGGTGGCGGCGATGGTCTGCGGTTTTGGCGACCAGGTCGGGTATCTGACTCTCGTCGCCGATCTGTGCGGGGAACGGCTGGACAAGGGTGCGCAGTTCACGGACTGGGCCAGGCGGCCCTTGTCGGACAAGCAATTATCCTATGCGCTGGACGATGTGCGGTATCTGCGCATCGTCTATGCGAAGCTGTCTGAGAAAATGAAACAGACGGGCCGCAGCGACTGGGGGCGGTCGGAAATGGCCATTCTGGAAGCGCCCGAAACCTATCGCAATCCGCCGGATGAGGCTTGGGAACGCATCAAGATCAAGACCGACAAGGCGCAGGTGCTGTCCGTTCTGAAGCATATCGCCGCGTGGCGGGAGATGGAGGCGCAGCGTCGCAACATCCCGCGCAGCCGGGTGCTGAAGGACGAAGTGCTGGCCGATATCGCTGTGCATCCGCCGAAATCGATGGATGATCTGAAACGCATCCGCAACCTAGGCGACGACATCCTGAAAAGCCGGCACGGCCAGGCGCTGCTGGACGCGGTGCAGGCCGGGCTTGCCGTGCCGAAGGGGCAGGGCCCGGCCTCCATCATGCGCGAACGTTTTCCGCCGGATCTGCAGCCGATGCTGGAAATGCTGAAAATGCTGCTGCGGATTATCAGTGCGGAACAGGGTGTGGCCGGGCGGCTGATTGCCTCGTCAGAGGAGCTGGAGGCCCTGGCCCGGGGCGACAAGGCCGATTTGGCAGTTTTACAGGGTTGGAAATATGAGGTTTTCGGCAAGGCCGCCCTGGACATGAAAGCCGGAAAACTGGCGCTCAGCCTCAAAAATGGGCAGGTGGTGCGGCAGGCGGTTTAATGCTGCGCTGTGACATATGTAAAGTTTGCAAAACCGGATCGTTTTCGATTATGATCGCGCGAAACCCCGGTAGAGTGAGTGTATAATGACAAAACTGCTGAGTATTGCCAACCGTCTGAACGATCCGGATGCGCCAGGCGCGACAGCGGGCGGTCTGGACAATACTTTAGCGACGTGCGCCGGTATAGATCAGCCCATGCGCATGGGCTGGAGCGGGCAGACCATCCCGGACAACCGGTATGATTTCGAACATCCTGAAAACCATATGAGCATTGTCGATCGCACGGTCAAAGGCCGTTCGATGACCTTTATGTTTCTGGAT
This sequence comes from Alphaproteobacteria bacterium, assembly GCA_044220535.1. Classification (GTDB taxonomy): domain Bacteria; phylum Pseudomonadota; class Alphaproteobacteria; order Micavibrionales; family Micavibrionaceae; genus JBDHTS01. Next base: position 52,833 of record JBGAQU010000003.1, on the reverse strand, counting down.
CTGCCGGAAGAAGCGCAGCGCGGTCATTATGAGCGCGCATCCAACGGTGTAAAATGGCCCGCGTCGCATTTTCGCCCGGACCTTGTTCAATTCGATCAATCTTATATGGATGATTATAATTTAGCCAATGTCATTTATGCGCGCGCAACAAAAGCCGTGGTCCAGCCAGACTGGATATTGAACACGCACGATTATCAACTGGATGAGTTCGGCGAGGAACTTCTGAAACTGGGCGTGTTCAATCCGAATGGAATGATGTTTCATATTCCTTATTACGATCAGAACCTTCTTGAACATCCGGCCATGGCTGAAGCCGCGCCTTTTCTGCGCCGCGCAACGGAACGGTCGATGTTCGCATATGATTTTATCGCATTGCAGGCGCCGCGCGACATCCTGAATTTTCAAAGCGTGCTGGCGACCGATCAGCCCCCTTTGAATCTGAACCCTTATGAAACCGGTTTCCTGACCAACCGTTTTGGTGAACGCGCCTATGTCGGTGTCTGTCCGGCGACATGTGACGCGGATCATATGAGAGAGTTATCGGATGCGTCCGTGAGCGATCCCAGACTCGGCCAGTTTATTAAAGATGCGACAAAAGGGCGGACCAATACAAAAGTCGATATGGTTGGCTTTGACAGGCTGGATTACACCAAAGCCCTGCCGCGCAGGCTCGATGCATTGCGTCATTGCATCACCACGCTTGGTGCGGATCCGGATGATATCCATTTGATACAGGCCACGCCGGCAAGCCGGGAAGCGGTATCGGGTTATAAACAAGAGCAAAGCGCGTATACGAGCCGTTACCGTCAACTGCGCAGAGAGTTCGGAAATGTGGTATTTACGCCGCATAATCCGGATACGAACAGAGCGATTGCCGTTCCCCCTTATGTTGTCGCGGGGCTGTATCGCCAAGCACGCGTGGGTGTCTTCCTTTCAGATATAGACGGCCAGCATCTGGGTCCGGCGGAGATGTTCGGCTCTATGAACATGAAAAATCCGGGCGTAGCACTAATGTCGGACACCATCGGCGCTGCCGTCCCGTTCCGCAACGCTGCCGTTATCGTGAAGCCCACTGTTGAAGATATGGCCAGAGGCATGATGCTGGCGCGCACCATGCCGTTCGACGAACGCCTTGCCCTGGCTCTGGAAGGGCGTCGCGTCAATCAAGTCAATACCAATGCGCGCTGGTTAAAGGCGCTGGTCGATGAAACTGAAAGGGGAGCAAGGATGCGCACCAAGGCTTCAGTCTCTTCAGCCATGCCTGCGAACCCGTCATCTCCCTAAAACAGACGCCGCATGGGCGGGTTCTGGAGTACCTATGTTTTCAATACCCTCTTGCGAATTTAAAAGACAGAGGTCATCATAACAACCATGAAGTATGTCTATCTCATGCGCCATGGCGATGCTGCACCCTCTTCAGGGCATGACAGCGGTCGGCCATTGACGGAAACCGGGCAAGATCAGGTCAGGCGTGCGGCGGAGTGGCTCAAAGGCCGTGAAAACGCGCCGCAGGCCGGGTTGTATTCCCCTGCGCGGCGGACGGAAGAAACGATGCTGGCGGTGAAGAACGCCATGGCGGAGATCCGGCCCGTGCGCGTGCGGGCGCTCTATAACGCGACGGCGGAGCAGATTTTCGACGTGCTGAAAAAGACCGACAATGACATCCAATCCGTGGTTGTGGTCGGGCATAACCCGGGCATATCCATGGTCGGCATGGTTCTGGCGGGATCCGGAAGCCCGGAAGCGCTGGAGGCGCTGCGCGCCGGGTTTTCACCCGCGATGATCGTGGCGATGGAATGCCCGGTGGATGACTGGGCCTTGCTGAAAAAAGACATCAGCAACGCGGTGGATGTGTTCGCTGCCTGATTTTTTTACCTGTCATCCCGGCGAAGGCCAGGACCCATACAATCTTTCCACATCACAAACGGCTGATAACGATCATAGAGCGCTCTCTATGGCGGTTGTCGCCTTTTGTTTCTGGCCTCGCTACCGCATGGGTCCCGGCCTTCGCCGGGATGACGGTTTAATTGTGTGTGGGTAATATTTCTCTAATCAAAGGCACGGAAATATTTCTCTTCTTGGCGAGGGCTTCGGAATCGGCGCGCTGGACGATATCACGGGCGGCTGAGAAGGAGCGTTCCATGCGGGGGAGGATATACTGGATGACGTCTTCATTTACCTGCAATTGACGGTCTGAAAACAGTTTCACCAGCAAAGCGGCCAGCAGGGTTTCGTCCGGCGCCTGGATCATCGCGGCGGGGGCGGCGCGCAGGCGGGAGGCGAGATCGGGCAGGGTGAAAGCCTGGCGGATCGGCGCGGTGCGGAGGGTGATCAGCAGCGTGCGCCCGTCTTCCTTCGCCATGTTGTACATGTGGAACAGCGTGGTTTCAGCGGCGCGGTCGCCGATGCAGAAATCCGCGCCGTCCAGCACGCAGGCTGTGCGGTCTTTCCAGACATCGCGGGGATCGGATAAGGCGAGGCGCGCGGGATCGAGGCGCAATGCCTGCGCGCGGTCCGACCATACGGCGGCAAGGTGCGATTTGCCGCAGGATTCAGGGCCGTGGAGGATCAGCGCGGGGGCGGGCCATTCGGGCCACAGATCGATCCAGGCGACGGCATCGCTGTTGCACGGGGCGAGCAGAAAATCCTCCCGCCCTGAAGCGGAACGGTGCCCGAGATCGAGCGGCAACTGGCGGGCGGGTACGGACATGGCGTTACAAGCTATCGCTGGCAGGTGGTTCGGGCAGCATTGTCTCCGGCACGGGCGGGTTATAGAAGACGCTTTGTTTATAGCGGCGGATCGTGTAACCGATCAGCACGCCCGCGACCGCCATCACCGGCACGGCCATCAGCATGCCGACGATGCCAAACAATGTGCCGCCCGCCATCAGGGCGAACAGCACCCATAGCGAATGCATGCCGACCGATTTGCCCATCACGCGCGGCGTGAGAATATTGCCTTCGACAAATTGCCCCATGAAGAAGATGCCGCCGATAATGGCGAGATAGCTGAGCTCACCGGTCTGAAACCAGCCGACGGTGAGGGCGATCAAAAGGCCGGTCGTGGAACCGACCAGGGGGATGATCGTCATCACGCCGATCATCAGCCCGATCAGGAACCCGAAATTCAGTCCCGCCACGGTCAGCGCGATCGCGTAGCTCATCCCCAGCAGGAAGCAGACGGTCAGCTGACCGCGTATAAAGCCGGAGAGTTTCGCGTCGATCTCATGCCACAGCTCGCCCACCGTCTCATGGCTGCCGCGTGGCACCATATCGTCCAGCCAGTGTTTCATGCGCGGCCAGTCATTCATCATCAGGAAGGCGATGATCGGCGTCAACACGGCGGTATAGATGATATTGATGACCGCCCAGCCGCCCGTCGCCAGCGTCAGGACCTGGCCGCCGCCTGCCTGCATCGCGGTGGAGATGTTATTCTGAAGCGCGTCCTGGATATTGGTCAGGTCGGCGCCGCGGAAACGCTTCTGCAGCCAGTTGGACGAGTCATGGACGATCTGTGTCGCGCGGTCGATATACTGCGGCAACGTGTCCACCAGCTGCATCACCTCCCTGTACGCAATCGGCATCAGCAGGAGCATGAGTATGATCACGGACAAGGCGAATGTGCCGAGGATCAGCAGCGACGCGGCCCAGCGCGGGATATTGCGGCGGCGCATCGCCTTGACGGCGGGATCGAGGAGATAGGCGATGATCGTGCCCAGAACGAAAGGGAGCAACATACCTTTGAAAATCCAGACGAACAGGAAGACAAGGCCTAGCGTCCCTGCCCAGAACATCAGCTGGATGCGGCTATGCGTCAGGTTTTGGTTGTCACCGTTCATTGCGGCTGGCCGTAGGGCACTGCAGGCATCGCGCCGATATCATAAAGGCCCGGCTGGCCCGCATCCGTCAGAATTAAACCCGCCTGCGCGAAAGACTGGCGCAGTATGTCAGGGCTGCCCTGGTAACGGATATCCACCAGCGCCTCATTGGGTTTGAGGGAGGACAGGTCTATCCCCGTCACGCCCGGTATGCGGTGCAGGGTTTTTTGCGCCTGCATCCATTGCGGCATGCCGGTGAAACGGATGCGCGCGCGCAGGCTGTTGCCCGCAGGGGTCGGGATAAACACGCCATCCATGGAGGATACCGGAACGGCCGGCATGGCCTGCGCCGGCACAGCGCCGGCCATGGACGGATCCGGCGGCGTCATGCCCGCATTGGCCACAGGCGGCATGGCGGCGGCGTGGGATGCAAACCATCCCTGCGTCGCGCCTTTCTTGAATCGGAATGTATAAGTGCCGACATAGCGTACGGCGGAGAGCTGTTCCTGCGTGATCTCGAAATCGTCGACCAGCAGGGTGATCTCCATCACGGGCGGCGGCTGGAAAGTCTTCATCTGGTCTTCGGACATAAAGCGGGACGCCAACTGGGTAAAGGCGTCCACCTGCGCCTTGTCGAAGGCCTGCTGCCGCGCCTCGACCGCGCTGGCGGCGGTGGCGTCGGCCTTCACCCCCGTGACAGTAAACATGCCGTCATCCTGCGCTTTGGCGGGGTTGGCGATAGAAACCAGCGCAAAAAAGACGATCAGCAGGCTGTACCGGAAAAACGAAACTCTGTATTGTCTGGCCATGATAAGGGTATCCTTCTCCACCCATCAGATTTATATATGCCTTCGGCACGGGATGCAAAATGAAAGACGGGAAAAACAGCGCGAGCGCCTATAAAGAGGCCGGGGTCGATATCGAGGCCGGGGCGACGCTGGTCGAACGCATCAAGCCGCATGTCAAAAAGACCGTCCGTCCCGGCGTGATGGGCGGCCTGGGCGGCTTCGGCGCCATGTTCGACCTGAAAAAGCTGGATTACAAGGACCCGGTGCTGGTGTCCTCCACCGACGGGGTGGGAACGAAGCTGAAAATCGCCATCGATACGGGCATCCATGACACGGTCGGGATCGACCTGGTGGCGATGTGCGTCAACGACCTGGTCACGTCGGGCGCTGAACCGCTGTTTTTCCTCGATTATTTCGCGAGCGGCGTGCTGGACGTCGATACGGGCGAAGCCATTATCAAGGGCATAGCCAAAGGCTGCAGCGAAGGGGTTGCGCCCTGATCGGCGGAGAGACGGCCGAAATGCCGGGCATGTACGCGAAGGGCGATTACGACCTGGCGGGGTTCAGCGTCGGCGCGGTGGAACGCGCGCGCATGATCGACGGCAGTGCGATCCGCGAAGGCGACACGGTGCTGGGCCTGGCTTCCAGCGGGCTGCATTCCAACGGGTTTTCGCTGGTGCGGCGCATCGTTTCGGGCGCGCAGGGGTTTTCATACGATAAGGAAACGGCGTTTTCAGAAGGCAAGACGCTGGGTGCCTTCCTGCTGACGCCGACCCGGATTTACGTGAAATCAATCCTGAAGGCTATCAAGGAAAACGGCGCGGACGGCAAGCCCGCCATTCTGGGCATGGCGCATATCACCGGCGGGGGGCTTTTGGAAAACGCGCATCGCATGCTGCCGGATGGTCTTTCCGTGCATATTGACGCCAGCGCATGGGAGCTGCCGCCTGTCTTCCGCTGGCTGGCGGAGGCGGGACGGCTGAGCCATGACGATATGGCGCTGACGCTGAATAGCGGCATCGGGATGATCGTCGCCTGCAGGCCGGACGATGCGGACAGGCTGCGCCGTGTGCTGGAAGCTTCGGGTGAACGCGTGTCCGTAATCGGCAGCATCGCGAAGCATACGGACGGTCATCGTGTCGTCGTCGCCAACAGGGAAAAAGCATGGGCCCGCGCAGGATAAAACTAGGCATCCTGATTTCCGGGCGCGGCAGCAATATGCAGGCGATATTGAACGCCTGCGCGAAGTCCGGTTTTCCGGCGGAAATTGCGGTCGTCCTTTCAAACAAGACGGATGCGGGCGGGCTGGCCGTTGCGCAAAACGCAGGCGTGGCGACGGAGATTGTCGATCACAAGCAATATGCGGATAAGACTGCATTCGAAAATGCCATGGACGCAGTCTTGCGCCGCCACAGTGTTGAACTGGTCTGCCTGGCCGGGTTTATGCGGATTTTAAGCGCGGGGTTTATCGATCGCTGGGCAGATCGCATCATCAATATTCATCCTTCATTGCTGCCGGATTATAAAGGTCTGGATACTCATGCGCGGGCATTGGCGGATGGACGGGCGGAAAGCGGATGCACGGTGCATTACGTGATCCCGGAAATGGATGCCGGTCCGGTGATCCTGCAACGCCGTGTGCCCATCCTGCCCGGCGATACAGCAGACAGCCTGGCGGCGCGCATTCTGGAGCAGGAGCATTTGGCCTATCCGGAGGCGGTGCGGAGGGTGGCCGGCAAATTAAAAGAAGAAGTTGAAAACCGTTCTTAAAAAATGTATCAAAAACAGACGCTTGTTTTCCAGGAGGACATCATGGACCATCACACGCCGGTTGAAGTCGACAGAGAGCAGCTGGAGCATGCACAGATGTTCTGGAGCAATTTTATTGAATTCAGCAAAATCAGCATTATCGCTATTGTTGCTCTGCTGATTTTGATGGCTGCGGTTTTTGTGGCATGGAAGCCGTTTCATTAGGCTTTTTGTAACCATTTCAAGGGCATTATGACGCTTGGAGAGGACCGTATTGCAAGCGGTCCTATAAGTCATGATGGGCGTCCCGCATTCGATCCGCCAGATGTTTAGTCCTAAAAGTCATCGTTTATTCAATGGCTTATGGATTATTGCGGCTGCGCTCCTGTTTTTGGCTCTAGCGTCGCCGTCCTGGGCCCAGACGCAGCTGCCGGGCACCCTGACCCTTCAGGACCAGGAAAAACAGTTTATTGCCTCATCCTATGCCTATGTCACCGCCGATCCGGGCGGGCGCATTTCCTATCGCACGCTGATCGATAATTTTAACGCCGGCCAGAAGGGTGAGCGGATCAATGGCGATGTCATCAATCTGGGGGCTTCGGGCATTCCGCACTGGATTGTCGTCGTCGTCCAGAACGACAGCTGGACGGATAACTGGATCTTATCCTTTGGCCAGCACATGGATGGCCGCATCGGCATGCTGAAAGATATTTCCATCTATGAGAATACAAGCAACACGCGTTATCTCGACACGATATCGGCCGCGGATAATCCGTATATCAGCGGCGGCACGGTGTCAGGATCCGCGGTCAAGGTCAACGTGCCCAAGGGCAAGCGGTCGGTGTTTGTGATCTATGCCGTGCCGCATGCCGGGCATATTGTCACGCTGGTCCCGATGCTGACCATGGAAAAAGCCTTCATGGACAATGCCAACAACCCGTACCGCGTGGACAGGTTATTGGGCCGCTTCACCATGTTGATGCTGGGATTGTTCGGCGGCGCGCTTCTGTTCGGGCGTTCACGCGACGGCTGGTTGTTCCTGGCCTACTACCTGCTGCAATATGAATTGCTACAGTATCAGAACAATGCCCTGTTCACGGAAAACCCTATGGCAGGCCAGGCGCCGCAATTGCTTCTGGGCGCTGTTATCATTGTTTCACTGCTCAGCGGCAAGATATTCCTCAACATACGATCCTTCGATTCCATGCAGCATCGTATCCTGATTGCATTTATAGTGCTTTCAGCGATGGCTGTTTCGGCCAGCGTATTTTTTCTTCCGGCGGATTTGCCGTTCAGGATCCTGGGTGTCGTGGTGCCCATGATCGGCGGGCTTGCCTTCCTCACCATGCTGTCATTCGCGCAAGCCTATAAGGGGCAATATGGGGCGCGGCAGTTCGGCCTTGCCTGGCTGATCATGCTGGCCGGGTTGATATGCAGCGTGCTGGCCTTGTCCGATATCATTCCCGTGACGTCATCCACGGTGGCGGCATACTGGTATGCGATCATCCCCCAGGGGATTTTATTCGCGACGGCCAATATTACAAAATTCTTTAAAACGCAGCGCCAGACGGCAAGGCAAGCTTCGGAAACGGACGATGAATCCGAAAGTTTCGCGCGGTTGCGCCAGTCCAAGGAAGCATCGGAAATCAATCGCCTGAAACGGCTGATCGAGCACGAGCGTGACGTCATGAATTCGATGCGCGAGCGCGAGGTTCAGCAAAACGAGGAAATGCGCCGCGCCAAAGACGGCGCCGATGAAGCCAACCGCGCCAAATCCGCCTTCCTGGCCGTGATCAGCCATGAGATCCGGACGCCGATGTCGGGCATTATGGGGATGGTGCGCCTGCTCCTGGAATCGAAACTGAACAAGGAACAGCTGGATTACGCGCAGACCATTCAGGATTCAGGCGACGCCATGCTGTCGCTGCTGAACGATATTCTCGATTTCGAGAAGATCGAAAGCGGCAAGATGGAACTGGAGCATATCGATTTCGACCTGCACCGTATTATCAACAGCATCGTGACGTTGATGTCCGGCCATGCGACCGGCAAAGGGCTGGTGCTGAAGGCGGATATGGATGCGAACGTGCCGCGCTATGTGATCGGCGATCCCGTGAGGCTGCGGCAGGTGCTTTTGAACCTGACCGGGAACTCGATCAAATTCACGCAGAACGGCTCGGTGACGTTGCGCGTCAAGCTGGACCCGACAGCCGATACGCGGTCCGGTACGGTGCATCGCATCCGGTTTTCGGTGGAAGATACGGGTGTCGGCATTTCCAAGGAAGCGCAGAAAAACCTGTTCAATCCATTCGCGCAGGCCGACAGCAGCACGTCGAGAAAATTCGGCGGCACAGGCCTGGGCCTTGCAATTTCACAGCGCCTGATCGAGGCGATGGGCGGAAAGATTCATATCGATTCAACCGAAGGCCACGGCAGCATCTTCTTCTTTACACTGATTGTCGAAAACGGCAGCGCCGAAGCGGTGGATGGCCGCGCGGCGAAAAGCGATTTCGCAGGGGCGCCGGAAAAATCGCTGAATATCCTTGGGGTTGAGGATAATGAGATCAACCAGAAACTGCTGAAGGAATTCGTGCAACGCCTGGGACACAAAATCACGTTGTGCGGATCGGGCGAAAAGGCGTTGGAGATGGTGGCGGCTGAAAGCTTTGACATGATCCTGATGGACGTCAATCTGCCGGGCCTCAGCGGCATGGGCACGACCAAGGCCATTCGCGCAATGAAGGATCGCAAGAAGGCGGCGACCCCGATCATCGCGCTGACTGGGAAATCTCAGGAATCCGAAATACGTATGTGCTACACGGCCAATATGAACGGCCACATGGTGAAGCCGGTGGACCCGAAACGCCTGAAAGGCATGATTGAAAAAGTCATCGCCAACAAACTGGACAATCCGGTTGAATTGCCGGAGGAATCCACATCCACAGGCAATGCGGTTCGCGTCGTGACGCCGGTTCCGACGCCCGCAGAGGTGAAACCTGTAGCGGCAAAGCCGGAGCCGCCAAAAGAAGAACCTGTAAAGCAGGAGGGGATAAAGAAACCCGGTCTTGTTTTGCCGCCCATGCCGAATATGACGGTCAGTCTATCGCTGGAAGGCGATGAAGAGCCGGCAGTCAAAAGCGGCGATGCCAAGCAAGCATTCGATGAAGCAGCCTTGTCCAGCCTGAAGGGCGCGATGCCCGCGGACGACTTGAAGCAAATGGTCGACGGTTTGTTCGACAAGATCAATGAAATCGTCACGGTCATGACCAGCCATACCAGCGCCGAGAACATCGCATCGCAGGCCCATGACCTGAAAGGCATGGCCGGGAATTTTGGATTGGTGGAGATGTCGGACGCGGCAATCCATATCGAAAAATTCGCGGCCGACCACGACATCAACGATATGCGCGAATGGTGCGCGCGACTGCCCGCCATCGCGCAGCGGTCGCAGGAAGCGGTTCAATCCTGGCTGCGGGAATGACCCCGATTAACCAACAATTTCGTCGGTCTTGAAGAACTGGGCGATTTCGATGGTGGCGTTTTCGGCGCTGTCGGATCCATGCACGGAATTCGCGCCGACATTTTCTGCATGCTCCTTACGGATGGTTCCTGGGGCAGCGTTTTCGGGGTTGGTCGCGCCCATGACCTCGCGGTATTTCGCGACGGCGTTTGCGCCTTCCAGAACCTGAACCACGACCGGACCGGATGTCATGAATTCAACCAGTTCGCCGTAAAACGGGCGTTCCTTGTGGACTTCATAAAATTTTTCCGCCTGTTGTTTCGACATGCGGATCCGTTTCTGGCCGACGATGCGCAGGCCGTTTTTTTCAATCAGCGCGTTGATCGCGCCCGTCAGGTTGCGGCGGGTGGCGTCGGGCTTGATGATCGAAAAAGTGCGTTCTGTAGCAGCCATGGTGTCCTCTGTCATTTGAGCCTAAGTCTCTTTGGTGGCGTGTTTATATGGGTAAAATGCCTGTAAATCAAGTTTTACAAGCATTTTTATCTTATGAATAATATGAGGTCGCTCAGGCCAGCGCCTTCTCAATCGCGCTGACCGCATCGTTTGCGGCCTTGATGTCCGGACCGCCGCCCTGCGCCATATCGGGGCGGCCGCCGCCGCCCTTGCCGCCGAGGATTTCGACGCCGGTTTTAACGAGGTCGACAGCGGAGTATTTCGCTGTGAGGTCGTCGGTGACGCCGACAACGATGGAGGCCTTGCCGTCATCGGTCGCGATCAGCGTGACGACGCCGGAGCCGAGTTTTTTCTTTAAGTCATCGACCATCGGCTTCAGGTCTTTCGCGGGGAAGCCTTCCAGGACTTTGCCCGCGAATTTCACGCCGCCAATGTCTTTAAAGTCTGATGCGGAGGACGCGCTGGAGCCGGTCGCCATCTGGCGCCGGAGGCTGGAGAGTTCCTGTTCCAGCTTGCGGTTCTGATCCTGCAGGGCTTTGATGCGCTCCGGCAAATCAGACGGTGTTGTCTTCAGGATATCGGCGGCGCTTTTCAGCTTTTGTTCCTGCGCGTTCAGGTATTCGAGCGCGGCATTGCCCGCAAGGCCTTCGACACGGCGTACGCCGGCGGAGACGGCGGAGTCGCCGATAATCTTGAACAGGCCGATTTCGCCCGTGCGCCCGACATGGGTGCCGCCGCAGAGTTCGACGGAATAGACTTTATTCGCGCCGTCCGGTTTCGTGCCCATGGCGACCACGCGCACTTCATCGCCGTATTTTTCGCCGAACAAAGCGCGGGCGCCGGTTTCCATCGCTTCGTCGATGCTCATGACGCGTGTTTCGACCGAGGTATTGGCCAGGATTTCCTGATTGACCTCGGCCTCGATGGTTTTCAACTGCTCAGGCGTAATCGCATTCGGCTGCGCAAAGTCGAAGCGCGTGCGCTCATTCGTCTGCAAGCTGCCTTTCTGCGCGACATGGTCGCCGAGCGTGCGGCGCAGGGCTTCGTGCAGAAGATGCGTGACGGAATGATGGGCGCGGATATTGGAGCGGCGGGCATGGTCGACTTTCAGTTCGATGCCTTCGCCTGTCTTGAAACTGCCCTTGGTCACGGTGACGGCATGGGCGAAGACCTTGCCCGCTTTTTTCAGCGTGTCGGTCACTTGGCCTTCGCCGTTCGGACCGATAATGATGCCTGTATCGCCGGTCTGGCCGCCGGATTCGGCATAGAACGGCGTCTGGTTGACTAGGATGACCCCGGTTTGGCCAGTTCCAAATTTGACATCCCGGCGAAAGCCGGGATCGGGGGATGAAGACCCAACCCGGTCCCGGCTTTCGCCGGGATGACAGGAGAGGAGGGTGAGAATCTTGCCTTCCGCGCGTTCGGTCTCATACCCTAAGAATTCGGTCGGGCCGGTTTCATCCAGAACGTCGAACCACAGTTTTTCGTTGGTGGCGTCGCCCGTACCCGCCCAACTGGCGCGCGCGGTTTGTTTCTGTTTGTCCATGGCGGCCTCGAAGCCTGCCATATCGACGCTCATGTTTTTTGCGCGCAGGGCGTCGGCGGTCAGGTCGACCGGGAAGCCGAACGTGTCGTAGAGTTTGAACGCCGTGTCGCCGGACAGGGACTGGCCTGATTTTAACGACGCGGTTTCCTCATCCAGAAGTTTGAGGCCGCGATCGAGGGTTTTCTTGAAACGCACTTCTTCGTTTTTCAGCGTTTCGGTGATCAGCGCCTGGGCGCGTTTCAATTCCGGATAGGCATCACCCATCAGTGCGATCAATGTCGGCACCAGACGGTACATCAACGGTTCGACAGCGCCGAGCAAATGCGCGTGACGCATGCCGCGGCGCATGATCCGGCGCAGGACGTAGCCGCGGCCCTCGTTAGACGGCATCACGCCATCGGCCAGCATGAAAGAGGATGCGCGTAAATGGTCGGCGATGACGCGGTGGGACGGGTTTTCCTTCACCTTCACCATCTCTTCGGTGGTTTTGATGATGGTGCGGAACAGGTCGATTTCGAAAACAGACTCCGTGCCCTGCAGCAGCGTCGCCATACGTTCGAGGCCGAGGCCTGTATCGATGGAGGGTTTCGGCAGGGGCGCGCGCTTGTGCCCGCCTTGCCCATCCGGCTCCTGCTCGAACTGCATGAAGACGAGGTTGTAGAATTCAAGAAAGCGGTCGCCGTCTTCGTCCGGCGATCCCGGAGGGCCGCCCGCGATATGCTCGCCCTTGTCGTAGAAAATTTCGGAGCAGGGGCCGCAGGGGCCGGTATCGCCCATCATCCAGAAATTGTCGTTGGTCTTGATGCGGATGATGCGGTCGTCGGAAAAGCCCGCGACTTTTTTCCAGATGGATGCGGCCTCATCATCCGTATGATAGACGGTGACCAGCAGTTTCGATTTATCCAGCCCGAAATTTTTGGTGACCAGTTCCCAGGCGAAGGGGATGGCGTCGCTTTTGAAATAATCGCCGAAGGAAAAATTGCCCATCATTTCGAAGAAGGTCAGATGGCGGGCGGTGTAGCCGACATTGTCCAGGTCGTTATGCTTGCCGCCCGCGCGCAGGCATTTCTGCGCCGTCGTCGCGCGGGTATAGGCGCGTTTTTCCTTGCCTGTGAAAATATCCTTGAACGGCACCATGCCCGCAGACGTGAACATCAGCGTCGGATCGTTTTGCGGCACCAGCGGCGCGGATTGCACATGGGCGTGGCCCTGCTTCACGTAGTAGCTGATAAATTCGGAACGGATATCGTTGACGGTTTTCATGGGTTCGCATGCTCGCTTAAAGGTTCGCCCTTATTAAGCATGGAAAACAGGTATTTGTCATCTTTGGAAATGGGTTGGGCCGGTAATAAAAAAACCAGCGATCCAGGCTTTAACCAAAGCACGGATCGCTGGCTTTTTAAGGGATTATCAAGGTTGGGGGGCGGATGGCTTAGTAGCCTTGGTATTGGCCGAAGTCACCGGTGCTTTGGGCCATGTTGGCTCATCGCGGATAGATGGTGGTTCCACATATACAGTCGGCTCAAAAACGCCATAACCGATATCACGGGCGTATTGCCCGTCCGTCACTCGTTCAGAAAGCCGGCGGGCCAAGTTTGCTTGATCAGACATTTTGTTTCCTTTTGGTTGTGTTATCGAAAATGAAAATAGCATATTGACTAGCCTTTGTCAAATTTACATATTTATTAATTTTATGGGGCAAGTGATTATTAATATTTGCATTAATCACATAAAGTCGTTATATTACATAACAATTTAGCCGATAAAGATAGCCCATGACGGAGCAAAAGTACAAGCCGTATAATGTCGACAGCCTTCTATCTGCCGTGGAGGCCAAGCTGGCCGAAGTGCAAGGTGAGTATAAACAGGCTCGCGCTGTTCATAATGAAACCTATCTGCCGGATTATGAGGCCTATCCCTTCCGCAGCCCTTCCGGCAACCCGGAATACAATTTTCTTACCGACGAAGAGCGTAACGATCTTTTGCAGATATTCTGGCCGCCGGTCGTTCAGTCATGGATGCCGTCCTTACGCGCCCGGCCCATCGCCAGTGGTGCCGACATCAGAACGATCAGGGACGGATCGTCATGGCCAGACGTAACCCAGTGCCTGAAGTTGCTGGCCTGGAATTGTCTGCCCAAGGATAACGGCGTCTATCGGCAGGCCCAGATTGATCGGCGCGATGCATTCGAGAAAGCACATAAAGCGTGGCTTGAACTGGAATATTGTCAGCCGCGCCCGCCCTATTTCATTCAATATTTGCAAGAGACAGTCGACAGTCTCAATCGGTTCAAGGCGGATAAGCATGCTGAATTAAAAGCGGCCATGATTTTCATGAACGACGAAGAGGCTGGTTTTTTAAGCAAAAAACTTGAAGAGAAAGACTGTGACGATCTTTATAAAGCGCTTTCTCCCTTACGCTATCCATACTTAAACGAGGGATTTTCCTTTCTGACAGATAAATTTAATTCAGCGTCAATGCTGGAAGAAAAACCGGACGCGCCTCTTCTGGATAAAATAAAACAAACACTCTCGTTATGCCCTGAAGCTAAATCGCTTTTGGATCTCGCCGAAAAAGAAGGTATTCGCGTTCACTTAATGCATAGGGATAGTGAGAATGGTTGCGCCGCACAGATAAGTGGCCTTGATATCTATTTAATCAATGCAACGGAGGACAATATAGGCGATCAATGCGTTTCATTGGCGCATGAATTAAGACATTTTTGGCAAATGCATATGTTTGGACATCTTTATCAAGATACTTATAAAAATAGTGTTGATAGACTTGTTCTAACTCTTGTGATGGAAGCAGATGCTTATGCCTTTGAGGGTATGTGTGCCTATGTTTTAAATCGTTGTGGAGTTTTGACTTCCTTCTGGAATTCAGATTATGGTTTAAACCTTATTGAAGAATATGAAGCTTACGTTGCAGAACAAGGCTGCAATGAAGATGATGCGCAAAAAGATCTGGCTTCAATTGTTTTTGGTATTTTCTCAGAGCCAAATTATCTTAAACCTTATGAGGAAAAATGGGTTTGTCTATATCAACCTTCTGCTGAAATAATTGAAACATTACCGGAATTGATCGCATCCAGTCCTTACAGCCAGCCTGCATTTTTAAAGCAAATCGCCGTAATCGACGGACATTCCTATTTAAATAGACAATCCTATTTAACGGATGACGACATTGCATATGTACAGAACAACTTGAGCAGCAGAGAAAGACCAGTCTACGGGATTGTATCCGAACAGAATGCCCGGCTTGTGACATTTTCTTTATAAAAATTTTCGGGTTTAAAATATTTCTAGCCCCACGGCCCCGCCCTTAACGCCTCTAGCGCGGCAATGCGGTTTTCAGTTTTAGGGTGGGTGGAGAACAGGTTGTCCATGCCGCCTGCATGCAGGGGGTTGATGATGAACATATGGGCGGTAGCCGGATTTTCTTCGGCTACCGGGTTATTGACTCGGTGTGCGGTCATGTCCAGCTTGCGCAGGGCGGAGGCCAGGGCCATGGGGTCGCCGCAGATGGCTGCACCTAATTTGTCCGCGCTATATTCCCGCGTGCGGGAAATCGCCATCTGCACCAGCATGGCGGCGATGGGGGCGAGGATCATGATGGCCATGGCAACGACGGGGTTCGCACCCTGGCGTTCGCCGTTCTGGTTATGGCCGCCCGCGAACAGCATGCCGAAATTCGCCAGCATGGATAGCGCGCCCGCGACGGTGGCCGTCACGGTCATGGTCAGCGTGTCGCGGTTTTTGATATGCGCGAGTTCATGCGCGACCACGCCCGCAAGCTCCCGCTCGTTCAGGATATGCATCAGGCCGGTATTGACCGCGACGGCGGCGTTGGCGGGATTGCGCCCGGTGGCGAAGGCATTGGGCTGTGGATTGTCGATGATGTAGACACGCGGCATCGGCAGGTTCGCGCGCGCGGCCAGGCCTTCGACCATCTGGTAAAGCGGGCCGTGATCGACCGGCTGCGCGCCGTACATTTTCAGCACGACCTTGTCGGAGAACCAGTAGGACCCGACATTCATCGCCGCTGCGACGGCAAAGGCGATCATCATCCCGGATTGCCCGCCAATCGCCCATCCGGCCCAGCCGAACAGGGCGGTCAGGCCTGCGAGAAGGATGGCTGTCTTCATGATGTTCATTTTTACATTCCTCTTTGTGTTTATTTGACATCCCGGCGCACGCCGGGACCGGGTTGGGCAATGATCACCCGGTCCCGGCTTGCGCCGGGATGACAATGAGGTTGCGAAAGGCACGCGTTTTCAAAAATCGAAGATATCCATGATCTTTGACATCTTTCCTTTCTTCTTATAGCCGCCGCGATATCCGCCATAACCACGCCTGTCGTCGTCATCATCGTCATCATAGCGGCCAAGCCGTTCGTCCCTTTTACGGGGCGGCATGGGCAGTGGATCATAGGACGACTCCTCTTTCAGGAGCGTCATCAGCTTTTCCAGCTCGCCGCGGTCGAGCCATATGCCGCCCGAGGACGGGCAGACGTCGATTTCGATGCCGTAGCGGTTGATCTGCCGCATGGGTGATCCGTCTATGGGGGAGGTGAGTAAGGGCATGGTCGTCTCCTTAAACAATCTTGAAATGGCGGGAACGGACGCGCACGGGCACCAGCCGCGCGGACTGGCGGTCCAGGATCAGGCGCTGCAGCCTGTCCTTGATCGCAAGGCGCAGTTTTTTAAGCCTGAGCAGGCGGAAACGGTCGGGCAGAGGGCGTTTATGCTCCCGCTCTATCGTTTCATCAAGCTGTGCGGATTTGTATAAAAGCGACTGGAAAAGTCTGGCTGACATGGTTTTCTCCTTCAACTGTTGACGTTTTCAGGAGATTTCCGGTGTCAGTGGCAAGGGGCCATGCAAAACCAACACCGGGAAAATCTCCCGATGCGGTCCGACATCACGCTAGAAAATCAGTAAGCATCTAACGCCAGAGGGGCCCGGCCCGCTTCAATACACTTGAAATAGTGTCCGGCTCGGTGATTTCAAGAGGACTGATAAAGATTTTTATGCCGCAGCGATTTCGGCCGGAGGTCGAGCGCCAAAGCATGGTTGATGCTTGTCCGTCCAGTGCGTAGAGATCGCCATCGGCTTTGTGAGGCAGGGCGCGGAGTTCGGCGAAGATATTTTTCATGGTTTTAAGATCACTTTGTCGTCCCGGTGAAGGCGGGGATGACAATTAAGATTAAAAGATCAATTCCCGGCCAGCAGCGTATAAATCTGAAACTCGATTCCCCAAAAAAAGATCTGATTGTTTTAATAAAATCTTAATAAAATTGATTTCTAATAAGATGATGAAAATGTCACTCCGAAATGCAACGCCAGCTGACTATGAACAGGTAGCCTTCCTTTATGCGGAACCCCAAAGGTTCTATTCCGACATATCCACGGGCGCTGATGAATTTATAAAAGAGTTCAAATCAGAAGATTATTTCAGTCGTGAACGGTATGATAGCTATCTGGCCGATGAAAAAGGTTCAGGAATCATTATCGCAGAAGTCGATGGTAAAATGGCGGGCATTCTTTGCCACAAGGCATCCGGTTTTTTTGCCAATGAAGACGGGACAACGCGGCCCCTCCCCCAGATAGAGCAATTCTCGGTTAATAAGGAATTCAGGGGGAAGGGCATTGGCGCTGCCCTTATGAATGAATACGAAACCCGGATGAAAGCAGAAGGTTTTGTCGATTCAGCTCTGGATGTGATGATAAACAATCCAGCTCGCGGAATGTACGAAGATATCGGTTATAAAGTAGTCGACAGGGCATACGATAAAATACTGGACAGGACGCCCGCAGAAAAAAAACTTCCTTCAAATTTACAGCTTGCCTTTGCCAGCGCAGCTGACTGGCCCGCCATTGAACAGATGGCGGCATCCGCAAAAAAATCTGCCATTCCGATAAGGGGATATTTTGACGATACGGGCCTGCACACAATGGACAGGGCGGCTTTTGATAAAGCGATCGCCACGCCCGGCGAAGCGATCATTCTTGCCAAAGAGAACGGCGTCGTCAAAGGTTTTGCGCATGCTGAAATTGAGGTCGGTACGCAGGCTGACCGTGTACAACGAAACCTGTGTCATATGTTCAATCTGGAGGCCAGTGATAAAAAAGTTTTCGGCGCTCTTATCGGCGCAGTGGAAGGTTATGCGCGGGAGCATGACGTTAAAGCATTACGGGCTTATGCCGATGCCGCAGACACGGAGCGGCAAGATTTGCTAAAAGCAGAAAAGTTTCAACAGCCGTTCCGTCAGTTTATGTCGAAAACGCTTTAAGAAAATTTTCAGGCATGAAAATCCCGGAATGCCAAGTCCCTTGTCCTTGGTTTCGATCAGTCTAAGAGAATGAATAAGAGAAATCAGTTGCCCGCCAGCAGCGTATACAGCAACCGCGCGCGTTCCGTCCTGCGGATCGGGTCGGGTTTGTTGTAGAAGGCCCAGCGGCCTTCGGCGACTTCGTCGAGGGATGCGGGCGGGTGGCCGAGGCGGATGCGGTAGATCCAGTAATTGGCCATCACGCGTTCGACATAGCCGCGGGTTTCAGGCAGCGGGATGGTTTCGATGAACAGCAGCGGGTCGTTTAATGTGTCAGCATATTGCTGCTTCCATTTGGCGAGGGAGCCGGGGCCTGCGTTATAGGCGATCAGCAGGGACATCAGTTCGGCATTGACCGGATCCGCGCCCAGCAAATTCTCGACGTAACGTTGCCCGATATCGACATTGGTCTGCGGGTCTTTCAGCGCGTGGCGGCCTGCAAGGTCGGCTTCATAGGCCGCGCCGGACACATAGCTGGCGGTGGCGGGCATCAACTGCATGAGGCCGGACGCGCCGCTGTTGCTCTGCGCATTGGGGTTGAAACGCGATTCCTGGCGGATTAATGCATCGACCAGCGCCTCATCCACGCGATAACCGCCTGACGGCTTCCAGGGGGATAAAGGATAGAGCGCGGCGTCGTAAAGGCCGCCTTCGGGGCGCGTGTAGTTTTCAGCAAGGCGCATGGCGAGGCCGGGCAGGCCCGCATGGCTGGCATAGGCCATCAGCGCGACCTGCAGGTTTTTATCCTGGCCGGGATCGATGGCGCGAAGCTCTGCCTCCGCCAGCGAATACTGGCCGATGGAGACAAGCGCATCGGCGCGCTGGAAGGCGGGAATAGGGGACAGCAAGGCCTTATGCGTCGGGTCATAGGCAGGCACGGACCAGTCGAAATCAAAATCCCAGCCCAGCGCACGGGTCGCCAGCATGCCGTAGAAGGTGCGCGGGTGTTCGGCGGCGCGTTCCAGCAGCGGGCGCACCTTCGCCGCGTCACCGTTCCGCATGGCGGCGCGCGATGCCCAGTAAGCGCCAGCGGAGGCCATCCATTTGGAGCTGTAGGGCGAGACGGCGGCGTATTCGAACAGTTTCGCGGCGGATTTGTAATCCTTCTGGCGCCATGCCACCAGCCCGCCGATCCATCCGGCATCCGGCGCGTCGGCGCCAGAGCGTTTCACGCTGGCGGCGGCCAGGCTTTTCGCCTTGGACAATTTGCCCGCGTCGAGGAAGCCCTTCGCGATTTCACCGCGCAGCTGGTCGTATTCGGCATTGTCCATCCATTTGACGGCTTCATCTTTTTCAAGCGCGGCCAGCGCGGGCTCGGGATTGCCGGAGCGGATATTGGTGCGGATTGTTTTCTTCAGCGCCTGGATCGCGGCGGTCTGTTCGGTAGAGCGGTCTTTCGACGGCGTGTAGATCTTGCCCTGGTCGGACAGGGCCGCCATCAGGCCGGGTGTCCAGACGGTATGGGCGGCCTGGGGCAGGGTGCCCTTGAAGTTTTTCGGGGCGCGGTTCTGCGCCATGCGGAAGATGCGGTCGGCCCCCGGCTGGTCGTTATATTTCGCCAGCCAGTCCTTCAGCTCCTCGAATTTCGGACGATAGGCGGTCGGGTGGATATAGCGCTGGAACAGCACCGCGCCGCGCAGGCGGGTATCGGTCAGCTTCTTCAGGATGGCGTCGGCGGTCTTGATATCGCCCGCCGCCTGGTACATGAAAATCTTGCGGTACAGCAGCACGGAATCATCCGACATGACCTTCATGGCGGGCATGGCAGGTTTGGCTTTCGGAACGGGCGGGGCTATAGCGGAGCCGTCTGACACGGGGAGGGCCATTGCCCTGCTGCCGGTCATTGCGCCTATTTCCATGATCACCAGGGCGCAAATCAAAAGGCCGCCTCTGGCTCTACGGGTATGCGTATGGCTGTGCATAATGCCCTATTCAATAGCCGATATGGGGGGAAGAGTCAAAATTAGGGGGTGGGTTTGGGGGAATGGTGTTGTTTTTCAATGGGTTGAATTTGCTAAGATTTGCGGTTTGAAAGGGTTAAGACTGGGATTTTTTGGGTAGATTCTTAATAATTCGACCCCATTTGCCGTCATCCCGGCGAAGGCCGGGATCCATGCGAGAGTGCGGCCAGGACCGAAAGGCGATAACTGTCATAGGGCGCGCTCTATGACATGACATGCCGTCTGTGATGTTGAAAGAGTGTATGGATCCCGGCCTTCGCCGGGATGACGACGGGTGGTGTTAGAAAGAGTCCAGATATTCGCGCAGGGTCAGCAGATCATTCCACACCGCGCGCTTCTGGGACGGGGTGCGGAGGAGGTAGGCGGGGTGATAGGTGGCCAAAGCCGGGATCTTGAACAGTTCAGTGGCGATGCCTTCGGTGCGGGGCATGTAATCCTGCAAACGGCCGCGCAGCTTGGAGATGCTTTCGGTCCTGCCCAGTAAGGCCTGCGCCGCGACCGTGCCCGCGAAGATCAGGACTTTGGGGCGGACCAGGGCGATATGGCGCTCGATAAAGGGCAGGCTGGCCTCGATCTCCGCCGCGGTGGGGGTGCGGTTGCCGGGGGGGCGCCAGTTCAGGATGTTGGAGATATAAAGGGATTGGGCCGGGTCCTCGACCGTCCGGTCGAGGCCGATAAAGGCGAGCATGCGGTCGAGCAGCTGGCCGGAGACGCCCACGAACGGTTTGCCCATCCGGTCTTCATCCGCCCCCGGCGCCTCGCCGACCAGCATGACGGATGCGGCAGGGTTGCCGTCGCAGAAGACGAGGTTGGTGGCGGTTTTTTTCAGGGTGATGCCGTCAAAGGCGGCGATGGCCGCGCGGAGGTCGTCGAGGGTCTGGGCGGATTGGGCGAGGCGGGCGGCCTCAGCGCGGATTTCGGGGGAGGAGAGTAATTCCCTCTCCCCTCCGGGGAGAGGGTTAGGGTGATCCGCCTTCGCCAAGGCTACGGCGGACAGGGGGGGGGTAAGTTCTCCCCGGAGGGGAGAGGAAGTAGTTGCCAGCAACCCCTTCGCTTCATCCGCCCACGTCTTGATTATCCATGCTTATAGGATAGAGTTGGCGGGAGCAAGATTGAGAGTCTCACTATATGCCACAACCAATCCGCCCTGACAGGCATGTCATGGAATATGATGCAGTGATCGTCGGCGCCGGGCCGGCGGGGCTGGCCTGCGCCATCCGCATGAAACAGCTGGCGGCGGAAAAAGGGCGGGATATGACTCTGTGTGTCCTGGAAAAAGGTTCGCGGGTCGGGGCGCATATCCTGTCCGGCGCGTGTATCGAGCCAAGAGCATTGAAAGAATTGTTTCCCGACTGGAAGGACAAGGGCGCGCCGCTGACAGTCGCATCCACGGAAGACAAATTCCTGTTCCTGACCAAGAAAAAAGCGATCCGCCTGCCGACGCCGCCGCAGATGATCAATCACGGCAATTACCTAGGCAGCCTCGGCAATCTGTGCCAGTGGCTGGGGCAGCAGGCGGAAGCTTTGGGCGTTGAGATTTATCCGGGATTTTCGGTTTCGGACGTGTTGTACAACGCCGACGGCGCGGTGATGGGCGTCGCGACCTGCGATATGGGCGTGGGCAAGCACGGGGAGAAGACGCCGCAGTTTGAACCCGGCATTGAAATCCATGCGAAGCAGACGATCATCACCGAAGGCTGCCATGGCTCGCTCGCGAAATCGCTGATCAACCGGTTTGGCTTGCGGAAAGACAGCGATCCGCAGACCTATGCGCTGGGCGTGAAAGAAATTTGGGAAGTCCTGCCGGAAAAGCATCACCAGGGGCGCAGCATTCATACCGTGGGCTGGCCGCTGGATTCGCAGACCTATGGCGGGTCGTGGGTCTATCACCTCGACAACAACCAGGTGTCGATCGGGTTGGTCGTCGGCCTCGATTACAAAAACCCGTATCTGTCGCCGTTCGAGGAGATGCAGCGGTTCAAGACCCATCCGGCAATCCGCGACATCCTGACCGGCGGGCGGCGCATATCCTACGGCGCGCGGGCGCTGGCGGAAGGCGGGTATCAGTCGCTGCCGAAGCTGACCTTCCCGGGCGGTCTGCTGGCCGGGGATTCCGCCGGGACGCTGAACGTGCCGAAGATCAAGGGCACGCATATGGCGATGAAATCCGGCATGGTCGCGGCGGAGGCTGTGGTTGACTGGCTGGGCGAGGACAATCGCGGCGTGGAATGCACGGCGTATACGGACCGCCTGAAACAATCCTGGCTGTGGCCGGAACTGTATCGCGTGCGCAATATCCGCCCCGGGTTCAAATGGGGATTGTGGGTTGGCCTGGCGAATGCCGCGTTCCAGACCATTGGCGGATGGATGCTGCCTTTCACGCTGAAAAACCATGCCGACCATGCGCAGTTGAAAAAAGCGGATGAAGCGACACCGATCCAGTATCCGAAACCGGATGGCGAGTTGACGTTTGACCGTTTAAGCTCCGTGCGCCTGTCCGGCACGATGCATGCGGAAAACCAACCGAGCCATCTGAAGCTGAAAGATCCGGCGATCCCGATTGAATTCAACCTGCCAGTATACGCGGAACCGGCGCAACGATATTGCCCTGCGGGCGTGTATGAAGTGGTGGAGGAGCAGGGCGAGCCGAAATTCGTGATCAATGCGCAGAACTGCGTGCATTGCAAGACATGCGATATCAAAGACCCGTCGCAAAATATCGTCTGGACCGTGCCGCAGGGCGGCGGTGGTCCGAATTATACGAATATGTGATACTGTTGTCATCCCGGCGAAAGCCGGGACCGAGTTGGGTAATCGTCACCCGATCCCGGCTTTCGCCGGGATGGCGACGGAGAGATTGGAACGAAACAATTGCGAGCGGATATGAAGGTTAAAGTTTTACGCACATTGATCCTGACTCTGATGGCAGGCGCCATGCTGACCGGATGCTCCGACAAATCCGGGAAGGAAGAGGCGAAGAACGCCGACGGCATGCCGCAGGATGTCATTGAGGTGATGGGACGCGAAGCGCGGACGCCGTCCGGCGATTTCCTGTCCAGCCATTTCGCGCAATCGCAATATGACTGGGAAACCGCCAACGGTTTTCTGGACCGCGTGCTGAAAGGGGATATGGGGAATGCCGATCTTTTGAAGCGGTCGATGATCCTGGCGGTTGGGTCGGGCGATATGAAACGCGCGGCGGAACGGGCGCAGACCGTTTTGAAGGCCGAGCCGAAGAACGGGCTGGCGCTGCTGGTGCTGTCCGTCAACGCGCTGGCGCAGAACGATGCGGCCCAGGCAGAAACATATCTGAAAATCATGCCGGACGGCGATCTGACATCCTTTATCAAGCCGCTGGTCTATGGTTGGGTGAAGGCGGGGCAGGGCAAGCTGGACACGGCCGGATTCAACGATACGACGATCCATCTGTATCACGGCGCCTGCATGGCGCTGATGCTGAATCAGCCGGAGAAGGCGAAGCAGTTTACGAAGCGGATTATCGAGTCCGGCGGGCTTGGCACCTATGACGCCGAACGCGCGGGCGATTTGCTGGCCGCCTTGGGCGAAAACGACGATGCGCTGGCTGTTTATAACGGCGTTTTGACCCAGACGGGCAAGAACATGGCGCTGATCAAAAAAATCGACGCGCTGAAAAAAAATGACGGCAGCATCAAGCCGATGCTGATGCCGCTGCAGATCAAGACTCCGGTCGAAGGCGCGGCGCTGGCCATGTATGACATGGCATTCGTGCTGTATCAGGAATACAGCGATACCAGCGCCAAGATCTTCGCGGAAATGGCGCTGGCCCTGAAGCCGGACATGATCGACGCGAAACTGCTTCTGGGCGATACGCTGGCGCGCAATGGGCGGTATGATGAGGCGATCCAGTATTTCAAGGATGTGCCGAAGGACAATCCGTCCTATATGGCATCGCAGCGCCACGCCGCCGAACTGCTGGCCGAGGCCGGGCGGCATGGCGAGGCAAAGGCGCTGCTGAACCGACTGTTCATCGACAACAATGACGTTGAATCCCTGATCCGCATTGGCGATTTATACCGGCAGGAAGAGGATTATAGCGGCGCGCTGAAAATCTATAACAAGGCGGCGACGCATATTGGCGGCAAGGTGCCGGAGGAATACTGGTATCTTCTGTATGCGCGCGGCATGGCCTATGAGCGCGAAGGCGACTGGCGCAAGGCGGAGGCGGATCTGAAAGACGCGCTGAGCTATCGTCCGGATAATCCTTATCTGATGAATTATCTGGGATATGGCTGGGCGGATCAGGGAGTCAACCTGGACCAGTCGCTGCAGATGATCCAGCGGGCGGTGACGTTGAAGCCCACGGACGGGTATATCACGGACTCGCTCGGCTGGGTGATGTATATGATGGGGCGGTATGATGAATCGATCCCGCATCTGGAGCGTGCGGTGGAACTGCTGCCCTATGACGCCACGATCAATGACCATCTGGGCGATGCCTACTGGCGCGTGGGCCGGGAGCTGGAAGCGAAATTCCAATGGGAACGTGCGCGTAATAATGCCGGGCCGGATGACGCGGCGTTGAAAGAGGCGATTGCTGTGAAGCTAAAAGACGGACTCGGCGCGCCGGGGAAAGTGAAAGCCGCAAATGCTGCGCCGCCTTCGGGGCCTGGGTTGGGCGAAGAAGAAAAGATGAAGGCGGAGCCGGTGACGCGGTAAATTATATTTTGTCATCCTCCGGCTTGACCGGAGGATCCATACAATAGTTCGGATAATCAAATTCAGAAAAATGCGTAGCCAGCGCATGGATCCTCCGGTCAAGCCGGAGGATGACAATGATGAGATTGGATTTAAATCAGAAAATACTTTAATTTTATAAAAATATATCATGAACAAAAAAATCGACATTCTGGCGCCTGTTAAAATCAACCTGTCTCTCGCTGTGACGGGGCGGTTGGATAACGGGTATCATCTGCTGGATTCCCTTGTGGCGTTTGCGGATATCGGCGACCGGGTGACGATTGAGCCAGGGACAGGGTTTTCCTTTCATGTGGCCGGGCCGTTCGCGCGGGATTTCGGGCCTGCCGATCTGGATGACAGCCGCGCCTCGGGCAATCTGGCGGTGAAGGCCGCCTATGGCATGGCGGAGGCGGCGGGACGGCCGCTGGCCTGTAAAATCACGCTGCATAAGAATGTGCCGCTGGCGTCCGGCATTGGCGGCGGCTCGGCGGATGCGGCAGCGGTGATGTGGGGATTGATGGATTTATGGGGGCTGACGCCGTTGGCGCTGCCCTGGCTGCATGCGCTGGCTTTATCGCTCGGGTCGGATGTACCGGTGTGCCTCGCCTGCCGCCCGGTGCGGATGATGGGGACGGGGGAAAGATTGGAGCCTGTGCAGGATTTGCCGGAACTGCCCGTGCTGCTGGTCAACCCGGGTATGGCCTGCCCGACGCCGGATGTGTTCGGGCGGTTCGGCGGGCCGTATGCGATGCCGTCGGTTGTTCCGGCTGGGCTGGATCGCGCCGCGTTGCTGTCATGGCTGGAAGGGCACGGCAACGGTCTGACTGAGGCCGCCGTGACAATCGTACCAGAAATCGCATTCGTGCTGGCGGATCTGCAATCCTACGACGGATGCCTTCTGTCCCGCATGAGCGGGAGCGGGGCGACGTGTTTTGGGTTGTTTGAGAGTGAAGAGGATGCAGGCGCTGCCGCGGAATCCATCGCTGAAAAGCATCCCGACTGGTGGGCAAAGGCCGGGATGCTGAACAGGGTGGAGCGGTATTGAATTTTATATTTTAACGTCATCCCGGCGAAAGCCGGGACCCATGCACGGTTTAAAATTTCACTGAAGGCTAAAAATTGTTTGCCGTTTGATAGGTTGGAATATCGTATGGGTCCCGGCTTTCGCCGGGATGACGATAATTTTTTAGATGGAATTAATCCTGCATTGTCTCCGGCGCAGCCATATCGTCCGGCCTTAACGCTTCCGGCTGGATGGGCGGTGAAGAGGGCTTGCGAACGCTAGCAGTTTTTTTCGGTTTGGATAGTTCGCTCGACAGCATGTTCACCAGCAGGGCCTGGCTGGCGCGACCGTCCTGGGGCAGGGCGCTCTGGCGCTGATAGGCGCGGATGGCATCTTCGGTGACGAGGTTGATGACGCCATTGGCCGGGCCGGGGAACAGGCCGAGGCGGATCAGCTGTTCCTGGATTTGTGCAACAACAACCGGATCTGTCGGTGCGGGCGGCGTTGCGCTGGAGATGGGCATAGGCGTGGCGGAGGATGAAACCGGTGCGGCATCCGCATGTTTCTCTGGCGCGGGCAGAGTCTGGTCCTGGATTGGAATATCCTTGGCTTTGATATCGATACCCGCGGATTTCTCCGTCGCCTTCACGTCGTTGTAGATTTTATCGATCTGCTGCGGCGACAGTTTCATGCCGCGCGCCAGCTGGTTCATCGCGGCCTTGCCTTCGGGGCTGCCCTGGTTGGCGGCGGTGCGGTACCAGTAGAGCGCCTGGTTCGGTTGCGGCTGGCCGAGCAAACCATTCTCATAGATCAGGCCGAGATTGTAGGACGCTTCCATCACGCCCTGCTGCGCGGCGCGTTTGAAATAGCGCGTGGCGAGGCGTGGATCGTAGCGCGCGCCTTCACCTTCGATATGGGCGATGCCGAGATTGTATTGCGCTTCCGGATGGTTGCGCGCGGCGGCGGCGCGGTACCAGTTAAAGGCGAGTTCCGTATCTTTCGTCACGCCCATGCCCTGGTGATAAAGAACGCCGAGATTATATTGCGCATTGGCGATGTTGTGCGTGGCAGCTTCCAGAAACCATGCAGCGGCCTTAGTGTAATCCACCGCCACGTTGTTGCGGCCAGATGTGTAGATGGCGGCGAGATCGTGCTGGGCTTCCGGCACGCCGTTAAACGCCTGCTGCTCGACCTTCTTCGCGGCATCGGGCAGAGCGGGATCGGGTTTCAGGCGATCGGTCAGCGCGCCCTTGGGCGCCTGCGACGCGACAAAGGCTGCGACATCAAAGCTGCTATCGGCGGGCGCGGCCTGGTCAGCCTGTACGGGCGCTGGTTTTTCCGGCGCTTTGGCCGCTTCGGCTTTCGGCGCGGGTTCAGGCGCGGGTTTTGCTTCGACCTGTTTTACGGGAGGGGCGGGTTCCGGTTTGACTTCAGCCTTGGGCGGTTCCGGTTCTTCTGCTGCGGCAGCCGCAGGTTCCGGTGTGCTGCCGGGTTCGATATTGTTGAGGGCGGCGGCCAGTTCATCCGGGTTTTGTTCGAATTGCTGGAGGCGTTCGCCCTCCGTCATTGAGTCTGCATCCTTCGCGGGGGCAGGTTGCGTCTGTTCAAACCGCGGCGTGGGTTGCAGGCCTGCGGAGTCGATGGAGCTGGATGGTGTTGCATCGGTTGCCTGTTCTGTAGATACCGGTGCGGTGATATCGGACGATGCCGTCTGTTCGGTGGGCGGCGTTTGTTTCGGCGCGGCGTTCATTGCCTGCAGGCCTGCAAAGGCGAGGCCGGCGACGACGCCCAGCGCGACCAGGCTGGCGAGAATCATTCCGCTGCGGCCTTCCAGCGCGTCCTGCCACGGGAAAGCGTAAACGCGTTCGCGGGGTTCGGCGGCAATGGCGGCATCGCCGCGGGAGGGTAGAAGATCGGAGAGCAGGCCCGGCGTTTTGGCGCTGCCCTGCTCGGTCAGCAGCACCATGGCTTTCGATTGCAGGGCTGTCTGCGTTTCGGCAACAGTTTCTTCGATCCGTTCCAGCTTGCGGATGAAACGCGCCTTGTCCTGTGTGATCTTATCCAGGCGGTTTTTCAGGCGCGCCTGCTGTTCCATCGCTTCTTCGATTTTATCAGCGAGGGCGGCAGCCTTTTCAATGCGTTCGGCCTGTTCTTTCGCTTTTTGCTCCAGTTCGTCCTGGCGGCGGCGGAGATTTTCCTCCGCGCTTTCCTGTTTCGCCAGCTTGTCCTGCAGCGTCAGGAAGATTTTTTCGCTTTGCTCGCTTTTGCTTTCCAGCGCGTCGACCATGTCGCGGTATTCGGACAGGGCCTTGTTCAGCCTGGCGCGTTCTTCCTCGCTTTTTTGCAGGCGCTGGCCAATCTTGGCCAGAAGCTGGAGAATTTCGTTTTTCGGGATATCGTCTTCCCAGGAGGTTTCGCGCATGGCCGGCTCATCCAGCGGGTTTTCAAGATCCAGCGGTTCGCGGTCGCGATCATGGATCACGAATTCACGTCGCATGCCCGGATTATTGGCCGGTTTTCTCGCCATGGCGAAAGTCCTGTTCTTATATATATGAGTTACCCGATACTATAATCGCTTTAGGGAAAAGCAACCATCACATTTTTACGATTTTCCACGGGCTGTACTAAATTATAGAAATAAATTAAAAAAATTGAGGTTGAGGCTTTGTTCGGAATGGATTTCAAGCCGTTAAATGCCCGGCCGCCATCAGCGCCTGTTCGTCGGTCAGGCCGGTGACGCCTGTCAGGGTCGCCACCTGGGTCCAGCCGTAGGTGGTGCCAGCGCCGTCGATATCGACCTTGACGATGCTGTTCGCGCCGCTGTCGGTGATCTGGACGAAATCGGCGATGGCGCTGGTCAGCGGGTCATAACCGGCGACCAGATGGGAGAAGTCGAGGATATCTTCCGTCGCGGAAAAATCGGTGATGGTGTCGCTGGCGGCTGTAGACGGGTCGAATACGAAGCGGTCCGCGCCCGATCCGCCTGTCAGCGTATCCGCGCCCGCGCCGCCGAACAATATGTCTTTGCCAGCCTCGCCGTACAGCGTATCGGCGCCGGAGCCGCCATGCAGCGTGTCGCTGCCGTTACCGCCATAGAGTTTATCATTGCCGGCATCGCCGGAGATAACGTCGTCGCCGTTATAGCCCTTCAGGGAGTCATTGCCGCCGCCGCCGAACATCACATCATTGTAACCCGCCGTCGTGTCGCCATAGAGGGCATCGACGCCAGACGTGCCGGTTTTCCAGTGGCTGTAATCGGTCAGGGAAACGGTGAACCCGTCGGCAAAGCTGATTTGTTCGATACGCTGCACGCCGCTGGTTGAAAATTGCCCCGTGACGGTCAGGCTGTCCGACGGTGAAAGCGAGGATGTAATCGCCATATCGTTGCCGGAAACCGTAAAGACCAGGTTTTCAGGCATAAGGCCGGCGATGGCGATGCGGTCATTGCCGCCATTGTCGTTGATGATGACAGATCCGGAACCGGCGCCCCAGGTGTAGATATTGTTTTCAGGCGCGGGGGCGGCGGGCAGGAGAATGTGTTCGATGCCGGTCAGCGTATCCGTGAACAGGCCGTGCTGCACAGTGTATCCGGTCGCAGTGGTGAGGACGGTGATCGCGCCGGTATAGCCGATATAGGAGACAGTATCGTCGCCCGCGCCGCCGTCGAATATGTCGTTGCCGCCGCCGCCATACATCAGGTCGTTTCCGGCTTCGCCATAGAGCGTGTCGTTGCCCGACCCGCCGTCCAGGATGTCGTTGCCGTTGCCGCCATACAGTTTGTCGTTCCCGGCATCGCCGGAGAGGGTGTCGTCGCCGTTATAGCCCTTCATGGAATCGTTGCCGTCGCCGCCGAACATCACGTCCTTATATCCGGCGATGGTGTCGCCATACATAGCGTTGACGCCGGACGTTCCGAATTTCCAGTGGCTGAAATCCGTCAGCGCGAGAGTAAAGCCGCTGGCGAATTGCAGGCTTTCGACCATGGGGGCGGACGGATCAAGCTGGTTCAGAAGGGTCAGGCTGTCCGACGCGGATAACAAAGAGCGGATGACAAGGTTGGCGCCATCCGCCGTGAAGGAAAGCTGCTCGGCGGCCAGGCCGGAGATCAGGATTTTATCGGCGCCGCTGCTGTCCAGAATGGAATCGTTGCCGCTGCCCGCGCCCCAGTTATAGGTATCGTTCCCGGCATCGCCCTTGAAAATATTCGCGCCTGCGTTGCCGTATAATGTATCGCCGAAAGCGGAGCCGGTCAGGTTTTCGAAGCCTATGATGGTATAGGTACCGGTACCTGCATTCTGCGCGCCTGTGATCGCGAGCGATATGTTGACGGCGGATGAGGCGTTGATGAAAGACAATGTGTCGTTTCCATCGCCGCCCGTCAGCGTGGCGGTTGCGAAGTTGTTTGCGGCAATCGTGTCATTTCCGCTTCCGCCATCGACAGTGACGGTAAAGCCGGCGCCGAGGCCGTTGACGGTTATGGCGTCGTTATCGCCGCTGCCGTTCACCTGTAAGGTATGAGGGGCCAGGGAGTTCAGATAGGTGACGGTCAGGCCGGATGAATCGCGCAGCACATCGACGTAATCGCCTGCGGCCATCCCGAAATCCGCGCCGGTCAGGATTTTATCTTCGGCGGATTGAGAATGATAGGTATAGGCGCCGCCGAACGTCAGGTCGATCGTGGGAAGGGCGGGGTGCAGGAAATCCTGCAATTCGGCCAGGGTGAACGTGCCGTCGCTGAAGGAGAAAAATTCAAAATTGAACCATGTATCCGTACCGTAATTCACGCTGAACATCGGGTTGGTGTGCATGGAAATCAGAGTCAGCGGCGTTGAAAAATCGAATGTGTAGTTGTGCACGAATTCGCCGAAGCGCGCGGTATCAACGCCTGCGCCGCCGTCAAAATAATCGTTGCCCGCGCTGTTGACGATAAAATCATTGCCACGCCCGCCATAGACGGTGTTGTCGGCATCGTTGGTGACAACGTAATCGTCGCCATCGCCCATCACGGCGTTTTCGATCAGGCTGCCGGACGGGATATAAATCGGGGAATTGCCGTAGACCGTGCCGCCATGGTCCATGAAGACAGTCTGGCCGACGCCGGGGATCATCGACATATGGACATCATAGGGACGGCGGAGAAGTTGACGGTATCGGTGCCGCCATTGGCGTCGTTGATCGTGTTGCGCGCATTGGCGGCGGCGGTGTTGAAATTCACGAAATCGTTGGTATAAAAATACTGGTTATCGGCGGACCAGGTTTCACCCATGAAAGTCATGTTCCAGGCGTTCAGCGTGCCCGCGTTGCCGGAAACGGTATCCTGGATTTTCAGGGTCCATGATCCCGCGCTGTGTTCGCCCAGAAGCGCATTGGTGGCAAGCTGAAAATCGATGCCGGAAATGCCGTAAATGCCGGTGAACGCGCCGTTGGACGGATGGTTGACGAGAACGCTTTCCGTGCCTTCAGGGCTGAGTAGCGTCACGACCAGATCGCCCGCGCGGCTGTGGGAGAGGTCGAGGTTGATCAGGACGTGTTCGATATTGATATCCTGACTCACGGTGATGCTGCTGGCCAGCGTGCCGATCTGCGGAATGGGCAGGACCGTTGAAGCCGTCGTGCTGGTGAAAGTGGTCATGTTGGCGGATGTCTGATGCTCCGCCCAGTGTTCGGCCAGGCGCACGGCGGCACGGGCATCGACCGCGCCGTAACCGTAATCATGGCTGAAATGCATGCCGCCGCCGTTCCAGTTATCGGCGCCGTTATAATGCCAGCCGGAACTGGCGGGATCGTTGAACTGCGCGGACAGGGCGAGGATCTGCTGCACATCCCGCCAGCCAAGATTGGGATTGGCTTCGAGCATCAACGCGACGACACCGCTGACCACTGGGGCGGACGCCGAGGTGCCACTGAAATTCGTGTAGTTGCCGGAGGCGTAGCCGAGGCCGCCGGACCGGTCGATGGTCCAGTCATTGACGCCACCCGCCGAGACTAGGATCGCCGCGCCGGGCGTGCTGAAATACCCGACAATGCCGTTGGAATCGATGGCG
Organism: Alphaproteobacteria bacterium; assembly: GCA_044220535.1. Lineage (GTDB taxonomy): Bacteria > Pseudomonadota > Alphaproteobacteria > Micavibrionales > Micavibrionaceae > JBDHTS01. Next base: position 20,961 of record JBGAQU010000003.1, on the reverse strand, counting down.
GCGACAGTGATGACGTAGGGCGAGTTCTGGACGTTGTGATAGTTGACATTGTCGCCGGACAGGCGGGCATTGGCGGCGGCGAACACGACATTGGTGCCGTCGCCGTCGCGCCCGAAATCGGCGAGATCCTGGATCGCGCCTGTCACCTGATAAATATCGGGGCCGGAAAATTCCTTGCCCGCATCATCCGCGAAGGGCGTGGTGTAGCCCCAGCTGTTGTTGATGACGTCGACATTCTGCGCCAGCGCATATTGGAAGCCGGTGATGGTCTGAGTCAAATCACCATTCGCGCCAAAGCCCTGGCGGATGCCGATGCCTTGCGCGTCAAACGCAACGCCGACCGTGCCGAAACCGTTATCGTCGGCCAGGATTGTACCCATAACGGCGGTACCGTGGAAATCATCATTGCCTGCCATGGCGTCGGAGTCATTGCCGCGCGTGTCCCAATCCAGATCCGTACGGTAATTAGCGGAGAGTTCGGAGTGAGTATATTCGAAACCGTCATCGAGAACCGCGACCTTTACGCCCGCGCCTGTGTAATCCGGCCAGACTTTATCCGCGTGCACGCCCCATGTTCCAGTCAGGTGCCATTGCGCGGTGGCGACGTCGGGGTCTGACGGGATGCCGATCGTGACGCCTTCGGAAATCATCTTCCTGCTGCCCTGAATCATCAGCGCGGCGGCATAGGCGCCTGCGCTTACGAATGTATCGATTTCCTGATCCAGCATGTTATTCAAACCCATCTTCGCATTATTAAAGAGAGACAGTATCGGCGGGAGAGTGTTAATTTTTCCTGAAATAAATTTCAATTTTCAAAGTTTTTCAATAACTACGGCTGCGCTTTCTGGCACATCGCCTGGGTTGGGGGATAGCTGGCGTCGGATGTCGCGGCCCATTGCTGGAAGGTTTCGTTGCTCATGGTTTTAACGGTCAGCAGGCGCTTTGAATATTGATAGCAGAACATATCGGGGCGCATTTGCGTGACGTACAGCGACAGCTTGTTGCCGAAACCGGCGCTGAGTTCGCTCAAGGAGGTTTCGGGGTCGGTCGAGCCGCTGCGGATAAAATATTCCAGCATCTGGCGTTCGTAACTGGCGAACTGAGAGCCATGATTGGCGACGAACTGGCGGTAGACATTATAAAGGTTTTCGGATGTGCCGCTGAACCGGCTGGCCTGGCAGTTCAGGCCGATGACCATTAACTCGCTGCGGATCCGCAAAGCCCGCTCCGCTTCGGCATCGGCAGGGGTGTAACAGGCATTGGCGGTCAGGCCCGATGGCTTCACCGTCAGGTAAACCACGGCGCGGGCCGTGACGGGTAACAGGGTCAGGGCGGCCAGGCTCAGGATAAGGGCGCAAAACGGTTTCATAATCATCATGAACACTTATGTAGCAGATTTCTGCCATAACAAACCTTAAAAAAGAACTTGACTGATCGGTCAAGTAATGTATACTGATAGTTAGAGACTTAAAAAGGACCTCTTTGCCATGGGCAACACAAGCACGGATACCAAGCAGAAACTGATCGATACGGCGCTGGAGCTGATCTGGCGCAGCAGCTATGGCTCGGTCAGCGTCGACGATATTTGTAAGAAGGCGGAAGTGAAGAAAGGCAGTTTCTATCATTTCTTCCCATCTAAAGTCGATTTGGCCCTGGCGGCCATGGAAGAAACCACACGTATGTCGAAAACGACCCTGGATGCGGTGTTTTCGGCGGGGAATGACCCTGTAGAGCGGTTTGAGCGCTATGCCGATTTCCTGCTGGAGTTCCAGGAAGAGGCGGCGGCGAAATACGGCCAGGTCTGCGGCTGCCCCTGCACATCATTGGGTTCGGAAATGGCGGGACAGGAAGAAAGCATCCGCGCCAAGTTTGAAGAGATTACGCGCCTGAAGGAGCGGTATTTTGAGAATGCCCTGCGCGACATGGTGGCGGATGGCCTGGTGCCGGACAGCACGGACGTTAAAGTGAAGGCCAAGGAAATCTACGCCTATATTCTGGGCCAGCTGACCGTGGCGCGGATCATGAACGATCTGGGCCCGGTGAAGCGGGACCTGAAAAAGGGGATGCTGCAATTGCTGGGCGTCCGGAAAGAGGCTTTGGAGACCGCTTAAGCGGAACGGGAACAGAAGCTGGAATCACGTGCAGGCCGCGGAAAACGGTCTTTTTTTAGCGAAGCCGATAGACCGACCAGTCAAATATATTGCGTTGTAACAAAAAACAGACTACAAAGGAGACGACCATGACAAGGACAAGACAAAGATGGATGCGGTACAGATCGGCCGATACGCAAATAATCGTGGACGACGCGCTGGCCAGCGGCCTGTTTGGCGGCCTGTCGGTTTCGGATATCGATGACGAAATCCAGGCGGCCATGACGGCACGCGAAACCCATGCCATCGCCTATGTGCACCAGATTTAAAAAAAGAGTTTAAGGAGAGACCTATGTCCGCGAAATTGAAAAGCAAAGCCCTTCTGGCATCGACCGCCCTGATCATCCTGCTTTCGGGTGTCGGCGTTGCGATGTATTCCGGCCAGCGGGCGGATGCCAGCGTGCCGGCAGCGGTGGGGCAGGCGGTGCCGGTCGGCGTGACGGTGATGAAGGAACAGCCGGTGAAGCTGTGGTCCGAATTTTCCGGCAGGCTGCGCGCCATCGATTTCGCGGAAATCCGCCCGGAAGTGAGCGGGCGGATCGTGGACATCCGCTTCCAGGACGGGCAGATGGTGAAGGCGGGCGACGTGCTGTTCGTGATCGACCCGAGTACGTATCAGGCGGCTGTCGCCAAAGCCGAAGCCAATCTGGCGTCGGCGACCACCAATGCATCGCTCGCGAAAACGGAACTGGCCCGGGCGGAAGGTTTGCTGAACACGCAGGCCGTCGCGAAAAGCCTGTATGACCAGCGCGAAAACCAGAACAAGGTGGCGCAGGCTGGATTGCAGGCGGCGTCAGCCGAGTTGAAGCAGTCGCGCATCGACCTGGACCATGCTTATGTGAAGGCGCCGATTTCCGGCCATGTCAGCCGCGCGGAGATTACGCTGGGCAATCTGGTGCAGACGGGTCCGTCCGCGCCCGTCCTGACCTCCATCGCGTCCAGCGAAGGGATCTATGCGGATTTTGAAATCGATGAGCAGACATACTTGCGTGATATTCGCTCCAGCGGGCGGATTGAGGATATCGCCGTACAGCTGACGGTGCAGGGCGATGACGCGCATATCTATAACGGCCATATTGAAAGCTTCGATAACCGCATCGACACGGCATCCGGCACGATCCGGGCGCGCGCGGTGTTTGAAAACCAGGACAACAGCCTGATGCCCGGCATGACCGTGACGCTGCGCGTGGCGGACAAGGCGGAAAACAATGCGCTGCTGGTTCCGCAAGGCGCGATTGGCACCGACCAGAGCAAGAAATTCGTCTATGTGGTCGGTGCGGATAATAAAGTCGCTTATCGCGAGGTGGAAGTAGGGCGTCAGGTAAATGACAGCCAGATCGTGCGGTCCGGCCTGAAACCCGGTGATCGCGTAGTGGTCGAAGGTATCCAGCATGTCCGCCCCGATATACTGGTCGCCGCGAAAGACGTCGTCGGCGTGCAATAAACAAATCCGTTTCTTTTAAGGAAGAGCATTATGAACCTGTCCCGATTTTTTATCGACCGGCCGATTTTTGCTGGGGTGATTTCCTGCGTTATTTTCCTGGCGGGTCTGGTCTCGCTGTTCCAGCTGCCGATTTCGGAATATCCGGAAGTGGTGCCGCCGTCGGTGGTGGTGAACGCGCAATTCCCGGGCGCCAACCCGAAAGTGATCGCGGAGACAGTCGCGACGCCGCTGGAAGAACAGCTGAGCGGTGTTGAGAATATGTTGTATATGTCGTCCCAGGCGGCGGCGGACGGCAATCTGACCCTGACCGTGACGTTCAAACTGGGCATGGACCCTGACCTGGCGCAGCAGCTGGTGCAGAACCGCGTCAACCAGGCGCTGCCGCGCCTGCCGGACGTGACGCGGGCGCTGGGCGTTACGTCGAAAAAAAGCTCGCCGGATCTGACCATGGTCGTCCACCTGAAATCCCCGAATGACCGATACGACATGCTTTATTTGCGCAATTACGCTGTTCTGAACGTGAAGGACCGGCTGGCGAAAATTCCGGGTGTGGGCAATGTGGGATTGTTTGGATCGGGCGATTACGCAATGCGCCTGTGGCTGAACCCCGACAAGATCGCCGAGCGTGGCCTGACCGCCGAGGAAGTCGTTGCTGCCGTGCGCCGGCAGAACGTGCAGGTGGCGGCAGGCGTGGTCGGCGGCCCGCCCTATGATAAAGGTATCCAGCTGCAAATCCCGGTCAACGCGCAGGGACGCCTGACCGATCCGGCCCAATTCGGGGATGTGATCATCAAGCGTGATGCGAACGGCGTGGTGACGCGCCTGAAAGACGTGGCGCGAACCGAGATTGACGCCAACCAATACGGGCTGCGGTCTTTGCTGGATAATAAATCTGCGGTCGCGATTCCAATTTTCCAAAGCCCGGGGTCGAATGCGATTCAGATTTCGCAGAATGTCCGCAAGACAATGGCGGAATTGAAACAAAACTTCCCCGAAGGCGTGGATTACAGCATCGTCTATGACCCGACCGTATTCGTGCGTGGATCCATCGAAGCCGTGATCCATACGCTTCTGGAGGCCGTGGCGCTGGTGGTTCTGGTCGTCATCATATTTCTGCAGACGTGGCGCGCGTCGATTATCCCGCTTCTGGCTGTGCCGATTTCAATCGTCGGGACGTTCGCGGCGATGCATATGTTTGGTTTTTCAATCAATGCCTTGTCGCTGTTCGGATTGGTTCTGGCGGTCGGGATCGTGGTCGATGACGCCATCGTGGTGGTGGAGAACGTCGAGCGGAATATTGAGAACGGTTTGAGTCCGCGCGACGCGACCATCAAGGCGATGCAGGAAGTGACCGGGCCGATCATTGCGATTGCGCTGGTGCTGTGCGCGGTGTTCGTGCCGATTGCGTTTATCAGCGGCCTGACGGGTGAATTTTATCGCCAGTTCGCGCTGACCATCGCATTTTCGACGGTGATTTCCGCGTTCAATTCATTGACGCTTTCGCCTGCATTGGCGTCTGTTTTGCTGAAAGGTCACGATGCGCCGAAGGATATGCTGACGCGTATCATGGACAAAGTATTCGGGCCGTTTTTCCGTGGCTTCAACGCGTTCTTCCATAAAAGCTCGAATGGTTATGCGCGCGGCGTGAGTGGAGTATTGGGCCGCAAGTCGATTGCCATTGTGGTGTATCTGATTCTGCTGGGCGGGGCCTATGCGGGATTCAAGGCGGTGCCTCCTGGTTTCGTTCCAGCGCAGGACAAGCAATATCTGGTCAGCTTCGCGCAGCTGCCCTATGGCGCGACGCTGGACCGGACCGAAGGCGTGATCCGCGCCATGTCGGATATCGCGTTGAAAGAGCCGGGCGTGGAAAGCGCCGTGGCGTTTCCGGGCCTGTCGATCAATGGTTTTATCAACAGCGCGTCGGCAGGCATCGTCTTTGTGACGCTGAAGCCGTTTGAGGACCGCAAGACACCGGACCTGTCCGGTTTCGCCATCGCGCAGAAACTGCAGATGAAATATGCGGGGATCCAGAATGCCTTTATCGCCATCTTTCCGCCGCCGCCCGTCCAGGGCCTCGGCACGATCGGCGGTTTCAAGCTGCAGGTGGAAGATCGCACCGACCAGGGGTATGAGGCGCTGGACAAGGTGATGAAGGATGTGACCAACAAGGCGCGGCAGAACCCGATGCTGGCGGGCGTGTTCTCAAGCTATGATATCAGCGTGCCGGAACTCTATGCCGATGTCGACCGTACCAAGGCGATGCAACTGGGTGTCGATGTGCAGGATATTTTCAGCACGATGCAGATTTATCTGGGATCCCTCTACGTCAACGATTTCAACAAATTCGGACGCACCTATCAGGTGGTGGCGCAGGCGGATAAGGAATTTCGCGCGCGGCCTGAGGATATCCTGAAACTGCAGACGCGCAACGATCAGGGCAAGATGGTGCCGCTGGGCTCTGTATTGCGCCTGAATGAAACCAGCGGGCCGGAAAGCGCCATGCGCTATAACGGATTCCGCGCCGCCGACCTGAACGGCAACGCCGCGCCCGGGTTTTCAACCGGGCAGGCGCAGGCCGCGATCACGCAGATCCTGAACGACAACCTGCCCAAGGGGATGGGCTTCGAATGGACGGAACTGACCTATCAGCAGATCCTGGCGGGGAACAGCACGCTGTTGATCTTCCCTCTTTGTGTGTTGCTGGTTTTTCTGGTGCTGGCGGCGCAGTATGAAAGCCTGTTCCTGCCGCTGGCGATCATCCTGATCGTGCCGATGTGTCTGTTCTCAGCGATTTCCGGCGTATGGCTGTCGGGCGGGGACAACAACATTTTCACGCAGATCGGGTTTTTCGTTCTGATCGGCCTGGCGTGCAAGAACGCGATTCTAATCGTGGAATTCGCCCGCACGCTGGAACACCAGGGGCATGATACGTTCCATGCGGCTGTCGAGGCCGCGCGCCTTCGGCTGCGTCCGATCCTGATGACGTCGCTGGCGTTTATCATGGGCGTGATCCCGCTGGTGCTCTCCAGCGGCGCGGGTGCGGAAATGCGCCATGCCATGGGCGTGGCCGTGTTTTCGGGCATGCTGGGCGTGACGCTGTTCGGCCTGTTCCTGACGCCGGTGTTTTATGTGCTGCTGCGCGCGGCGGAGAAGAAGCTGCGGCCATCGCTGGTGTATTAAGACGCTGGGCAATACTCGCCCAGTTTTTCCCTGAGCCGGGGTTCGAGGATGGGCTTGGCGAGGTAATCGTCCATCCCGGCCTCCAGGCATTTTTCGCGGTCGCCCGCCAGCGCATAGGCGGTCATGCCAATGATCGGGACGGGCGTGCGGTTTTGCGACTGTTCAAAGACGCGGATCTGCCGCGTGGCGTCGAACCCGTTCATGCCCGGCATCTGCACGTCCATTAGAATGACTGAATAGACATCCTGTTTTGCCTTTTCCACCGCCTCCGGCCCGTTGCGGGCGACGTCATAGGCATAGCCGAAATGATCCAGATAGGTCGTCGCCACCAGGATGTTCGGTTCGTAATCTTCGACGAGCAATATGACGGGGGTCTTCGGCCCGGGATTGAAAATTTTCATGGGGAGTGTCTTTGCAAAAACCCTATTTGGCTGTTATATATGTCACCGCTAGGCTTTTGTATGTACGAAAGTATACATAGCGGCGATTATGGTGGAACATATGAGCCAAGACACATCCAGCACCCTGAACGCAGCCATCGACGCCAGCAACCTGCTGCGCGTTCTGAAGCCAGAAGACCTTCAGCTTTTAAAACCCCATTTGCAGCCCATGACGGTCAAGGCCGGGACAGTTCTATATGAACCCGGTGATGTAGTGCGGCATGCCTATTTTCCCTGCGGGCCGACGCTGATTTCTTTCATGGTGATGCTGGAAGACGCGCGTGGCGTGGAAACCGCGATGATCGGGCGGGAAGGGGCGGTCGGCGGCATTGTCAGCCAGGGACGTCTGCCAGCCTATTGCCGCGCGGTGGTGCAGTTCCCGGGGCAGGTGCTGCGGATTGAGACGGCGGAGCTTGAAAAGGCGAAGGCCGCGTCGCCCGCGCTGCATAATTTCTTTGCGCGGTACGCCGATTGCCTTCTGGCGCAGATTTTCCAGTCCGTCGCCTGCAACGCCATTCACACAATTGAACAGCGTGCGGCGAAATGGCTGGTGGCGGCGCTGGAGCGCACGGGCGAAGACATCGTGCCTTTGACGCAGGAGCAAGTGGCGGGCATGCTGGGCGTGGGACGCAGCTATGTCGGGCGCATCATGGGTGAAATGAAATCGAGCGGCACGCTGCAGAGCCAGCGCGGTAAGCTGATCATTCACGATGTCGAGAAATTGAAAGGCACGGCGTGCCAGTGCAATGACCTGGTGCGCAGCCATTTCGACGATGTGCTGAACAACGTTTACCCTGATGAGATCCTGTCCTGAAGCCACAGGATGGACGGGTAGGCCGCGAGCCAGACCCAGAAAAACCGGTTCAGGCCGAACAGGCAGGCATTGGCCAGGTGAAATGCCGCTGCAATAACCAATGCGACGATAAGTGTGCCATGTGTCAGCAAGGCCAGCGGGAAAAGCAATTCAAATAGCATGACCGCCCATGACATCAGGCATAAAAGCCTTGGACGGTTTGCCCAGCTCCTTAAAGACTCGCTGACGGGATAGGCGGAAAAATCGAACACATCCTGAAGCGCGCGTCCGCTGCGCCATTCAGGATTGACGATCTTGACCCAGCCGGAGACGAAATAGGACAGAACCAGCTGCATCGCCAGATAGCCAAACGCGTAGTCCCGCCACCGCAGGCCGGGCGTGAATTCGGCAAGGCACAGGCAGCAGAGGATCAGCAGGCCCATGCGGTCGCTGCCGCCATTATAGGGGCCTTGAAACCGTTTCAGGATGAACAGGCTGAGGACGACCAGCGCCAGACAGACCCATTGCGCTTGAAACCCGAACAAAAGAAGGGCGCTTAAAAACAGGCGTGGCAGGAATAAAACCTGTTCGTCCTTTCGCGCAAGCAGATGTTCGATGCCCTGCTGTAAAAAAGCCAGCGCCAGCAGGATCTCGGTTGCCCGTATGGCGAGGTCCATGCTCATGGGATAGATGATCCGGATAAGGTGCATGGCGATGATGTATAGGCGATATGCATGTTCAGCTGTGCGCCATCCCGGCTGACGAAAACCAACCTGAACTGGAAATAAGGTGTCGCGGGGTTGCTCGGCGCCAGATCATTTTTTATACGGTTCGCAATTTCAAGACGGCTGTGCTCTGTGGGATATTCCATCAGGCGCTCCGCGCAGCTGGTCAGAAACAGGTATTCATTCCAGCGCGGGTTCCAGACCATGCGCTTTAACATGGCATGGACAGGCAGGTGTGCAGGCCTGGGGCGGAATTCCTGCCAGAAAGCGGGCATATCCTGCGTGGTTTGCATCAGGCCGAATTCAATGCGCGGCGAAGGGGCGATTGCATCAAAGAAGCGCCAGGATGGAATAAGGGCGGGTAAAAGGAGTTTCAGGGTTTTCAGCATGACCTATACTTTTCTATAGCCTTTATAAAACATATAGACGCCTATAAATACCAGCCCGGCAATGCAGCTTCGTATTGACAAATCCGGAAAATGGGGTTATGCGTATTTCATAATAATAAAAAAGACAGGGAGAATGCTATTTCCGCGCAATCGCCGAAAGCCAATGATACGGCTAAGCTGGATCGTGTGTTTAAGTTGAAGGGGCGCGGCCAACAGGCTGCCCTGGTGGTTGAAAATATGGTGCCTTATCTGGTGCCTTCAGCTTGTGCAGTTGGTGTATATCTGCCTTCAATTTTTGCTGGAGTTATTCAGACGTTGCCACTTCAGGATCGTCTTGCTGCCGCTTTTGCAGCGGCCGCTGTGGCTTTGTTGCCGTTGCCTTTTATCGCCTGGAAGCGTCCTTGGCGTACGTCTTTTAATGATGCGCTGAAGCGGCTGGATAAAAATTTGGGCGAGGACAGTATACCCGCGCAAATGCTAGGCAGCCGCAAGTATATAGGATCGGCAGAATTGTGGCAGGCCTCTCGCGAGCTCTTACTGCGTAGTAAAGTTAGAGACTTCAGACCCACGCTTGAAATTCCGCGTTATGCGATGGTTATTGGATTAGCAATGGCTGCGAGCGTGTCCGTATCCGCCTGGCAGGCCGGACCGGACCGGTCGTCGCTGTTGCGTGAGGCGTTCAATTTTCATGCGCCGATTATTCCGCCACCGCCACCCGATGTCAGGGCCTGGGTTTCGCCGCCAGAAGGTATAGAAAACGCGCAGCCGCTTTATCTGTCCAATGGGAATGCCGGCCCGGATACGGAAGCGGGTCCGGTGCATCAGGGCAGTGTTCTGCATATGTCCATACTGAACGGTACACCCGATATAACAGTGGACGGGCAGCTTTTGCCGGCGGATCAGCAAATCGGAGAAGAAGATCACAAAACCACGCAATACAAACTCGTGACGTTTTCCACGGGTGGCGTTCATAGCGTACAGGTTTTAAACGGGCCGAGCTGGGCGATCCGGGTCGAGCCGGATGCGCCGCCCGAGATCATAATAACCGGTGCCGGATCCAATGGGGGCAAGCACTTGGGATTGCAATGCATAGCCAAAGATGATTACGGCATTGTCAAAGGCTTTGTCGATATGACGATCATCGGCGCAAACCCTGAAGCGTCACCGCCGCCACAGGCGCAATTGCCGTCTCTGCCTCTTGATGGCGCGACGCTATGCCAGCCCCAGCCTATGCGATAAGATAATCCCGGATTAACGCGGGCCGTTCTTGAGAAGATCAGTGTAATAGTTCTCGACTGCAGGCGGCAATTTTTGGCCCTCCTGCATTTTGCGAATGTCTTCCCGAATTTTACGTGAATCATTGCCTGCCTGGGACGGATCTGTAACAGGCGCGCCGCCTTCCATGTCGTGCAGCTGCGGCGGGAGCAGACCATGACCGGTGGAACCGTTCTTGCCCCATCCTGAACCTTCACCTTCACCCATGCCGGGCTGTTGCTGCATCTTCCCCTGCATTTTCATCAGGCCCTGCAAACTGCCGTTTTGGTCGGACATAGAGCCGCCGGGCTGTCCTTGCTGAAGTTTTTGCGCGGCATCCTGCATCTGCTTTATGACCTGATCGATCTGGTCTTGCGGAACGCCGCTTTTCTGCATCTGTTCACGCATCTGTTGCAGCTGTTGTTCGAGCGATTGCTGCCTTTGTTGCAAGTCCTGGCTTTGCTGTATCATCTGTTGAAGGGACTGCTGCATTTGCTGCTGACTTTCGCTGTCGCCTTTGTTCTTGCGCATCATCTCCATGAGCTGTTTCATAAGCTCATCAGGTTGCATCTGTTGTTGATCGCCGCCGTTTCCGCCATTCTGGCCGTTTTGACCTTTTTTATTATCCTGTGCGCGCTGTGGGCGAGGATCGATACGGTCCAGATCCGTTTTGATCTCTTTTAACTGTGCAATTCTTTCCTTGGCCTGCGCCTCTGTCAGAGGTGCTTCCTTTTCCAGGCGTTCTCCGGTATCCGCGCGAATTGCGGCGATTTTCTCGCCCAGATCCACGGCATGGGATTGATCGGCTGCACGAGCGTTCGCTTGCGCAGTATCGCCGGCGCGGCGAAACCCTGTCTCCACCCGACGAGCATAGGCGCCTGCCTCATCAACCCTGTCATCCAGCTGTTGGGCAAGGGCCAGGATCATTTTCTGGATAGAGGCCATATCGGCCTTTTCGTGCTTGGCTACCTTATCCTTAAGATCTTTAAGTTTCTTTACTGCATCGCTAAGCTGCTTCTGATCCATGTCGGGATTTTGCAATTCTTCCTGCAGCTTTTTCAGATCATCTTCTGCTGATTTGAGTTCATTCGCGCCGTCCTGCATCTGTTGCGTTTGACTGTCGCGCTGCTGTTGCTCCGCCTTGGCGCGATCCGTTGCGCGGCTCAGATCGTCGACCTTCTTGCCGAAAGACTCAGGCGGCGCGGCCTGTTTTTGATCGGTCATCCTGTCCAATTCGCCTGACGCGCGCTCGAAATCCTTCAGGATTTTGTCCATATCATTGGCTTTAAGCGCATCCGGCTTTTTAAGTTTCTCAAGATCTTTCTTCAGCATTTCATGAGCGTCTTTAAGCCTCTCCGCCTGGTCAGGCGGCAGAGTTTGATCCTGGGCACGCTTGTCGATGGCGTCTTGAAGTTGTTTTCCGAGCTCTTCAAAAGCCTTCGCCTGTTCGCTCAGATTCGACTTATCAGTTGCGGCGTTCGCGTCTTTTTGTTTCTGGGTATCTTGTTCTTCAGCCTCTCGTGCCTTCTGTGCGCGCTTTTGCGTATCCTTGGCTTGCTGGCCAAGACCTTCGCGAAGCTTATCCGTCATTTCCTTGCGTTCGCCTTCGGTCATGGACGTGCTGTCCAGAAGCTGCTGCTGGTCCTTGATCATTTGCTGAAGGCCTTTCAGCGTTTGCTGATCCTGCAATTTTTCCTGCATGTTTTGCATCATTTGCTGCATCATGCTTTGAGTATTGCTCATCATATCCTGCATGCTTTGCATGCCCTGCTGGGCTTGCATCATCTGGCGCATGAGGTCGTACATATTCAAGGCATCGTCTAATGATTTTTTGTCTTTTGCCGCAAGCTGTTTTTGCAATTCCTCCAATTGCTTTTTCAGATCCTCCAGCTGTTTCTCAAGCTCCGGATTGTTTTTTTTCTGGGCTTCCTTGAGTTGTTCCTCAAGGAATTTTTTCATTCCTTCTTTGGCCTTTTCCAGGAATTCCTGAAGCTTTTCATCGTTGGTGTCGCGGTTGTAATAGGCGTCTTCCAACATTTTCGTGGCGTCCCGCATCTCCTTCGCGGATTCGCTTAAGTGATCGTCTTCCAGTTCAAGCGTGACCTTCCAGAGATCGTCAAGCAAGGCGCCGACCTGAGCCATGTCATGCGCTGCATCGAATTCAGACTCTAGTTTTTGAAGTTTGGCGCGTGTATCGGGGTTTTGTATATTATTAATATCAGCATCCACCAGCGCATCAAATCGCTGGCTTAACAAAGGAAGCTGTTGTGCGAAGAAGGGCGTGGGCGCAATCTTGATTGTGGCTTCCGCTATATCTCCACGAATGACGGCAATCCGGCGGCCGATAGGGTTGAAATAACCGCGCTCTGGCAAAGCGCAGACGGTTATATCGCTTTCACCTTCCTGCCCCAGGCCATCAATGGCACGCCCCTTTATCTTGACAATCTTACGACCGGCCAAAGGGTGAGCCGTCAAATCCGGCAAGGATATATATCCGCCAAGAAGATCAAAATGCCTGATCACCCAGTCTTTCAAATCATCATCCGACAGTCTTTCATCACCCCCGAAATGATCCCGCGCCATTTTCAGCTGTTCATCGGTAATATGCGGCTTATAAAAAACCTCTTCACAGGACTTATCAATCGTCTGCGACCACGGGGCAGGTTCGGCAGGCTGGGGAGGGCCTGGTTCGGCCATCGCCACGGTGCGATCCCCCAGGACCGCCATGCCAAAAACCAAACCAAGTGCTATGCGTAAAGATTTCATGATTTAACCCAAATTCAGGCCGGACAAAGAGCCCAGGTGATAGGATCTTACGCCGCGCCGTGCAGAAGATGCTGTCTGCTGGATCATTTCCACGAGGCAGTTATTTTCAATCAGCTGGTCGGTCCGCTGAAAGTAGAACGAGAAGCCTCTTTCACCGCATGCATCCCTTAAGGTTTCAATGCGGTCTTTGTAAAGCTGTTGCGCCTCATCCCGCATATGCCTATTAAAGTGGACATACGTCCTGCCTTCAGACGTTTGTTCATTTTCAAGGCCATGGATTGGCATTTCAGGCAGATCAAATGATACTTCCTGCGGATCTGCAGTAACGATCAGACAAGCTTTCAGCCTTCTTTGGTGAAGTTCGTCAAGAGCCCGCAACGTATCCTGTTCATCACGGTGATCGACTATCAGAATAACAGTGGCGCCTAGCGGAATGCTGCGATTGACCTCAAAAGAAGCGCCTGAAATATCCATCAAGCCGGCGCCGGCTGGATTGCCAACCGCATGGCTTGTTAGAGAACGAAGGCGTCCTTCCTGGCTGAATGAAACGCTATCGCCCTGCGCGAGCATTTTTTTAGCCATTGCCAAAGCCAGAACCAATCCGGCTTCTTTTTTGGTCAAAAGATCGTTACGGGATTTGAAATCCATAGATAGGGTTGATTTGATCCAGGTAATATAACGTTTTTGAGTTTCGCGTTCCCGCTCCAGAACGATCTGTTGTCCCGGGCGTGAATACTGAGGGCTGATATCCGCGCGCGTATCGCCCCGGTCAGAATCAAAAGGCCGGAGATTTAAAGGCGCTATGCCAATACCCGCACGATTTAACCCGTGCATGCCCATATCGCGCAGCAAAGCGCTGATCCTGTCGATCATCAAAATCTGGTCTTCCGCCAGTTCGCCGTAAATTTCCCTGGCGGCCTGGAGAAGTTGAAAATTTTTATCAGATCTAGACATTTGGCCCTCTTGCTTCCCGGTTCAACGGGTTTCGACGAGAAATTGCCGGAGATTTGAATGAAGCGTTCTTATTCTGCGCCATACCTACACCAAGGCTGCCCATGATAAGCAGGACAGACATGGCAAGTGCAATGGCGCCGTAATCGTGTTCTTCATTCTGGACATAGGGTACGATGCGGGCCGCGGAAGGCCAATCGCGCAAAGGCGATAATTCCGAAAAATTGCCGATATTCAGGGCCATGCGCGTGGAGTCATCGCCATAAAAACCGGGCGGATGGGCAGCGTCGATTTGACGGGCAGCCAATACCTCAGGGGTCAAGGCTTTGGCATGGGTCGCGGGCCCAAGACGGCCCTGCGCATCCAGTGAAGTAAGCGGCGGCAGTGAATGCGTGAGTTGCGTCTGGTTCGTTCCAACGCTTTGCGAAACGATTGTGCGCATCATCTTCAGGAAAAATTCCCCGGCCAGCGGAATTTGCGACCAATCAAGATTGGCCGTCGTATGAACGAGAACGACGCGACCGTCTCCTTTTTTTGCAGACGTAATCAGAGGCATGCCGTTATCGAGGCTGGCCCATGTAAGATCAGCAGTATCGGGCCCCGGCTCTGTGAGCACCAGTGTGCTTACCTTTGCTTCAGGTGGTATGGTGATGCCGATAAAGGGCGATGGTTTCACGAAAGGCGCAATTGTGCCGGAACTGTTGCCCGATAGATCGCCCGTCACAGTTTTTTCACCGCGGCGGAGCTTGACAGGCAAAAGATCGTCATCGGGCTGCGCGGCGAGATGCGGGCCTGCAAAACGCAGAAGCGTGCCTCCCTTTTTGATCCATTGATCCAGATCTTCCTGATCCTTGCTTGTAAGGGACGTGTTGTCGGTCAGAATAATCACTGCAACCGGAAGCTGGAGGATTTCCGAGAGCCGACCCTTATGAAGATCGGTAAAAGGTTCGATGGCGCTTTGAATATAATGCGTGCCGTCTTTCAGGGGTTCGGCAATTCCATTGGTGCTGATCAAGCCGACAGAGCGTTGCCGCCACGTATCGTCCAGCAGCAGCGTCGCGCCGGCCGAATGTTCGCCTTCAATCGAGACGCGTTTCAGCTGGCCACGAAAATCAGAAGGAATATCGACACGAAGGGTCGTCTGGGATTCGCCAGCCTTGAAGAATGCCTGTTTTTGAAACAAAGGCGCGGTATCGTCGCTGAACATCAATGTCACTTGGCCTTCCGCCCGCGCGTCGAGCCGGCTTACCTTGACAGACATGCTTTCGCCAGATGTTTCGTCCAATGAAAGAAGGTGCGGATCGTTGCTGTACCCATTCAGCACATCGGTCGTTCCAAACTGGCCGACTGTCTGCGTCCATTGCGAAGCATCCTTGGTTTCAAGTCCGTCGCTGAGCCATATCAGGGAAGAGGATTCCCTGACGTCATCCGGAAGATTTTCAATGGCCTGGATCTGGTATCCATGATCGGTCGGCCAGGGCTGAGGCTTGAGATTCGTCACCATGGACCGCGCACGCGACGCATCGACCGGTTGCATATCGGCATCGTTTGCATCCGCGTCGGGCGCGGAGGGCAACAAAAGGACGGAACGCCCCTTTGCCTCGGCAGCGTCGATCAACTTGTTGAGGCGCGGCACGATAGCCTGATCCCAATGCGTGGCGGACGTCCATCCATTATCAACGGCCAGAATGACAGGCCCGCGCGCCTGGCCGATATGCGTCGTGTCCAGACCGGGTTCCGATGCGCCGATTGCGGCGGCGAGCAGTGCGCCCAAGTTGAGGCATTTTTGCCACCGCGGCATGCTAGTGGGTTTTGGCCGTATCTCTGCGAGCTTGAGCAAAATATCGATGCCTGGAAAATAATAAGCGCCCTTTTTAACCGGCAGCGACGACAATACATTCCAGAGGATCGGCAGGCTGGCGCCTGTAACCCCTAAAATCGCAGGCGCGGCCGCTGCGCTGAATGCAACGGGACCCAAACCGAAATGGCCAAGCGCCGCGCCTGCCATGGCGCCGACGGCAGCCAACCCTGACGCTGCCGGCGTGAAAACAGATTTAAGAAAGCCGCGCTCGTTCATTCTATGCTAACCCAGTTTCAAAGGTTTGGATGGGGCGCGCGGCGCGGCTTCCGCCCGTGCCATAGTGCGCCAGCCCGAATATCCCCATATAAGCGACGCCGCTATCATGGCGCATTGCAGCCAGCCTGGGATCAGCGGTTGGCGGTCGAGCCCTTCGAGCACTTTTGCCCCGCCCTGAACCAGAGTCATCTGACCCGGTGTCGTTTTCCCCTTCCAGTCGCTGCGATCAGTTTGCTGAATAGCCGGCAGGCTGATCTGCCCGGTTTCAGCGGACGCCATACGGAAGACGGCCCCACCGGTCGTATTGGCAATGGGCTGCAACAGATCGCCTGTGGAAACCACGCTGGCAAGTTCAGGCGCGTTGGGATTGCCGACGCTGACGAAGGCGGTCAATTGCTGGTTATCGTCATAGGTCGTGACCAGCTGGTAAACCCCCGTGTCGCTGAAAGCATGTTCGGCGGTCCACAGGCCGGGCGAAGACTGGTTGTTAAATGTTTCCTGGATGGTTTGCCCGTCCGGTGATTTGATTTCCACCGGAGCCGGCGCGCTTTCAGAAAGGGTATGGCGTTCTATATGCAGAAAACCGTCTTTCCCTGCAATGGCGCTCAATGTTTCATCGGCGAAGGCGGGATCCTTCATGGACCAATGCGCCAGATTGCGTAACAATGGCCCTGCCGGACCGCCGCCGTTCACGCCGCGATCCCAGAGCGAAAAACTGTCGGATTGAAGCATGGCGACACGGCCTTTACCAACTTCGGAAAGGACCAGCAACGGCTTGCCGTCAGGTGTCTGCATCACCACCTTGCCGGATGGAGAGACCGTGCTGTCGATAAAGCGCATCCATTCACCCCAGCTGGGGTCGGTTGTATCCGATCCCGCGCCGTCAAGCGACCGTGTGACAGGATGGCGGGTTCCAAGCGGTGTCAGGTGTGGCTTGTATGGAGCCGCCTCGATGGATTCTATGGAAGTCGTAGGCAGGATTTCGCCCAGTGACGTGGTCTGGATCGAATAAAGCCCTGCCGTCTCCGGCCCCGCTATGTTGAGAAGCGCGCCGCCTTGCTCGACATAAGCGCGAATGCCGTCGAGATAGGAGGGCGGAAGACGGCCGGTATCTGCAAATCCAACAAAGATGACGAGATTGAACCGTTTCAATGCATCGCCAAAAATCTCATCGAGCGGCGGGCGAACCAGGTTTTTCTTTTCGTCCGGGGTATCGTCCACATTGTCAGGCGTGGACAAAGGCATCCATTGAATGAAGTTGCTGTCAGGATCCGCCTTAAACTCCCGGCGCAATGTCATCACGTCAGGTGTGATACCTCCACTGAGGACCAGGACGTTGAAGGATTCACGCGTCCCTTCAACCTTCGTCACGAAACCGTTGTTTGCGGATGTTACTTCACCCGGCAACGGATCGGCTTGAAAATTGAAGATATTTTCGCCGGAATTTTTGATCCGGACGCGGGCTTCACCGACTTCGCCCGTTTTGACCTGGACGGTCTGCGGCGCTTCGTTGTTGCCGCTGATACGTACGTTTACAGTCTGATGAGCCTGGTTCACAGGACCAATATCGTTGATTTTAAAACGAACGACCTGATCTTCCCCGACAAGTCCGAAACGCGGCGACGCATCCAGCTGCGCCACCCTGTCGATTTCGCCTTCCTTGCCGGAAATCAGGGCGTAAAAAGGAACGCCTGTGCCGAAAGGGGATTTTTCAGGAACATCGGCGATCTGGCCATCCGTCAGCGCGATAACACCGGCAACGTTGCTCCAGTTGACATCGCTCATTGCATCGAGCGTGGCGAAAAGACGCGTGCCCTGATCATTGTCACTGTCGGCGGGCGGATCGACCGTCACAATCCGAATATTGGTGTTGGGCAGGAGCTGCAGTTTCTGAACCAGGGCGGTTTTGATCGCTTCTGTCATGGCAGTGCGATCGCCCATCGACTGGCTGGCAGTCCGATCGACCGCCACGATCACATCATCGGGAACGGGGCTGAAATGACTCGTAATGACCTGGGGGTCGGCGAGCGTGGCAAGAATAAGCTCGGCCGCTATCGTGAAGGGGATGGCGGGTTTTTCATACCGACGCCATGCGTAAAAACCGAAAGCCAGGCATAGTCCCATTGCGATTGGCACAGCCGGTTGGGGGAATTTAGGATTATATAAGGCGTAAGATCGTTCGCTGACAGTTGCAGTCTGCTTGGCAGGTTCTGCGGCGGATGGCGGCTCATCGGCAAGCGCCGCCGCCGCTTGCGAGGCGAAAAGGCCAAGCGCAAGAGCGACCGACGGCGCATGGGCGCGGAATCTCGAACGAGCGGATTTCAATACGCTATTCCCTGTCAATTTTTTATTTTGTTTTTTCAGTAATAAAAGCAAAGCAGGGGGCTGTCAACATTTATGCAAAGAATTTATCATTATCTTGACCGCAAGCCGCAACCCGTGCCATATAACCATAAAAAACAGTAGGCAGGGCATCATGGGATCAGGGCAATCTATCAGGCGGATCATGGCAGGCGCGGCTTTTGCGCTGTGCGCGGCGGGATTATGCGTTGACGCGCGGGCTGACGATCCGTCAACCGACCTTGCCGCGATTAAGGAACATGGTTATGGGGAACAGCTGGCCTATGTGCGGTCGGGATCCGGACAGACGGATAAGGACGCCAGCAACGGCCTTCAGGTGTTGCTGGGCATTCTTACAGAAAGAACGGCGCTTGAACTGAGGCCGGATGTGATAGGCCTGAATGCGGAACAGGACAACTTCAAGCCTTATCGCTTCATATACTGGCCTGTAACGGGAACCGAAAGTCCTTTAAGCGATGCGGCGCAGACAAAAGTCCAGGATTTTATCGACCATGGCGGCCTGATCATGTTTGATGTGATCGACGCATCAGCCCCGGATGTTGAGGCCGCGCTGTACAAATTGCTTGGCCGCGTCAAACTTGGCCCTTTGAAACCCTTGTCGCAGGACAGCGCGCTGACCGCCTCCTTCTATAAAGTGACCGATATTTCGGGCAGTTTGAACATTGAATCCGTTTTGATTCAGTCGCCGTCGGGGCGATCCGAAGATGTGACGGCGATCATCGCAGGACGGCGCGGCTGGGCCAGAGCCTGGGCGGGTTTGACTTTGGCGCGCGACACGGAAGACTATAAGACTGCTCTGATGGGCGCCGTAAACGCCGTCGTGTTTGCCTATACAGGCAATTACAAGATCGATCAGGCAAAAGTGCAAGCAACGCTTGCCAAAATCAAGCGATGATTTCCAAACATTTAAAACATTATGCCGTGCAGTATTCCGCGGGCCTTGCTTTCCTGGCTGCCGCATCCGCCGCGGGGACGGCCCTGTGGGCGGAAACGACAACCGTAACAGAGGCAAACAAGTCCTCGTCTTTGACGGATTCTTTCATTTGCAGCGCGGATTCACGCAATGGCGCGCGCATGCCGGAATACATTTCCCTGGCGTCGTCCTTGCGTCAGGAAGCGGACGCCATCCGGTCGCGCTTTTTGAATATAGACAAGGAAGCACTACGAGCCATGCTGGAAGCACAGCATCCGGACTGGCTTGAGGATGACGAGGGCGCGCTGGCCGCCACATGGGGCAGGGATGACCCGCAACATCCCGGGCAGATTATCCTGGACCGAAAGGGCGGCCCGGCCTATATCCGCATCGACCTGGCGGCGGGCACCTATGAGGATATGTGGATGCGCGACGGGGTGTTCACGCCGCAGGGTCAGCCATCCTATAACGAAGTCACGCCGGACGGTATGACGCGCAAATGGCTGACGGCCGGAAACAGCCCGGACAATCCGGACGGACCGGCGCTTTTATCCATATCGACCACGGGCCAGACGCTGAACCTGTCCTGGTATGTCAAAGGCGAAGCCACCTTTATCAATGGAAGCCCGACGCAGATCAGCATGGATCTGTCCACCAATATCGTTTTTTTTGAAGAATACGGCGCTTATAATGGCCCGAATAAACGGATAACGCACAGGCCGTCCGATCACCTGCGCGTCCTGGAACGCGACCGCCGGACGGGCCGGACGGTGCGCGCGTCCCATATGTACCATACGGACGATCTGTCGTCGGATGAAGTGACCAGGGACGTTTATTTCGACCCTGAAACCGGTGTTTTGAAAAGCGATCAATGGCACAAAAACGGCGCAGACATCGCTGCGCCGTCTTCCTTTTCCTTTACGTTTCCCCGATAAACGGCCTCAATCAATAGCCGAGGCTAAAACCGTTACTGGTCGGGTGCAGGCGCCGGCAAAAGGCAGTAATACCTTTTTGCACTCTCCCACGCGTCGGCGTTGACAGTGTCACCTGGCCTGTAAGTCGTTGGATCGCCCTCAATGATAAAACTGCCGTCGGAGTTAACTTTTTTATAGTCTCTGCCCATAATTATGGGTTTTGGGTACATGTTGCATGTGGTGGCTGTGTGCGCCGCTTTGGCGGCGGCTCTTGCAACCTTGCACTGGTCGGCAATCTCTTTCGCTTCCCTCACTTTGTACTGATCTGCTGTAAATTTTAGCGTCACAGGATGGCTCAAAGGGTTTTTGCCATCGAAAGTCGTTGTTACCACAACCTCCGCTGGAAATTTTGCGTCGCCTGTCTCCCAGATTTCGCCGGCGGCGGAGGCATCTTCGATTCCGCAACAGCCGCTCATTCTGCCCGCGAATACAATCATTTCCGCATAACGGGCGAAGTCACCTATTTTGGGAACGAGAGCGAGTTCCGACGCAGATGGAGGCCTGTTATTATCCATTTGTGGAGTAGCGAAAGTTTGTGCCATGG
>JBGAQU010000002.1:0-67229 GCA_044220535.1 Alphaproteobacteria bacterium | reverse complement strand
CATGGTCCGCGCGTTGCCATTCACCCGTCAGGGCGAAAGCCGGAATGGCGCAGAGAAGAACAATAGCAAAAGTGAAAAGAAAAAGGCGCATAATTATGGTCCAGATACAATGACGACTTTTAAAAATCTATCATAACGTCATCCGGACGACGAGATGAAACTAACAAAAGGTTTTTTAACTACAGAGCGCGGAGAGAACGCAGAGACGGTTCGCAAACACTCGTAACTCTGCGTTCTCTGCGCGCTCTGTAGTTAAACCTCTTGCTTTGTTTTTAATATGAATTTTTAGTACACGATGATAGATTTATGCCATAAACCTGCTAATAAGATGGATATAAGGAAATCAAGCTTTGATGCATACATCTGACAGCAGCGATTCCATCAACCTGACCGGCAAATTGCTGATTGCCATGCCCGGGATGGGCGATCCGCGCTTTCATCGCGCCGTCATCTTCATATGTGCCCATGATGCAAAGGGCGCGATGGGTTTGGTCGTCAACCATATCGTGCCGGGGCTGGAACTGGGGCAATTGCTGGACCAGTTGCAGATCCATGACCGCGGGCCGGATCCGGTCCGCATCGATACGCCCGTGCTGAACGGCGGCCCCGTCGAATCCGCGCGCGGATTTATCCTTCATTCCAATGAATACCAGCAGAAGGATACGATCCGCATCGATGATACCTATGGCGTCACCGGCACGATCGACGCGCTGCGCGCCGTCGCCGAAGGACGCGGGCCCGGGCGCATGTTGTTCGTGTTGGGCTATGCCGGGTGGAGCCCCGGCCAGCTGGAGCAGGAGATGCAGGACAACGCCTGGCTGGTCGCCGATGCCGATCCCGAGATCATCTTCGAAGCCCACGCCGATCAGAAATGGTCCGCCGCCGTGCGGGCGCTTGGCATTGATCCCGCCATGCTGTCCGGCCATGCCGGCCACGCCTGAAGGAACCTAATTTTACCCGTATCGTTGGTGAAGTGTGGCGAAAATGTGTTTCAATTAACGCATTGATAATAAAAAATTTTCATGAAAATAGAGGGGCGCCGATTTGTGTTTCGGCATGGTTTTGGGGTATAAAGGCAAGACATGAAAATACTGGTTCTGACCGATACGGCTGAATATGTTTCCGAATCCACGCTTTATCCTGTGGTGCGGCACTTGGCTATTCATCCGGATGTGGAAACTGTCTACATTGCCGACCGTACCATTTCCGGCAATGAAGCGTTTTTTAACGGCGCCTCCCCGCGCGGCCTTCTGGCTCGTATCGCGACGGCAGAATATGCTTTTGAAAACCAGATGGAATTCCCGGTCGAGCCTGTTCCGGTGAAGGAGATCGATGCGATTTCCCTGCGCTATGACCTTGCGCCCGACGAACTGCTGCAACGTGTCGAAAAATTCTGGCCGGAGGCATTTATTTCCAACAACCCCGCCGGGATCATGCGGACGGGCAGTAAATCTTTTCTGCTGGCGCTCCAGCCCTTGCTCGGTGATTTGATGCCCGCGATCCAGCTGTGCCAGACGGCTGAGAACGTGCGGCAGTTTCGCGAACGCCATCCCGACATCGTCCTGAAAGTCCTGAACAGCTTCGGCGGCAAGGGTGTGGTGCGGTTGCGCGCCTCTGGCGAAAGCGACCTGGCGGACGATGCCGCCATCGAAGCGTTCCTGAATAAAAACGGCGCGTGCCTCGCCATGGAATATCTCGACAGCCCGCGCCAGTCCGATAATCGCCTGATCGTTTCCAACGGCACGATCCTCGGCGCGTTGGGCCGCGTGGCGAAGCCGGGCGACTGGCGCTGCAATCTGATGGCAGGCGGATCGTACGAAGCCGCCGCGACCAGTGTACGCGAAATCGAAATGGTGAAGCGCATCGATCCTGCGCTGCGCCGCCTCGGCATTCATTTTTATGGCGTCGATACGCTGATGGATGCGGACGGAAAACGTTACCTCTCCGAGCTCAACACCATGAATCCCGGCTGCGCCCGCCGCTATGAAATCACCACCGGCAAACAAATCTGCGCCCGCATCGCCGAAGATTTCGTCACCAACGCCAAGCTGGCGAAATCCCTGCCGGGCCGCCCCGCCGCGCCTGTGTAACGACACGGCTTTACCTCGCTCCATCTTCATGCTACTGAATCTTCCCATAACATAAAAACAGGGAGATCCATCATGGCTGGCCAGACCGCCGCACAGGCATACACATTTTTAAAACAGCGTTTCGCGGAGATATCGAATTTAAACGGTGCGTCCAGCATCCTGCATGCCGATGCCGATACAGTGATGCGAAAAGCAAGCGGCAAAGACCGCGCCAACCAGCTGGTTGCCCTCGCCACCGTCATGCATGAAAAAATCAGCGATCCGCGTGTAGAGGACGCGCTGAATATTGCTGAAACCAAAACCAGGATCATGAATCCGAACCATCGCCGCAACCTGGCGCTGATGCGCAGGCAATGGATTCATCAGGCAGGCCTGCCGCTGAACCTGGCGCAGGAAAAAGCCAGGATCGAATCCGAAGGGCAGCAGCTCCATACCCAGTACCGCAAAACCGGCGACTGGAAAATCATGGGACCGCATTACGAACGCAGCTTCCGCGCCGCGAAGGATATCGGCGAGGCGACTATGGCCGGGCTGGGTGCGCCGACGGCGCATGATGCCTTGATCGACCGGTTCAGCCCGGGCCTCACCTCTGCCATCATCAGCCCGCGCTTCGCGCAATTGCGCGCCGTTTTGCCGGGCATGATTCAGGAACGGCTGGAACGTCAGGCGGCACTGCCGGATCCGATCGAGCCGAAAGGCAGTTTTTCCGATGAAAAACAGGGCAAGATCAATCGTGAAATGGCGAAAGTGTTCGGCTTTGACTTCCGCCGCGGCGTTCATTCCTCCATTCAGGGGCATCCGTCCTGCGGCGGCACACCGGACGATGTGCGCATCACGACACGCCTGAACAAACACGATGTCGTTCCGGGTCTGTATGGCACGATCCATGAAACAGGCCACGCCAATTACGAAAGCAACCTGCCGAAAGCATGGCGCTATCAGCCTGCTGGCGGTGCGCTGGGCATGGATATCCATGAAACACAATCGATGATCATGGAATACCAAGCAGCCATGACGGCGGAATTCATGGAGTATCTGTCCCGCCGTCTTCAGGATGAATTCAATTATCATGGCGATCCGGCCTTCTCCGCTGAAAACCTGCAGCGCATGATGTGGAATGTAAAAGCGTCCTTTATCCGTGTCGAAGCGGATGAAATGACCTATCCACTGCATGTCGTCCTGCGGTATGAACTTGAGAAAAATATCTTCAACGGCAGCTTAAACCCGAAAGACCTGCCCGAAGCCTGGGCGCAAGGCATGAAGGAATTGCTGGGTATTGTCCCGCAGAATAACACACAAGGCTGCATGCAGGATGTGCACTGGCCTGTTCTGCTGCAGGGCTATTTCCCCGCCTATGCTTTCGGCGCGATGGGCGCGGCGCAGTTTATGAAAGCGGCGCAAAAAGACTGTCCGGAGATCATGGAGCGCCTGCGCGTCGGCGACACATCGCCTTTGCGCGCATGGCTGAAAACAAATGTCCATGAAAAAGGCTCTTTGGTCACATCACAGGATCTGTTCATCCAAGCCACCGGCGAACCGCTCAACCCGTCGATATATCTGGATCATCTGAGCAGGCGGTATCTCGGCAGGCCGTATGTAGCGTAGCGGTACAAGGCCGGATTTGCCTCAAATCCGCGCAATCGTTAAAAAGTCTTTAAGTTCATGGGGACTATACTGAAGAGTATAATTCTTCAGGAGGCCCCATGCAGGAAGACAGTTTATTGCAGGCGTGCATGCGCACGATCCAGCAGCAGACCTTCTACCAGACCTATTGGAAGACGTTTAAGGTGGTTGAGGCCGATACGCCCGAACTGCGCGAACAGGCGTTCCGCCTGCGCTACCAGGTCTATTCCATCGATCCACGGTTTGAAGGCGAAAGCGCCGACCCCGCTGCCATGGAAAAAGACGCCTATGACGACCGCGCCATTCATCATCTGATGATCCATGAAGCCTCCGGCCAGACGGTCGGCACGGTGCGCGTGCTGTTGCCGAAAACCAGCAACCCGCTTGACAGTTTTGAAATGCAGAAACAGGTGAAGCATCCGCTGCTGGAAAACCAAGAACGGTCGCAGCATATCTGCGAAATCTCCCGCCTGTGCATGGCGCCCGCCTTCCGCAAGCGTCCTGGCGACGGGCGCGTCCTGCCTGCCTACAGCGAGCAGGAAACAGGGGATTTCGCGCCGCTCGGCCGCGCCTTTATCCGCCGCCGCATCACCTATGCGCCGCTCGGCCTGATCGGCGCTGCGTTTGAAACGGCGATGGACAGGGGCATTCTCGATATCATCTCGATGATGGATCCTGCGGATTTCCGCAGCCTGAAACGGCTGGGCATGCCGTATAAAATCCTGGGTTCCCGCGTCAACACGGCGCAGGTCAGCCTGCAGCCGATCATCTACAACATCAAAAACGTGCTGGACAATATGGAGCAGGTGAATCCCGAATGCTGGGAAATCCTGGCCGATAAGGGCCGCCTGTCCCACCGCGCCACCGAAATCCAGATGAACAGCTGGAACACGGCGATTTTCGATGAGACGGCGAAGGCCGGGTTTATGAGCCGTTTGTTTTGATAGACTTTACCGCAGAGGCACAGAGAACGCAGAAAAATGCCTGCGGCGCTTTTTACTCCGCGATGAAGAATAAATTACGCATAAACTTGCGATTTCACCACGCCCGCCCTATCTTGGATAAATGGAACGGTTTATTGAATTTTGGCATAGATTTTTAGAGATTCTGAAAAACGGTTCCTTCCTGGACCGCATCAAGCACTGGTGGCTGGACCATCACCGCCAGGCGAAACCGGTCATCCCTCCGACTCCCGCATTGAATGCGCCGCCGCCCGCGCCAGTCCTCGTCCGCCAGTCGGAAGAACACCCGTCCGAAGCCTATATGCAGCTGAAAATGCGCTTCCGCGACGTGGGCCGCCTGAAGGCCATTGCGGAAACCATGGGCCGCGACTTTTTGACCGCCATGCCGGAAGGTGCTTGGCGCAGCCGCCTGGGCCAGATTTCCTATCTGCACCGTCTGGTGCATCAGGAACTGATTGCCAAAGACTCGATTAAACTCCTCGACCGCGCGCGTGATCACCAGGCGCAGAACCCGTCCGACTGGGATGAATGGGATGCCGCGAACTTGCGCGAAATGCGGGCTATGTATGAAAGCGAAAGCCCCTTGGGCGGCGATCTGATCGAACGCAAGGCGCGTCTGGAATATGAAGGCCGCAGGCGGCATCGTGAGGCGCTGGCGCAAAGCGACTGGCCCGGCGCGCGTGAATTTCTCTCAGGCCAGGTCGACCTTGCGCGGCAGATCGCCGAGGCCCGCGCCCGCGCGACGGGCAGCAATTCCCTGTATCAAACGATGATGGACCAGTTCATGCCGGGCGTCAGCGCGATTGATGTTGAGGATTGGTTCAGCACGCTGCATAAAAAACTCCACAAAATCCTGTCCGGCGCGATGGAACGCCAGGGCCGCGAGGAACCGCCGCGGGAAATCGGTGATTTCTATCCGGCCAAGGCCCAGATGTGGCTGAACAAGGCATTGTTGCAGGCGATCGGTTTTGATTTCGAACGCGGCGGCCTCTATGAAACCGGGCACAATCCGGTGGAGGGCGGCACGCCCGACGATACGCGCCTTGTTATCAAGACGGTTGATATCCGCAATTTCATGACCTCGATGAAATCGGCTTTGCATGAAGGCGGCCATGGCATCTACACGCAGAACCTCCCGCGTAAAACCTGGCGCTACCAGCCCGTGGGCCAGGATATGGGCTCCGCCGTGCATGAAAGCCAGGCGCTGCTGATCGAAATGGTCATGGGCCGCACGAAAGCGTTTTTCAATTTCCTGGCGCCGCGCGCCGAAGGCCTGTTCCACGGCCTGCATAATCCGGTGTTGAGCGCGGACAATCTGCACAAGCTGAAAACCCGCGTCCGCCCGTCGCCCGACCGTAAGACGGCGGATGAACTGACCTATTTCTTCCATGTCGAACATCGCTTCCGTCTGGAAAAGGACCTGATCGACGGAAAGCTGAAAGTCGCCGACCTGCCCGATGCATGGAACGGCGCGATGCAGGACATCCTTGGCATCCAGCCCCAGACCATGGCCGAAGGCTGTTTGCAGGATGTGCACTGGTTTGTCGGTAAATTCGGCTACTTCCCCGCCTACACGGTCGGCCACATGCTGGCCGCGCAGCAGTTTGAGGCGATGGGCAAGGATCTCGGCGACGTCAACGCCATAATCGCCGAAGGCCGCTTCACCCCGATTATCCACTGGCTCCGCGATAAAATCCATGCCAAAGGTTGCCTGCTGCCCTTCGACCAGCTGATGAAACAGGCCACGGGTGTTATGCCAGGGCCGGATGCGCTGGTGCGGCATCTGGATCGTCGGTATTTGAAGGCTATAGCATAGTTATTTGTTGACATAATGGTAATGCATTATATATATAACGATTCTGATAACAGGAATCGCAAATGCATAATCTTGAACTCTATACTCTAGCTGTTGACCTTAAGGTTCCTGATGCGGAACCTGTAAAAATAATGGAAATCATGCAAGGCCATCATGCAGGTACGAAGGGTTATACCCAGATAACAGGCGAGGACATAACCTTAGCGCACATTCTTCCTTTTTAGAGAGAAACGTTTCAACTGCCAGTTACGAGAGTCCCTTATTATTGCAACTTACAGGATATTGGGGACGGGTATGGTTATGAGCTGGCGGAAATGGGTTGTGGAATTATCTACCCTCAAAGAAAACTGAACGATGGTTCCAATTACATACTGACACGTCAGAACTTCAATTATATCAACCTGGATTCAAGATTCCATTTTGTTAATTCAAGCCTGAACTTAACAGCCATCACTGAAAACAAAGCTGCGCAATACCTGATGGCTTGTGATAAGCCGGCGCTTTTAAAATACATGCCTGGAACGATGATTGTTACTGCAAAACCCGACCCCTCCTTGGCAGATCAGATTATCGCGACTCTTGGCGAAAGACGTCATTATGTTATTAAGCCTGTCGATCAAACTCAGGGAAATGGCGTACGTATTGTTCATCGCGATAAATTGGATGAAACATTATCATCAATTTTTAAACTAAGGGCGCAGAATAAAAGATCTAAGCCAGGTCAGGATTTCTGGTTGTCGGATTTTAATCCAGTATTTATGGTCCAAACCTTGGAAACATCCAAACCCGTTATGAAAGAGGGAAAATTATATGACGGCACATTGAGGGTGTTTGCCAGTTTATACCGCTCTGCCCCTCATGAGGATTTCAAAATTTGCGTCCATGACGGCTATTGGAAACTGCCGGGGAATCCGGTCTCATCAAAAATAAAAAACGGCAACGTCATCTCTTTTTCACCGTATAGATTAGAAAATGTAAGTGTGTTTAATACAATTGCCGGTTTTTTCCGCAAGCCTGTGATCAATGCATATCCGATGAATTATAAGGAACGCAGTCATGTTTTCCCGCAGATAGAAGATATGCTGCCAGCCTATTTAAAAACGATTTTAAGGTTACCTTTAGGTATTCGCATTGGTCAATGGCTGACCTCATCATCTGATACAGCTCAAAGCACGGCGGCCATGATGGCGATGCATCCTATATATTACCCAAGCGATGCCTTTGAAGATTTGCATTTGAACAGTAAGCGCTTTCCTGCATCTTATGCCCGTATAATGCGGGGTCTTGCGGAAAGCCAATATCCGGACGGCCCATTAGATCATTATTTTAATATCCTATCCCGGCGTATAGGCTATACATCGGAAGCCGCAGAGTTTTATGTATTGGAACCTTACCAAGCGTGGCGCCGGGAACAGAATCTTAGATTGATTCCTGTTTTACAAACGGCTTAATACAGTTCATGACAACATCGTTACACCATGCTTAAATGGTGTGCATGACACAATATATCTCCACCCGCGGTGGCATATCGCCCCAATCCTTTGAAACCGTTCTTCTCTCCGGCATGGCGCCGGATGGCGGGTTGTTTGTGCCGGAGACCTGGCCACGGCTTGATCCTGTTTTAACCGCGAAGCTGGCGGGGCAGTCTTATGCCGATATCGCCTACCATATAGTGCGGGAATTCGCAGGCGATGTTCTACCCGCTGCCGATCTACGCGCCATTGTCGATGAAACTTACACGGGTAAGGTGTTCGATCATAAGGATGTCGCGCCGCTGCGCCAGCTGGATGCCAACACATGGTTGCTCGAACTGTTTCATGGCCCGACTTTGTCGTTCAAGGATTATGCGTTGCAACTGGTCGGGCGGCTATTTGACCGTGTGCTGGCGAAAAACGGCCGGCGCATTACCATTG
This sequence comes from Alphaproteobacteria bacterium, assembly GCA_044220535.1. Lineage (GTDB taxonomy): Bacteria > Pseudomonadota > Alphaproteobacteria > Micavibrionales > Micavibrionaceae > JBDHTS01. The sequence goes on along the minus strand of JBGAQU010000002.1, from coordinate 58,825 downwards.
TCGGCGCGACCTCGGGCGATACCGGCTCCGCCGCCATTGAAGCGTGCAAGGGCTGCAACAACATCGATATTTTCATCTTGCACCCACAGGGCCGCACCTCTGAAGTGCAGCGCCGCCAGATGACATCGGTTGATGCGCCGAACGTCTTCAATATCGCGCTCGATGGCACCTTCGACGATTGCCAGGCGATGGTGAAGGCGATGTTTGCCGACGCGCCGTTGCGCGATCAACTCAACCTCTCCGCCGTCAATTCCATCAACTGGGGTCGCATCATGGGCCAGATGGTGTATTACATGACGGCAGCATTGGCCCTGGACGGTGTAAAACATCCTGTCGCTTTCACCGTGCCCACCGGCAATTTCGGCAACGTCTTCGCGGCCTGGTCGGCGCGGCATATGGGCCAGCCCATCGAAAACCACACCAACGCCACCAACCGCAACGACATCCTGACCCGGTTTTTTGAAACGGGGGAGATGAAGCTGGAAGGCGTGGAACCGTCATTGTCCCCCAGTATGGACATACAGGTCTCCAGCAATTTCGAACGCTATCTGTTCGAGCTGCTGGACCGGGATTCAGATCATCTGAACAGGTTGATGAAACAATTTAAGGAGACGGGTGCGTTCCGCATCGATCCTGCGCTTCATAAAGCCGCCCGCGCTGAATTTAACGCCGCACGGTGCAGCGACGACGACACGCTGGCCACCATGAAACAATGCTACGCCGAAACCGGCATCCTGATCGACCCGCACACGGCGGTCGCCCTGCATGCGGCCAAGGCGCAGCGATCCGCTGTCCCCATGGTCATCGTCTCCACCGCCCATCCGGCCAAATTCCCCGAAGCAGTGCAGAAGGCCACGGGCATTACCCCACCCGTCCCGCCGCGCCTGCAGGTCGTCATGAAAAAAGCGGAGCATCTGATGGGATTGCCGAATGATTACGCCAAGGTTACGGCCTTTATACTGGCGAATGCCAAGCTTTAAGCCATAACGACTTGTCCTTTCCCCATCAATGCTTTATGTAACTTAGCATGAGCATAAAACAGACCACTTTGCCTTCGGGCCTGCGCGTGATTACGGATACTGTGACGGAGGTCGGCAGCGTCGCCGTCGGCGTCTGGGCCGATGTCGGGACACGGCATGAAGACATGGCCCATAACGGCGTCGCCCATATGGTCGAGCATATGATGTTCAAGGGCACGCCGAACCGCAACGCGGTCCAGATCGCGGAGCAGATCGAGGATGTCGGCGGGCAGGTCAACGCTTATACCAGCCGCGAAATGACCGCCTATCACATCCACCTGCTGAAATCAGACTTGCCGTTGGCAATGGATATCCTGTCCGACATCATCCAGCATTCGACGATGCCGGAGGATGAGGTCGAGCGGGAGCGTGACGTCATCCTGCAGGAAATCGGCATGACCAACGACACGCCGGATGACATCGTGTTCGATTATTATCAGGAAGTCGCCTATCCGCAGCAGGCGATCGGCGCGCCGATTCTGGGCCGCAGTGCGATCGTCAACGCCATGCAGCGCGACACGCTGATGCAATATGTCGACCGGTTCTACACCCCTGGCCGCCTGGTCGTGTCTGCCGCTGGGAATGTGCAGCACGATGATTTCGTGAAGCAGGTCGAGGCGAAATTCAATGCCCTGCCGAAAGACAAAAAGCGCGATGAACTGACTGCGCACTATCAGGGCGGCGAACACCGTACCGAAAAAACACTGGAGCAAAGCCATGTCGTGCTTGGCTTTGAAGGCTTCAGCCGCCATGACGGGTCGTATTACGGCGCGGCGGCGCTGTCCACCATTCTCGGCGGCGGCATGTCGTCGCGCCTGTTTCAGGAAATCCGGGAGAAGCGCGGTCTGGTTTATTCGATTTTCAGCTTCCATTCCGCCTATCAGGATACGGGCCAGTTCGCGATTTACGCGGGCACCGGTCCCGACCGCCTGCAGCAACTGGTGCCTGTGGTGTGCGATGAAATCAAGCGCATCTGCGATCATGCGGTCAGCGAACAGGAATTGCTGCGCGCCAAGGCGCAGATGAAGGCCAATCTGGTCATGGGCCGCGAATCCATGATGACCCGCGCCAATCAGCAGGCGAAGCAGCTGATCCACTTTAACAGCACGTTCGACAGCGCCGAACGGCTGAAAAAAATCGAGGCGATCAGCACCGAAAGCGTGATGAAAGCCGCGCAAGAAATCTTTGCGGGATCGCCGACCCTTGCCGCGCTTGGGCCGTTGTCAAAGCTTGAATCCTTCGACGATGTCAGGAAGCGTCTGTAACCATGGCGCCGGGCAGGATCATCATCGGTTTTGCCGCTGCCGGTCTGGCCGTTATCCTCGCCGTTTTCATCTATATGAAGCTGAATCCGCCGCCAAAACGGCCGCCCCAGGCCAGTTATGATCAGGTATTCCAGTACTGCGAATCCGCTTTTGTGGCGAATGAGGCAGAGCTTGCGAAATTGCGCAAAGACAGTGCGTATAAAGCCGCTCTTGCCCTGAAACCGGGCGAATATCCGATTGGCGATGACGGCTTCGTCTATGTGCTGGGCAGCGGCATGTTCGAAATCCTGCTGCCGTCGCAGCTGCAGGTGGTGCGAAAATTCAAGGATGTGAAAGTCTCATCATCCACCCGCAACCCCAGCTCCATCATCGGCTGCACGACCGAACATCTGGCGCAGGCGCTGAAAGTCTATGGGATTGCTGTGCGAACGGTTCAATAAGTTTTTTACCGCAGGGCGTAGAGTTTTCAGCGCCGCAGGCAAAAAGTTTTTTAACACAGAGGACACAGAGATAAGTAAGAGGACACGGAGATTTTGGCGTTCTGTGAACTCCTTTTTTCCTCCGTGTCCTCTGCGCTAAAATTTTTTAATTCAGCCCGGCTTTGATCGGTCCTTTGGCGCGGCCGTTGATAAACTGGTCGACGTAAGGGTTGCCGGATTTGTCCAGATCCTTGATATCGCCGTGCCAGATAATCTTGCCCTGCCAGATCATGGCGACATGGTCGGCGATCTTGCGCGCGCTCGCCATGTCATGGGTGATGGACAAAGCCGTCGCGCCCAGCTGCTTCACGCTTTTGACGATCAGGTCGTTGATGACGTCAGCGGTGATGGGGTCGAGGCCCGTCGTCGGTTCGTCGAAGAACAGGATGTCGGGCGAGGCCGCGATGGCGCGGGCCAGGCCGACGCGTTTCTGCATGCCGCCGGACAGTTCGGCGGGATAAAGCTGCCCCACGGATTCATCCAGGCCGACAGCCGCCATTTTTTCGATGGCGATGCCATAGGCTTCGTCGCGGCTGACATGCCGGCCCTGAGTCAGCCCGAAGGAGACATTTTCCCAGACTTTTAAGGAATCAAACAATGCCGCGCCCTGGAACAGCATGCCGAATTTGCGCATCAGCTGGCGGCGGTCATGGCTGTTCAATCCTACAGACTCTTGCCCGTCAACCAATACCGATCCTGTATCCGGCGTAATCAGGCCGAGGATGCATTTCAGCAACACGGATTTGCCCGTGCCCGACCCGCCGATCACGACCAGCGACTTGCCTTTCGGAATGGTCAGATCGATACCGGTCAGCACGTGTTTCTTGCCGCTGCTGAACGCCTTATGCACGTTCTTCAGGGCCAGCATCGGCTGTGCGGCGGCTGTGCTTGCGGTCATGAGAAAAACATCTGCGTCAGAAGATAATTGGAAATCAGGATCAGCACGGAAGCCGATACCACGGCATTGGTGGTCGCCGCGCCGACGCCCTGCGCGCCGCGGTCGGAATGATATCCGTGATAGCATCCCATCATCGCGACGATAAATCCGAATACGGCGGCCTTAATCAGGCCTGACACCACATCAATCGGCTGCAGGATCGTCCAAGTCTGGTGCAGATAGCTGCCGGGCGAAAAGCCGAGCTTATAGATGCTGACGATATACCCGCCAAACACGCCGATAATATCGCCGATCGTCACCAGCACCGGCAGCATCAGCGTGCCTGCGAGCACGCGCGGCGCGACCAGGTATTTGAACGGATTGACGGACAAGGTCGTCATCGCGTCGATCTGTTCGGTGACGCGCATCGTGCCGATTTCAGCCGCAATGGCGGCGCCGACGCGCCCCGCGACCATCAGGCCGGCCAGGACGGGAGCCAGTTCACGCGTCACGGACAGGACGACGACGCCCGCGATGGCGCTCTCCGCGTTGAAACGGGCGAAACCGGTATAGCTTTGCAGCGCCAGCACCATGCCGGTGAACACGGCGGTCATGCCGACAACAGGCAGGGAGTAATAACCGATATCGATAACCTGCCGCAAAATCTGGCGGGTGGAAATCGGCGGGTTGAACACCTGCACCACCGCCTTGCTGGCAAAAATCGCCAGCCGTCCCACCGCGCGGAAGAAATTGATGATGGTATGCCCGAGCGCCTCGAACAGGTCGAGCGCGGCCTCCACCGGCGCGGGGGCCGGTTTGGCGGGTCTGGGCGGTGTCTGGTGTAAATCGGCGGTCATGGCATCCTGCGCATTATCCGCAAGAGCCTATCTGATTTTAAAGGTAAAATCCATATGCCTGAGGGGTGAGGTAATCTTTCAGTTCGTTTCATGAAATTTTTTCCTCTCTGTTAATCCTATGATCTGGCTCACTATTTCTTTTAGTTCGTTTGATGCCGCGAAAATGTGAAGCGGATATTGAAGACTGATTTTTTCTCATCAAAAAATGCATAAGATATGATATGAATATAATCCTATTTTGTCAATCTCTTTCTTGTGATCCTGATAGGCTATGAAAACGATCAAGTCTGAAGATCCCTTTCCGCACCGACCTTGTCTATGCCGATGCCGGGCATCGGGAAAATATTTTTGGCACGGCGCTCTATCGGAAAAACGCGCGTCTGTGGCTGCACCGCGATTTTGCGGGCATTGTCATTGCGGCGACACGGCTGATGCGGGACAGGCATGGCGCGCCTGATCTTAAAAGATCGGCCTGCGGCCCGTGGAGACACAGGCGCGAATGCAGATACGGAGATCGTCAAGGCCCATCCCGGGTCAACGGGCCGGGCAGCCTGCTGTCAAAACCCGGGCAGGGCGGCCATCCGCGCGGCATGGCCGTGGATGTGGCGGTGGAGTGATATCGCGACCGGTGAGCCTTGGGACATGGGTACTGTGTTCGATACCATGACCCCGCAATCGGCGCGGGCCTATAGCGGTTTTCCTGACCATATATTGGATAACCAAACGTGCGGCCTCCGGTCTGCCGATTTTGCCTTTACCATCCGAATGGTGGGATTTCCGTTTCCCGGCCAGTTATTCGGAACAATACGCGCCGATATCGGATTCAGACTTACCCGAACACATGCGAATGACTCGCTAGAAAGCCTATAAAGTCCAGGGCCGCGGTGTCATGCCCGCGACATAGCTTTGATATTTCGCGAGGCGCAAAGCGTTATGGGTGGGATCGACAAGGACGGCTTCTCGTGGCGTTTCAATCTTCCCACCTGTCCTCGCGCAGGCCGCCAGCCACCATCATGCTTCTGAGCATCCGCAACTGGGTGGCGGATCTTTCTTGACCGGTCAGGCCCATCAGGCCATCCGGGTCCCCGCCGCTGGCATGCCGGGTGAATTCCACCTTGACGCGGCCGGGCTGGATTTCTTCTTCAAAACCCGGAGGGTTAACACCATCCATGAGCATCATGGTGCCGATGGAATCAACCACGGCGGCGCAGCCTGATGCGACACGATTATAAGCGAGAAAATGATCCCGTGATCGGCGGGTTCCGGAGTCTGGACAGAGTCTGCGAACATTGGTATGGCCTCTTTCTGCTTGTTTGTTTTCCAGGCCACCCATAGGAAGCCCGAAAAATAATCCCGTCAGAAGGGCGTGTTCGATTGGGTAAGAATACCTGGATTTTGATTTTATGTCAATTTTAATTTTTTACAGCAGAGGTATCATTTCTGTCATCCCGCAGCGAAGCGAAGGGATCTGAACCATTGCGGCCAGGCCAGCCAGTCAGGATCCCTTCGCTACGCTGCGGGATGACAATGATGTTTATCGTCCACGGTGAAAACCTTAAATATAATGCCGTGCCCAGCGCCGCCCGAGGCCGGTTAAGACTTCATAGCCGATCGTGCCGAGCGACGCGGCCAGGGTGTCGGCGTCCTGATGCGGACCCAGAATTTCAATCGGATCGCCTGCCTGTGCGTCGAGGCCGGTCAGGTCGATGGTGACAAGATCCATCGATACGCGGCCCAGAACCGGGCAGGGCTGACTGTTGTAATACAGCGTCGCGCTATTGCTACCGGAGCGTAAAAATCCGTCCGCATAGCCCAGCGCGACTGTGCCCGTGCGTGCCGGCTTTTCGAAACGGCACGACGCGCCATAGCCTATGGTCTGGCCTTTATCGACATGGCGGACCTGCAATAGGCGCGTTGACAAGCTGACGGCCGGTTGCATGGGGTTTGGTTGTTCCGGCAATGGATTCAAACCGTAAACCGCCATACCGGGGCGAACCATATCGTAATGAAACGCAGCATCGCGCAGAATGCCGGAAGAATTGGCGAGCGATTTTACGGCGGCGGGGAAATGCGCGGCGATGGTTTCGAAACTGCGCGCCTGCAAACCGGTCAGGGAATGGTTGGCTTCATCCGCGCAGGCGAAATGGCTCATGATGATTTGAATATTGAGACCGTCCAGCAGGCCCATATCACCGAGCAGATGCTGCGTCTCATCCGGCCCGAGGCCCAGCCGGTTCATCCCTGTATCAAAATGCAGGATGGCGGGCAGGGGTTTGCCGATACGCTGGCAGAAACCGCGCCAGCGCGTAATGTCTTCCAGGCTGTTCAGCACAGGCATCAGGTTGTGCGCGGCGTACAGATCCTCTCCGCCATGAAAGAAACCGCCTAATACCGCGATGGCCTGTTTAGTCAGGCCGCGCAGTTGGATCGCCTCATCCAGCGTCGCAACAAAAAACTGACGGCACCCTCCGCGTTCCAGCACGGGCGCAACCTGCGCCATGCCCAGGCCATAGGCATTTGCTTTGACGATACCTGCAACCGCGCAGCCCGGCCCGACCATTTCCCGGAAGAAACGGTAATTCGCGGCAATGGCATCGAGGTTGACCGTCAGAATGCCGGACGCGGTATGCGAAGGGGTGATCATGGTGAGCGTATAGCACGTCATATATAATGAAGGAAGACCGGTACTAAAACACCGTCATCCCGGCGAAGGCCGGGACCCATACACTCTCTCAGCACCGCAGGCGGTGGATAACGGTCGTAGAGCGCACTCTGATATTCGTTATAGCCTTTTGGTACTGGCCGCACTATTGCATGGATCCCGGCCTTCGCCGGGATGACGAAATTAGGGCGACTAATCCCGATCGTCTGTATGGAACTGGTCCAGGTCGGAGAAGCGGGTAACGCTGCCGTTGAAGTGCAGGCGCACCGGGCCGATCGGGCCGTGACGCTGCTTGGCGACGATGACTTCGGCGATGTTCATGGATTTATCCATGCGCTCCTGCCACTTCATGAATTTCTCGTGGTCTTCCATGTCGGGCATGGTGCGCGACAGGTAATATTCTTCGCGGTAGATGAACATGACGACGTCCGCATCCTGCTCGATCGATCCGGATTCGCGCAAATCCGACAGCTGCGGACGTTTGTCCTCCCGCTGCTCCACCGCCCTGGACAGCTGGGACAGCGCCACGACCGGGATCTGCAATTCCTTGGCGATGGCCTTCAGGCCCCGCGTGATCTCTGAAATCTCCAGCACGCGGTTGCCGTCGGACTGGCGGCTGCCGGACCCGGTCAGGAGCTGGAGATAATCGACGATCAGAAGGCCAAGGCCATGCTGGCGTTTCAAACGCCGCGCCCGCGTCCGCACCGCGCCGATGGTCAGGGCAGGGGTGTCATCAATATACAATGGCACCTGCGCCAGACGCTGGCTGGCTTCGGCAAAGCGCCGGAAATCGTCTTCGTTGATTTCGCCCTTGCGGATGGCATCGCCGGAAATATTCGCTTGGTCGGCAAGGATCCTGGTCGCCAACTGGTCCGCCGACATTTCGAGCGAGAAGAAGCCGCAGATCGCGCCTTCCTGCCCGCCGGTCATCGCATAACGGTTGGCGGCGGCATAGGCCAGATTGACGGCGAGCGCGGTCTTACCCATAGAAGGCCGCGCCGCAAGGATCAGAAGGTCGGAGGGATGCAACCCGCCCAGCTTGCTGTCCAAATCGCGCAGGCCGGTCGTGACGCCTGTCACATGGCCTTCGGTTTTATAAGCCCTCTCGGCAATCTGGATCGCCGACAGGACGGAATCTTTCAGGGAAACGAAACCGCCCTTGATCTGCCCGGTTTCGGCCAGGGTGAACAGGCGTGCCTCTGTGGTTTCGATGGTGCTGTTGGCGTCACGGTCGATGGAATGCTCATACGCTTCCGTCACCATGTCTTCGCCCAGCGCGATCAGTTCGCGGCGCAGGTGAAGATCGTAAATCGTGCGGCCGTAATCCAGCGTGTTGATGACGGTGATGACGCCGGCGGCAAGTTCCGCCAGATATTCCGCCCCACCGACCGTTTTCAACCCTTCATCGAGTTCGAAATAGCCCTTCAGCGTAACGGGTGATGCGGCCTGGCCGCGCTCGATCAGTTTTTCAATCGCTGAAAAAATGCGTTGGTGCGCAGGGATGAAAAAATGCTGGGACCGCAGGAAGTCGCCGATTTTTTCCATCGCGCGGTTATCGATCAGCAATGCGCCGAGCAGGCCCTGTTCCGCCTCCAGATTATGCGGCATCATCCGGTAGGCTGGGCCCGGCTGATCGGATGTATTGGCCACAGGGCCGGACTGAATGGCGAAAGCGGATGACTGGGACATGGCGTCACACTATGCGAGTCGCACACACAGCGCCATCATTCACCGCTTCACCCCCTGTGGATAACGGGGACGGATTATCGGTTACAGGGGCAAAAGAACTGAGGTTTGCCTTTGCAAGACTGACCCGAACATTCCGCACCTTCCGGTACGCGAGTCGGATGCTTTAAGGGCTTGGCAGGCGGCGTTTCTTTTTCAACAGCTTCAAATTTATCCCTTACCTTGGGGATATAATTCCACGGTTTGAAGTTATCAAAGTCTATAGGATCTATGTCCATCTCACACCTTATTATTATGGTTATTAAGTTTTAATCTTAAACTCAGTTCTTGTCAAATAAGACCATTTAAAAAAGCCCGGCTTTTACAGCCGGGCTTTTTTAAATTATCAGAAAAACCTTATTCTTCAGGCTGTTCTTCGGATTCTTCAGCAGCTTTGGCCTTTTTCGGCTTCGCAGCGGCTTTCTCGGCGCGCTTTGCAGCTTTTTTAGCATGGGCGGCTTCATCGGCGGCGTTTTCTTCAGCGGCTTCGCGTTCGGATTCCAGGGCGCTGTCTTCCAGGAAGTTGGCACGGTCGGCGGCGTCCTGGGCGTCTTTTTCAGCCTGGGCGGCGATCGCCTTGCCGGTTTTCTCCTGCACCTTCGCCTCTTCTTCCGAACGGGCGATGTTGACGGTCACTTCGACCTTCACTTCAGGGTGGAGGGAAACGGTGACCGGGAACAGGCCCAGCGTTTTCAGAGGGGTCGGGATGGTCACATGACCGCGGCCCACTTGCTGTTTGGTTTTTGCGGTGATCGCCTCGGCGATGTCGCGCGGGTTGACCGATCCGTAAAGCTGACCGGCTTCGGATGCGTGACGGATCACGACAACTTTCAGGCCGTCCAGTTTTTTGGACTGCTTCTCGGCTTCGCCGCGGCGTTCCGCGTTCAGTTTTTCCAAAGCCGCTTTCTGGCTTTCGAAATAGGCGACGTTCTTTTCGGTGGCGCGCAATGCCTTGCCTTGCGGCAGCAGGTAGTTGCGGGCATAGCCCGGTTTCACGCGGACTTTTTCACCCATGTTGCCGAGGCTTTCGACGCGCTCCAGCAAAATGACTTCCAATGCACTGCTCATGATCAAATTCCTTACCGTGCGTTATTGTCTGATTCGGTGCGCAGGTAAGGCATCAGCGCCATGTAACGGGCGCGTTTGATGGCCTTGGCCAGCTCACGTTGTTTGGTGGTGCAGACGGCCGTGATACGGCTCGGCACGATCTTGCCGCGCTCGGAGATATAACGGTTCATCATGCGGACGTCCTTCCAGTCGATCGCTGGCGCGTTCGGACCCGAAAACGGGCAGGTCTTGCGGCGCTTGAAGAACGGACGGCGGACGGTTGGTGTATCGGATGCGCTCATGATTATGCAGCCTCTTCGCGGTTGTTGCGGGTTTCACGGTCGCCGCGATCGCCGCGGTCGCCTCTTTCACTGCGTCCGCCGAAATCGCGGTCGCCGCGCTCACGGCCGTCTTCATCGTCGCGGTTCTTGTCGAGGATTTTCGACTGGCCCTTGGACGGCTCCAGCAGGCTGACGCTCATGTAACGCAGCACGTCTTCGTGCAGGCGCATGTTACGCTCCATCTCGATCAGCGCCGCCGGCGGCGTGTCGCTTTCGATCAGGACGTAATGACCCTTGCGGCTTTTGCGGATTTTATAGGCCAGCGTGCGCAGACCCCAATTTTCGGTCTTCAGGATCTTGCCGCCATTGTCGGTGATGAATTTGGCGAAAGACTGGGTCAGTTCTTCGACCTGCGCAGTCCCCAGCTCTTGCCGTGCGATAAACACGGTTTCGTAGTAAGGCATCTAGTGCTCCTCCTGGTTTTGTCTTCAAGCGGCGTTCAAACAGGCCAATCCCGTCTGCAGGCCGGAAGGCAAAGCCGATGGGTTCCCACCGGCGAGGTTATGGTTCAGGAAGCTGGACTATACGGATTTTAAGATATATAGCAAGAAATTAATAAAAATATTGACATATTAATATTCAATATGATTAAGTTCATAAAATCATCTGTTTTTGGAGGACTGTTATGTATCGGCTAGACATCCATAATCTTTTTAATCATGTGCATTTACCAAATCTTCCTGAAAACATAAACGGTGAGGAAATAGAGGCCATCACAAGCGAGTTGGAAAAACGACTTGATGAGTCTATTCGTATGTTCCGGGCATCGCTTCCTAAACTTGGTATTGATAATGATTATCAAGAAGGAAGAAGAGGTGCGGCTAGGTATTTTACTAGCGCCACTAAGCTTCAGACCGGAGAATTCCCTGCCGGTTATTCTCAAAGTGATTACGAAGCCGAAATGCAAAGTGGCTTGCGTGAAGCCCTGTTTAATCTAGCTTCCTTGCAAATGTATTATGATGTCGGTGGAGAAGGCGAGTATCGTAAAAACTGGCAAAAAGTTTATGGCGATATATGTGAAAAAGGGCCGGATTTAATGAAATCAGTTATTCAGGCAGCATTACCACATAGAAGCGTTTAACTGAGTTCTAACGCTATAAAGCCAGCATGATTAAACTTTAACCAGGTTGGAATTCGCGCAGTCTTCGTTGCGGGAGGCGATCAGGGTCTGCCAGGTGCCGACCGAACGCTCGCTGCGGCGTTCTTCACGGCGCAGCATGCGGTCCAGCTCGTACCGGCTCAGTTCAGGGTTCTGCAGGGCGCTTCCGGTCAGCGGACGGTCTTTTTTCCCCTGGGCGCCCAGCAGCATGGATAGTTTGGTTTCGCTGAGTTTCAGATAGACGCGGATTTGATCGCTGACAAGCGTATGGCCCATGATAACATTTCCCAAAAGCGAGTTTCTTTCACAGGCAAGCCAGCCCGGAAGACTCTGATAAATCGACCCGGGCCGCGCCCGAAACCTGTATGAATGTGATGAATTTATCACAGTTACGCTCGATTTTCAAACTTTTGTATAGTGTAAACATATATTTTAATTATGAAAAATAATTTAACCGCAGAGACGCAGAGAACGCAGAGTAAAGCGCCGCAGGCAACTCAAGTTTTTTGAACCACTGAGCGCACTGAGGACACTGAGATCGCGGTGTCTCAGTGTCCTCAGTGCGCTCAGTGGTTTAGATCTTTTACTGCGCTGCGCGCGGCTTTTTCTTCTCTGCGTTCTCTGCGTCTCTGCGGTTAAAATGTCTTAATCTGCAAAACTTTCATTTGCCTGTCCTGGCATGGCGGTTTATCAAGGCAAGGCTTTTAAACAAGGGGATCATCATGACACGCGTTTTCGTGTTTCCGGGGCAGGGTCGCAAGTCATCGGCATGGGCCGTGACCTGGCCGATGCATTCGAACCTGCGCGGCGGACGTTCGAAGAAGTGGACGACACGCTGGGCCAGCACCTGTCGAAACTGATGTTTGAAGGGCCGGAATCCGACCTGAACCTCACCGAAAACACCCAGCCTGCATTGATGGCCGTGTCGATGGCCGTGATCAATATCATGAAAGACGCAGGCATCGACTTGTCCAGAAACTGCGCCTACATGGCCGGGCATTCTCTGGGCGAATATTCCGCGCTGACGGCTGCGGGCGCGTTCGGCCTTGCCGATTGCGCGAAGCTTTTACGTTTGCGCGGCCAGGCGATGCAGCAGGCCGTGCCGGTGGGCAAGGGCGCTATGGCCGCGATCCTCGGCCTTGATTTCGACGACGTTGCGAAAATCGCGGCGGAAGCGTCCGGCAGTGAAATCTGCGAGGCTGCCAACGACAACGCCCCCGGCCAGATCGTCATTTCCGGCCATAAGGCCGCAGTGGAAGCCGCCATGGCGCTCGCCACCGAACGCGGCGCAAAACGCGCGCTGGCGCTGCCGGTCAGCGCGCCGTTCCATTGCCGCCTGATGGAACCCGCTGCACAAAAAATGGCTGCTGCATTGGAAAAAGCAACAATCCAGCCGCCGATTGTGCCGATCATCGCCAATGTGACGGCGGCTCCCGTCAGCACGCCCGCCGATATCCGCAAACTTCTGGTCGAACAGGTGACAGGCCGCGTCCGCTGGCGCGAATCCGTGCAGGCCATGAAAACGTTTGGCGTCGACCAGGCGGTTGAAATCGGCGCGGGTAAAGTCCTGTCCGGCTTGATCAAGCGCATCGAACCCGATATCGCCGCATCCTCCGTCGGCACTCCGGCGCAGGTTGAGGAATTGATGAAGACTCTTTCATGATACAAAAAGTTTTACCGCAGAGGCGCAGAGGACGCAGAGTTAAAGTGCCGCAGGCAATTAATTTTTTTGAACCACTGAGCGCACTGAGGACACTGAGATCGCAATGCCTCAGTGTCCTCAGTGCGCTCAGTGGTTCAGATTTTTTTTGCGCTGCGCGCGGCCTCAACTCTGCGTCCTCTGCGCCTCTGCGGTTAAAAAACATAAAAAATGAAAACAATGAATATTAAATCTTTCGCATCCGACCCTCGCCCCATCGGCGTCTTCGATTCCGGTGTCGGTGGCCTGACTGTCCTGAAAGCACTGATGCGCGAATTGCCGGGGCAGCGTTTTATTTATCTAGGCGATACGGCGCGCGTGCCTTATGGCACCAAAAGCGCGGATACGGTGCGGGCCTATTCCACCGGCCTTGCACGCATTCTTCTCGCGCATGATGTGAAGATGATCGTGATTGCCTGCAACACCGCCTCCGCCCATGCCGCCGATGCCGTCGCGGCGATGGCGCTTATTCCTGTCATCGGCATGGTGCCGCCTGCTGTCGATGCCGCGCTGGCTGCAACGAAAAACAATTCGATCCTGCTGATGGCGACGCAATCGACCGTGCAGGCGAAATCCTATGAAACAGCGCTCAAGGCGAAAAACCCTAAAGTGAATGTCGTCAACGTGCCTGCCCAGGCGCTGGTGGCGCTGGCCGAAGAAGGCTGGCACGACAATGAAGTGACGGATGCCGCGCTGAAACGCTACCTGCAGCCCGCATTAAACGGCGCGGTGAAGCCGGATACGATCATTCTCGGCTGCACGCATTTCCCGTTGCTGAAAGACGCGATCGCGCGGGTTGCGGGACCGGGCGTCCATCTGGTAGATACTGGCGAGGCCGCGGCGGCGCATATCGTCCGGCAGTTCGGGCCGTTCGCGTCGAAAACACGGAGCGAAGCGAAGTTTTTCGTCACGGATTCGGTGGAACGGTTCGCGCCGCTGGCCAGGAAATTTTTAGGATATGCGGAGTCTGACATGCAGGTCGAACAGATCGACCTCACCGATTTCAGCGCGCCGCAGGAGAAAGGAAAAAAACAATGTTCAATCTGACAGGCAAAAAAGCCCTCGTCACCGGCGCGACCGGCGGCATCGGCGAAGCGATTGCGAAGGCATTGCATGCGCAGGGTGCGACCGTCGGCATTTCCGGCCGCAACGAAGCCAAGCTGAAAGGCCTAGCCGCGTCCCTGGGCGACCGCGTCCATGTCTTCCCCGCCGATCTGTCGAAAGCCGAAGGCATCGAGGCGCTGGTGAAGGGCGCGGCTGAAGCCATGTCCAGCATCGATATCCTGATCAACAATGCGGGCCTGACGAAAGACAACCTCTCCATGCGCATGAAGGCCGAGGAATGGGACGAAGTCCTTGCCGTCAACCTGACCGCGCCGTTCAAACTGGCGCAGGCCGTGCAGCGCGGCATGATGAAAAACCGCTGGGGCCGCATCATCAATATCTCCTCCGTCGTCGGCACCACCGGCAATCCGGGCCAGGCGAATTACTGCGCCTCCAAAGCAGGCATGGCGGGATGGACCAAAGCCATGGCCGCGGAAATCGCCAGCCGCAACATCACGGTCAATTGCATCGCCCCCGGCTTTATCGCCACCAACATGACCCATGTCCTGACCGACGACCAGAAAGCCAAAATCAACGCCAATATTCCGGCAGGCCGCATGGGTTCAGCGGAAGACATTGCCGCCGCTGCCGTCTATCTGGCGAGCGATGAATCGGCCTATGTGACGGGACAAACGGTTCATATTAACGGCGGCATGGCGATGATTTAAATCAGTTCGCAGTTTACAGTAGACAGTTTGCAGTAAAGGGCGTTAGGCATGGCTGTCCACTGTAAACTGACGACTGTAAACTTATGCCCTACGACCTCATCATCTTCGACTGCGACGGCACGCTGGTCGATTCCGAATATCTGAACAACAAGGTCACGGCGGATTTGCTCGCCGAACTTGGACTGCCGCAATATGATGTCGACTATGCCCTGGCCCATTTCGCGGGCAAAAGCATGACCGATATCCGCAAATTCATTGAAGTCGATGCGGGGGTCAGCCTGCCAGATACTTTCGTGGTGGAATACGCCAAGCGTGTGACTGCAGGCATGCCCGATTTAATGAAACGTATTCCAGGCGCGCTGGAAACCGTGCGGGCGCTGCATGAACGGGTTAAAATCTGCGTTGGGTCCAACGGTGAGCGGTCGAATGTGTTGGCGGCTTTGTCGATTGCGGGCCTGTCACCGTTTTTCCCGGAAGAGAACGTGTTCACCAAAAGCATGGTGAAAAACGCGAAGCCCGCCCCGGATTTGTTCCTTCTGGCCGCATCCCGCATGGGCGTCGCGCCGGAACGGACTTTGGTGGCCGAAGACAGTGTGACTGGCGCCAAAGCGGGCGTGGCCGCTGGCATGACCGTGGTCGGTTTGACCGCCACGTTCCATGATCCGGCAGCTCAGGCCGAAGCTCTGAAAAAGGCCGGGGCGCATTACGTGGTTGAGCGGTTTGCGAATATTGCCGAAATCGCCAAAAAATAAAACTGGACGAATTTGTATCAATGTGGTAACACAATATTACATTGATAGGAGAATGCTATGACAAATAAAGCCGCTGGCCAGCTTGCAGTAAATTTTGCCAAAACTACAATTGTTTATGCCGACAATCCGTTTGAGAAGAAAGCGCTTGAACGGACGTTGGAACGTATAGGTGCCGATAATATCCGCGTTGAACTCCGCGAACCGCGCTATACATACGGCTGCTGAGCTTTATCCACATATCCCAGCGATCGGATCCTAAAAACGCTGGCCATGCCAATGGCCTTATGCTAATTCATCCAAATTGGCTTGATTTGTGCGGGAAGGATGATAAGGTTCCGCGCTTCCAGGCTTTAACAAACACTACAAGATAAGGATTTCCGATGAGTGACGTTGCCGAACGCGTAAAGAAAATTGTGGTCGAACATCTGGGTGTCGACGCAGGCAAAGTAAGCGAAGGCGCGAGCTTTATCGATGATCTGGGCGCGGATTCGCTCGATACGGTCGAGCTGGTGATGGCGTTTGAAGAAGAATTCAACGTCGAAATCCCGGATGACGCAGCCGAAAAAATCCAGACGGTCGGCGACGCGATCAATTTCATCAAGGACAACGCGGCTTAATCAGCGCGGTTTGTTTTTATGAAAGCGGCCTTTATAGTGAAGGCCGCTTTCTGATTTTTAAGCTTTCTAGAGGTTTGCATGAGACGCGTCGTTGTTACAGGCATGGGTATGGTGTCACCGCTCGGCGTAGGGGTGAAGCATAACTGGGCGCGGTTGATACGCGGCGACAGCGGCATCCGCATCATTGATGAATTCGAAGCCTCGGACATCGCGTCCCAGGTTGCGGGCATCGTGCCAAAAACCAAAGACGCCAATCCCATCGACGGGGCCTTCAACGCTGATCTGTTCGTCGAACCCAAAGAACAGAAGAAGATGGATAAATTCATCCATTTCGCCATGGGCGCGGCCCAGGAAGCGATAGAGGATTCCGGCTGGGCGCCGCAGGCCGAAGAAGACCGCGAACGCACCGGCGTTATGATCGGCTCCGGTATCGGCGGCCTTGGCACCATGTATGAAACATCCGTCACATTGCTGGAAAAAGGCCCACGAAAGATCTCGCCCTTCGCCAACCCGGCGATGCTGATCAACCTTGCCTCCGGCCATGTTTCGATCAAGCACGGCTTTAAAGGCCCCAACCATGCCGTGGTCACGGCCTGCGCCACCGGCACGCATGCCATCGGCGATTCTGCCCGGCTGATTGCGCTGGGGGATGCCGACATCATGGTCGCGGGCGGGGCGGAAGCCGCCGTCAATCGTCTGGGGGTCGCCAGTTTTGCGGCGCTGCGCGCTTTGTCGTCCGGCTATAACGATCGCCCGACGGAAGCCTCCCGTCCTTTCGATGAAGGGCGTGACGGCTTCGTGATCGCCGAAGGCGCGGGCGTCGTCATTCTGGAAGAATACGAGCACGCGAAAAAACGCGGCGCGAAAATTTACGGCGAAGTGATCGGCTATGGGCTGTCCGGTGACGCGTTCCACATGACCTCCCCCGCCGAAAACGGCGAAGGCGGATTCCGCGCGATGCGCATGGCCCTGAAAAACGCCAAGATCGACCCGTCGGATGTTGATTACATCAACGCCCATGGCACGTCGACACCCGTGGGTGACGGGCTGGAATGCACGGCGGTCAAAAACATGTTTAAAAACAGTCTCGATAAACTCTCCATGTCTTCGACCAAATCGGCGACCGGTCACTTGCTGGGCGCTGCGGGTGCGATTGAGGCGATTTATTCCATTCAGGCCCTCAACACTGGCGTATTACCGCCAACGTTGAACCTGGATAATATCTCCGAACCCTGCCGCGGCCTCGACCTCGTGCCGAAAGTGGCGAAAGAGAAGAAGCTTAAAACTGTATTATCGAATTCATTCGGTTTCGGCGGCACCAATGCCAGCGTGATTTTCCGGGCGGTTTGATTCCCTAATCAGGACGGAGAGGCTTCACAGGAAAGCGCCGCTATATTGGCAGCCTTCTGTTGATGGTCCTGCTGGATTTTGAGATAATGCATGCTCAGGGCATAAGCCAGTGCAGAATAAGACACAATTGCAAAGTCGGTATAATCAAATTTAAAAGGCCTGCCAGTCATTGTATGGTAAAAGTTCGCAGAAGCAAACTCATAGGCACCTTCAACCGCTATGGCGAACGTAGTTGAAAGCCAAGGCTTTGGTTCTTTATCCTTACTGTACCTCATTTGCGTGAGATCAATAAATGAAGCGGCCATTAGACCGTCAAAACAATTAGATCCGTGATATTTTATGAATTCATTGCCAGCCATGCCTATGGTACGCAATATCAGCAAGCTTATAGCCATAGATGAAGAGACATAATATATGGTTTTATTCAGCAAAGATTGCTTTTCCTGCTGAGGTGTTTTCGATTTATAACTCTTTTGTGCTTCCATATATTTTTAATAAAATATTTCCGTATTAAAAGCAATAAAAAGCTGTTATTTTTATTTTTTACGATAAATATCGATTTTTGTTAAAAATTTTACGGTTTCAATTTATCTAAGCTATGCCAGAATGCCTAGAAAGATAAGGTATCTCATGCGCTTCTTTCTTTCCCTTCTCGCGTTCTGGATGGCGGCTTGCATTATCGTCGGGGGCGGTGGTGCGCTGTGGGTGTGGTCGGCCTATAAAGGGCTAGGCCCCGCGCAGGAAATAAAGCAGGTTCTGGTTGGGCGCGGCGATGGTGTGAAAACGATCGCCGATACGCTTTCAAACAATGGCGTGATCAGAAGCAAGTTCGTATTCATGATGGCGGCGCGCGCGACCGGAAAGGCGCGTCTTTTGAAAGCTGGTGAATATGAATTCCCGCCGCATATGGCGATGCGGGACGTCCTCGATAAAATGGCCAAAGGTGATGTGCTGGTGCGCAAGGTCACCATCCCCGAAGGCCTGACCAGCTGGCAGGTTGTGCAGATCCTGAACGGCAATGACATGTTGAGCGGTGAGATTGCCGTTGTTCCGCCCGAAGGCAGCCTGCTGCCGGAAACCTACACCTTCGTGCGCGGCGATACCCGGCAGAGCGTGATCGATCATATGGGCCAGGCGATGACGAAAAGTCTTGAGTCCTTATGGCAGGGCAGGGATCAAACGAGTCCACTGTCTTCTCCGGCAGAAGCCGTCGCTTTAGCATCCGTGGTTGAAAAGGAAACAGGCGTTGCATCCGAACGACCCAAAATCGCGGGCGTGTTTATCAATCGTCTGCAGAAAAACATGCCGCTGCAGTCCGACCCCACGGTGATCTATGCATTGACGCAGGGGAAAATAGAAGACAAGGGACAGGGGCCTTTAGGGCGCCGCCTGCTGACAACGGATCTGGAATCGGACTCGCCCTATAATACCTACAAACATCCCGGCCTGCCGCCTGGCCCTATTGCCAACCCGGGCGTGGCGTCTCTTGCGGCTGTTCTGAAACCCGAAAAGAACGATTACATTTATTTTGTCGCCGATGGCACAGGCGGTCACGTTTTTGCCGCGACGCTGGATGAGCATAATCGTAACGTCGCGGCCTGGCGCAAGGTTCGCGAACAAAAATAAACCGTCATCCCGGCCTTCGCCGGGATGACGATTAATGTTTATTTCGCAATACTGCGCAGCATCCAGGCGGCCTTTTCATGGACCTGGACACGTTTGTTCAGCATATCGACCGAACCTTCATCGCCTGCATCCTGGCATTTGCGGATCACGGGGAAAATCACATTGACGATCTCTGCATTGTCATTCGCCAGCTGTTCCACCATCGCCATGGCATCCGGAATCTGTCCGGTTTCCTGAAGGCTCGCGTGTTTTTTCAACTCTGTCAGGTTAATCGGCACATTGGCGTCCAGTGCGCGGATCCGTTCCGCCACTTCATCGGTGAAGGTCCACAGCTCATTATATTGTTCTTCAAACAATTCGTGCAGCGCCTTGAAGTTTTCGCCCACCACGTTCCAGTGGAATGTATGGGTTTTGTAATACAGGACGAATGTGTCGGCCAGAATGCCGGTCAGGCCTTCCACGACGGCCTTGTTGTCCTTGCCCTTCATATAAGCGGGTTTTTCCATGCTGCACCTGTCAAGTTGATGATCTTAAATATCTATGACCACAAACGCAGCGGGTCAAGATGCGTTCCAATTAAATTACCGTCGTCCCGGCCTTCGCCGGGATGACGATTGAGAGTTTTAGATGGAAGGCTTTACAATACGCAACGCAATGGCGGGGGTGTTTTCTTGTGCCTGAAGTGTCTTGGCCAGGCCTTCATAATATCCTGCCTGCCTGCCGATCGTATTTCCGGGCCTGTCAGATACACGGCTGTCCAAACCGTCATTGCCAATCGTACCGTCATTGACACGCTGGCAATATAAAGGAGTGCTTAATATATTGAGGAGATCCTGCTCTGCGGAGCGCATTGTCATTGCAATACCCTCCTGCGGTCGGAATCATCCAGATCGCCGCTTTCATAAAAATGCACCTTGAACGGCACATAGACTGCGCCTGCCAGTTCGCGCCCTAAAAAGAAACCGATGGCGCAGACATGCTGTTCCATCAATGTCTGGATGCTGCCCGGGTCGACGGGGCAGTTCATCATGACGGGGTCTGGTGAGTCGCTGAACTTGATCGACAGCATACTATGGGCGCAATGCAGATCTATGCTTTCGATCAGGCTGTCGAACACACCGTCGCATGTCAGGGCAAAGCGCCCGTCCTGTCCGATATGAAGCATGATATCCATATTTTCATAGTAGCCAAGATTCCTTAAAATCTGGCAAAGCTGCGTTGCAGCAACTTTCAAACCACTGGATTCATCATGTGCGGCATAGCCGGGCTGGCGGCGGTAAGTAATGACGGCACGCTGACCGCAACGGTTGAGCGTATGACGAAGGTGCTGGCCCATCGCGGTCCGGATGCCGATGGTGTCTGGGCGAACACGGACAGCCGCGTTGCATTCGGTCACCGCCGCCTCGCCATCGTCGATCTGTCACCGGAGGGCGCGCAGCCGATGCGCTCCGGCTCCGGCCGTTACATCATCACCTATAATGGCGAGATTTATAATTTTCCCGATCTGCGCAGCGAACTGGAACAGCATCAGGTCAGGTTCCGCGGCCGGTCTGACACGGAGATCCTGCTGGCCGCCTGCGACCAGTGGGGCGTCAACGCCGCCCTCCAACGTATCGCGGGTATGTTCGCCTTCGGCCTGTGGGATGAAAAGGATCGCGTCCTGCATCTGGTGCGCGACCGCATTGGAAAGAAACCGCTTTATGTCGGATGGGCCGGACAACAACTCATCTTTGCCTCTGAACTGAAAGCCTTTCATGCACACAAAGATTTCAAGGCGGAGATTGATCGTGGCAGCCTGTCGCTTTATTTGCGCTACGCCTCCGTTCCCGCGCCGCACAGTATTTACAAAAGTGTCTGGCAGCTTCTGCCCGGCTGCCGCCTCAGCTTGAAAATAGACGGGCTTCAGCCCGGCGCGGATCTGCCGGCATTGATGGAACCGTACTGGAATCTGCCGCGCGTGGTGGAAGATTCAAGGCGGCATATGCATGACGGCACGGATGCGGAGATTACGGATGAATTCGAAACACTTCTGAAAAAATGCGTATCCGAACGCATGATGTCCGATGTGCCGCTCGGCGCATTCCTGTCAGGCGGTATTGATTCCAGCGTTATTGTTGCACTGATGCAGCAACAAAGCCAACGCCCGGTTAAAACCTACTCTATTGGTTTCCGGGAGAAAGGCTATGATGAGGCGGCGCATGCCGCGAACATCGCAAACCATCTCGGCGCCGATCACCATGAACTCTATGTCGAATCGAAAGATGCCATCGATGTCATCCCGTCCTTGCCGGATATCTACGACGAACCCTTCGCCGACGCATCGCAAATCCCGACTTATCTGGTTTCAAAATTCGCGCGGAGCGATGTGACGGTCGCGCTGTCCGGCGATGGCGGCGATGAAATGCTGGGCGGATATTTGCGGCATTTCATGGTGCCCGGCCTGTGGTCGCGTGTCGGCTGGATGCCGCGGCCAGCCAGGGCGCATCTGGCCCGGATGATCCGTTCGATGCCGCAGGACAGATGGGACCGCCTTATCCCCCGCCATCCGCAGCTGGGCCGCCGCGCCTGGAAATTTTCGGAACTTCTGGAGACGAAAGATCATCGCGACCTCTATACCGCGCAGGTCGATCACTGGCGGAATGCCGATGCGCTGGCGATGAAGGATGGGCCTGTACCATCGATCCCGCTGACCGATTCCGCCTGGCAGCCGAAAGGGCTGAACCTGCCGGAACAGATGATCTATTACGACATGCTGTCCTATCTGCCCAACGACCTGATGGTGAAAGCCGACCGCGCCAGCATGGCGGTGTCGCTGGAAATGCGCGCGCCGCTGCTTGATCACCGCATCGCCGAATATGCTTGGTCTCTGCCCATGCGGTTCAAGATCCGGCAGGGTCGAAACGGCATGACGGGCAAATGGTTGTTGCGGCAGGTTCTGGCGCGGCACGTGCCGCTGGCGATGTTCGATCGCCCGAAACAGGGCTTCTCCGTTCCCGTCGAGCACTGGCTGCGCGGCCCCTTGCGTGACTGGGCGCAGAGCCTCCTTGATCCTGTCTTGCTTAAACAGGATGGCTGGCTCGATCCTGCCATGGTCACGGCGGAATGGGATGCGTATCTGAAGGGGCATCATCATCATGCCGGGCGCCTCTGGACCGTGCTGATGTTCCAGGCATGGCATCAACGCTGGCATGCCGGCGCACGCTCCAGCGCCATTAATTTTTAAAACCCCTTTGGCTCTAAAATTTGTCAGAAAACGGGATTAAATTTTTCAGAATATAAGCAACGCATCCGTTTAAAATCTGCGGTTTCCCTCAATAGATAATAAACCTTAATTCAGGTGTTTAAGAAAGTTTCTTCCCATATTTTCAATTGTTTCCGTACATGTTGCAGAGCATTAAATATTTTACTTAATTCATTTGTTGCAAATGTTCCGATTTCAGCATATAAGAGCGTCTTAACGTTTTATTAAAGAACAATACCCTAGGGGTCCGCGAACGGCGCGGCGGGGTTTCGATGATTTTTATGCAGGAGCAATACATGACCAAGTTCGTCGGCGGCCAATCGGTTCAGTCTGGTAAACGCAAACGCACGCGCCTTCTCGCGACCACGGCCCTGGCAGCGGCCAGCCTTGTGGCGATGGGCGCATCCGCGAAAGCAGACCCGGTCGATGCATTGGAAACGCCGATGGGCGAACAGGTCGTGGGCGGCGCGGCTTCATTCGACCGCCCTGATCTTGGCGTCCTGAACATCAACCAGAGCACGGATCGCGTCGTCATCGACTGGCAGTCCTTCAATATCGGCGAAAATGCCAAGACAGAATTCTTCCAGCCGTCATCCAACGCGCTGGCCGTCAACCGCGTGGTCGGCAAGGGCGAAGACCCTGCGCAGATCCTCGGCACGCTGAAAGCCAACGGCAAGGTCATGGTGCTGGATAAAAACGGCGTCTTGTTCGGCAAGAACGCCGTCATCGACGTCAACAGCATCGTCGCCTCCACGGGCGATGTCGATAACGATTCCGTCATGAACGGCGATCAGAACATCGAGCTGAAAAACTTCGGCAATGGCGCGGTCGTCAATGAAGGCACCATCAATGCATCGGATGCCGGTCTGGTCGCGCTGGTCGCGCCGACTGTGAAGAACGCAGGCGTGATCAACGCGCGCGTTGGCAAAGTGGCGCTGGCCGCCGGCGGCGAACGCGCGACGGTCGATCTGTACGGCGACGGCCTGGTCGAAATCGCGGTTGACGGCAAAAAATCCAAAGCGCTGATCGAAAACACCGGCAGCATCAATGCCGAAGGCGGCACGGTCCTGATGACCGCGTCTGCCGCGAACGATGTTGTTGATGACGTGATCAACACCAAAGGCATCGTCAGCGCTGCGTCCGCAACTGTACAGGGCGGCAAGATCATCCTGAAAGGCGGCAATGCCGGTAAGGTGAAAGTATCCGGCCTGGTGGACGCCAGCAGCAAAAACGGCGGCGGTTCGGTTGAAGTGACCGGCCATGACGTCGAAACCACGCAGGATTCGGTTGTCCTGGCCAATGCCTGGGATAACGGCAATGGTGGCACCGTCATCATGAAAGGTGACAACAACGGCCTGTTCAACGGTTATGTCTTCGCAACGGGCGGCGCGGAATCCGGCAATGGCGGTTTTGTCGAAGTATCTTCCGGCAATTTATTCGGCTTCAGCGGCCTGGTGGACACCACCGCCGCGAACGGCGACGCGGGCTCCCTGCTGATCGATCCTCTGTTCACCATTATCCATACCGGCATTCTGGATGACACCTATCTGCTCGGCTATGCGATGAGCGACAAGGTTCTGGCGAAAAACCTGTCCCTGAACAAAACCGTTACGGTCCAGGCCACTAAATATATTGATGTCGGTACTGACCTTAATATTAACGTATTGGGCGCTCAGCTGATCGGCGATGGCGATATCGATGTCAGCCATTACGATTACAACACACTGGAATTCACCGGTTTCAACAAATTCCACATCCCGCAGTTTAAGACCGTGAACCATAAGGGCACGACCGACGGCAATCTGGTTCTGGATTCGAAAACCGTCAATTTCAACAAAGACCTGACCATGGGTACGGGCAACGTGCTGGTGAAGGCCGACACCGTAAACCTGGATTCGACCATCAGCGGCCTGAACGGCGGTTCGGTTGAATTGCTGGATCACAACCGCCTGTCCGGCACCGCCGGCACGGTGAACGTCCTGTCCGACTCCGCGAAAATCCAGCAGGGCCTGGATGTGGTTAACGACAAGCTGGGCGGTACGGTCAACGCGGCCGCAGGCACCTATGATGAAGACCTGACCATACGCACCAAAAACGTGACTTTGAACGGCGCCCAGTCCGGCGTGCATGGTAACGATGCCTCCCGCGGCACGGGTGAAACAAAAATCACCCCGCATTCCCCGGGCATCGTCGTCACCGCCGACAACGCGACGGTTGATGGTGTCGCCATTGACGGTGCGAGCGACGGTATCGTCGTCGATCATGCAAAAGGCGTGACGCTGAAAAACAACGTCATCACCAATTCCAGCGACCGCGCGATCTTCCTTGATACCTCGAATGACGGCACGGTGATCGACAACCGCATCGATGTCGCCAAAACCGGCATCGCCACAAAGAATTCCAGCAACCTGACGCTGGGCGTGCAAGTTGCCGACCCAAGCATTTTCAGCAACGTCATCAGCAAAGCCGGCACGGGTATTTCCGTGAATGGCGGCACCAAGGTCACGCTGAACAAAAACCTGATCTACAAAATCGACACGACAGGCATCCTGATCAGCGGCGTCAACGGCACCAATCTGACCAACGGCGCTGTCCTGAACCGCAACCGCGTCATGGAAAGCCAGAATGGCATCAGCATTCTCAGCAGCGATTTCGCTTCCCTGGGTCACAACATCGTGGAGACGGCGACAGGCGACGGCATTTTTGTCAACAACAGCGACAATACATCCCTGCGTTATAACCGGTCCGCCAAAGTCGGCGGCGACGGCATCCGCCTGATCCTGAGCAATGATGCGCTGATCGGCGACAACTACATCTGGTCCACCGGCGGCGATGGCATCGACCTGTCCAAGTCGAACGGCGCGACCATCACCAATAACTTCGTCGGCTCCGATGTCAACGGTGTCAGCAAGGGCGCGGCCAACATCAAAGGCGACGGCATCAAACTGGTGAATTCCAACGGCGCGACCGTTGTGAAAAACACGATCCAGGATGTCGTCAAAACCGGTATTCACACCCGTGATTCCAGCAACATGACCATCGGTACGCAGGATCCGGATCCGAATATCTTCAGCAACAAGATCACACATGCCAAGGTCGGCATATCGGTAGAGGGCGGCAATACCATCGCGCTGAATAAAAACCTGATCAATAAAGTATCGACCAACGGCATCGTTATCCTGAACGTGGACGGCGCCAACGCCGCCACGGGCGCGATCCTGAACCGCAACCGCGTCATGGAAGCCATTCACGGCATCCTGGTCCTGGACAGCGACTATGCCAGCCTGGGCCACAACGTCACGGAAAACCTGACCGGCGACGGCATCCAGGTGAAAGACAGCGGTCACGCATCTTTGCGCTTCAACCGCGCGGACAAGCTGACGGGCAACGGCATCAACCTGCAGAACGCCGATGACGCGCTGGTGGATTTCAGCCAGATTCATCAGACGGGCCAGGACGGTATCTTGCTGAAAGACAGCGACAACGCGAAGATCCAGTCCAACCTGTTGCATGACAACGGCAAAAACGGCGTCGAAGCGGTGGATTCGGATAACAGCCTGATCGAAAAGAACACGGTCTTCAATACTGGCAGCAACGGCATCGCGGTCGATGGCGGAACCAACACGACCATCACGGGCAACATCGTCGCCCTGGCCGGTTTTGACGGCATCAGCGTGACCAATGTCGGACTGGACGGTTCGGTTGAAACGCCTGTCGATATCTCCGGCAACCAGGTGTTCCTGACCCAGCGTCACGGCATCTTCACGAAGGATACCGGTGCGGTTTCGATCACGGACAACGAAGTCGCCCTGACCGGCACCAACTTCCTGAACTGGACGTTCGGCGATGATGAAGGCGGGGATACGGACTACCCGCGCGAACTGCCGACATTCAACCCTGATTTCCTTCAGGATCTGGTCCTGACCGATGAATCCGGCACGACCCTGAACTGGGGCAATGGCGATGGCATTCATGTTGAAAACTCCCATACCTATACGCAGAACGAAGAAGACACGGATGATGGCGATGACGAAGGCAATACCGAACAACAACCCGCCTTCAACGAGAAAATCAAACCGTCCGTCTACGCCGAAGAAGACACCGGCGCGCAATCTGTCCTGATCAGCGGCAATAAGGTCAAATACACGGGTGGGGATGGTATCGAAGTCCGTGAAAGCGGTGCGACGACCATCAGCGATAACACGGTTGGCATGAACGGCATCAACAGCACCAGTGTCGATACGGTCCTGACCCTTGACACCACGCTGGCCGATGCTGTCAAAGGCCTGTTCTTCAATGCCAACTACACGCCGAAATTCGCTAAAGGCGCGCTGATTTCCTTCATCGACGGGCTGGTCCCGGATGATGTCCAGTATGGCTGGGGCACGGGTGACGGCATCCATGTCGAAGAAACCGGCATCTTCGACAACGACGAATTCACCAGCTTCGGTGATCTGTCGGATGATGATTACAGCGTCAAAATCACCGGCAACACGGTCGATACGACCGGCGGCGACGGCATTGACGTCTATTACAGCGACTGGAGCCTGATCAGCGGCAACACGGTAAGCAATGCAGGCCAATCGGTCCTGAACGGCTACACCGAAGGTTCAAGCTTCGAAGGCGATGACTATGAAGATGAATATACCTATGGCGATGGCATCGTGGTCGATAATGGCGTCATTACCCTGCCGCCGGATGAAGGCGACGACGAAGGTGACGATGAAGATGAATATGGTGATTTCAGCGTCACCAAAATCACCGGCAACACCGTTACCGACTCCGCGAACAACAACATCGAAGTCCTGGACGTCAACCGTTCGCTGGTTGACGGCAATACCACGACCTTCTCTGACGGTTTCGAAGGCGGCGCGAACAACATCGTGGTTGCCGTGAAATCCCAGAAGCAGGATGACGAGGATACAGATGAAGGCGGCAATGAATCCTTCCCTGAATTCCTGCCGTTCGCGCTGCTGAACGATGATGAAAGCGATTACCAGACCATCATCAGCAACAACCTGACCGTCGACGGCGCGCCGCAAAGCGGCATCGTCACAGACGGGCTGGATGTGGCGACCATTGCATCCAACGTCGTGACCAACAGCGGCGCCAACGGCCTGTTTGTGAAGGGCCCGAATAACGGATCCGTGATCCTGACCGGCAACAGCTTTACCGGCAACCCGGTCGGCGCGCGCTTCGAAAGCGGCGAGATCGACCTGACAGGCGCGTCGAACAGCTTCAACAACGGCCAGGTCGGCATGTTGTTCCTGCCGTTCGACCTGGACGGTGAAGGCAGCTTCGCGGGCATGAACCTGGTCGGCGACACCATTGGCACCAGCGTGTTCAACAACCAATCGCAATACTATGTGCAGCTGGGCAACGGCGCCTTTTTCGCGCCGGGCACGCCGACCCTGCTGGATGGCTATCATGCGACCTTCGACGGCATCAACCCGGCCTCGATCCCTGACTTCCTGAGCCAGGCGGAATACGACGCGATAGAGGCGAAGATCTTCCACTATGTTGACGACCCGACCGTCGGCCTGTTCTTCTTCGGCCTGCGCGCGCCGGACGATACGGGCGCCACGACCTTCGGTGAAGAAGACGTATTCAACCAGTTCGCGGGCTTTAACGTTCCGGGCAACGGTCTGAACCTGACCATCACCGGCCTGCCGGGCGGCCAGTTGCCGCCTCCGACCCAGCCGTTCAACCTCGCCAATATCGAACCGGCGGCGGGTGGAAACGGCCCGACCAATCCGGCGGATATTGAACCGGCGGCGGGCGAAAGCAATCCGTCCTCTTGCCTGGGCACCGCTTTGGCCGGTTTGGATAACGGCAACGCCGCGACTTACAGCTACGGCGGCGATATCAGCCAGAATTTAAGCGCAATCGCATCCTGTGGCGATAATGGCATCTAAAAAAGCCGGGCGAAAAAAGCATAAAAACGGCAAAACCCCTCCATAATCGGGACGGGGTTTTGTCTATTTTGGACCACGGGCATTTTTTGTGTGCAGCGCAAAAAAAGCTTGTGAAGCGTCGCGGAAACAGGGCATGAATGCGTTGTTACGGGACCGGTAACAATGATGGCAGGACGATTGAGATGATCAAGAAAGTACGCAAGGCGGTTTTCCCGGTGGCGGGTCTGGGCACACGCTTTTTGCCCGCGACCAAATCGGTGCCGAAGGAGATGCTGCCTTTGGTCGATAAGCCTTTGATCCAGCATGCTGTGGAAGAGGCTTTGGCCTCTGGCATCGAGGAAATGATCTTCGTCAATTCCCCCAACAAGGCCTCGCTGGAAAAGCATTTTGAGGTGAATGAGTTCCTTGCCGACAACCTGAAAGCGGGCGGCAAGGCTGAGCTTTTGGAAATCTTAAGTAAAACCAATATTGGCGCAGATCGCCTGTCCACGGTCATTCAGGAACAGCCGCTCGGTTTCGGCCATGCCGTCTGGTGTGCGAAGGATCTGGTCGGCGATGAACCTTTTGCGATCATCCTGCCTGATGACGTTGTCCTTTCGGATAAACCCTGCATGAAGCAGATGATCGAAATCTACAATGAAGTGGGCGGTAACGTTGTGGCGGTCGAAGACGTGCCGCGCGAACATACGATGCGCTATGGCATTCTCGATGTCTCCTCCGATAGCGGCAAACTGGCCGCGGTCAAAGGCCTGGTCGAAAAACCGAAGCCTGAGGAAGCACCGTCTACCCTGTCCATCATTGGCCGCTATATTCTGCAGCCTGAGGTCTTTACATGGCTGGACCGCAAGGAAAAGGGCAAGGGTGGCGAAATCCAGCTGACCGACAGCATGGAGAAACTGATCGGCACACAGCCTTTCCACGGCCTGCGTTTTGAAGGCACCCGCTATGACTGCGGCGACAAGATCGGCTTCCTGGAAGCCAACATCGCCTTCGCCCTGGACGATAAAACCATTGGCCCGCAGGTTTATGAAAGCCTGGCGCGTCTGCTGGAAGAATATAAAAAGCCGCAATTGCGCAAAGTCGCTTCATGAACATAGTGGACGACATCAAGGCGGCGATCCTCGGCGTTGTCGAAGGCCTGACGGAATTTCTTCCCGTCTCATCGACCGGGCATTTAATCCTGGCCGCCGACTTTCTGCATTTTGATGCGCCTGTAGCAAAACTGTTTGAAGTCGTGATCCAGCTGGGCGCTATTCTGGCGGTGGCATGGGTCTATCGCGCGAAACTACTCCATGTTCTCTTCCATCTGCACCACCCGGCAGAACGCATGTTCGTGTTAAAACTGGTTGTGGCCTTTCTGCCCTCGGCAGTGATTGGCCTGACATTTCATTCCTTTATCAAATCCGTTCTATTTTCGCCTGTCGTCGTGGCAATAGCTCTGGTGGTCGGTGGCCTGGTTATCTGGCTGGTTGAAAAAATCAAACCTGAACCCGTTGTCCAAAGCGTCGACGCGATCAGCCTGCGCCGCGCCTTCCTGATCGGCTGCGCCCAGGCGGTGTCGGTCATTCCCGGCACCTCGCGGTCCGGTGCTACCATTATCGGCGGCATGCTGCTGCGCCTTGATCGCAAAACAGCGGCGGAATTTTCCTTTTTCCTGGCCATTCCGACGATGCTGGCAGCGTCGGCCTATGATCTGCTGAAAAGCGCGAGCACGGTGACAGGCGACGACCTGATCATCATTGCCATCGGCTTCGTAACCGCCTTTTTGTCAGGTTTTGCAGCGATTAAGCTGTTCCTGGCCTATGTTTCCAAACACAGTTTTATGCCCTTCGCGATATACCGGATCGTATTCGGGGCGCTTATGCTCTGGGTTTATTGCAGTGCATAAAAATCTTTCCATATCCGCAGATATGGTGTAAATTCCGGCCCATAATCGCCAAGGAAGGAAGAGTACGGCAATGAAAATCGTCATGGTAGGCACAGGCTATGTAGGCTTGGTTTCCGGGACCTGTTTCGCGGAATTCGGTGTTGATGTCACCTGCGTCGATAAAGACGACTCCAAAATCGCGCGCCTGAAAAAGGGTGAAGTGCCGATTTACGAACCCGGCCTTGAGGACCTGCTGGCCCGCCAGATTTCCGCCAAGCGCATCCGATTCACCAACAACCTGAAAGACGCGATCAAGGACGCGGACGCGATCTTTATTGCCGTCGGCACCCCCACCCGCCGTTCCGACGGCCATGCCGACCTGACCTATGTCTATCAGGCCGCGAAGGAAATCGGCGAAGCGCTGGACCATTACGCCGTCATCGTCACCAAATCGACCGTGCCTGTCGGCACCGCCATCGAAGTGGAACGCATCATCCGCGAAGCCAACCCGAACGCCGAATTCGACGTGGCTTCCAACCCGGAATTCCTGCGCGAAGGCGCGGCCATCACAGATTTCATGCGCCCGGATCGCGTTGTCATCGGCGCCAGTTCGGAGCGCGCGCAAAAAGTCATGCGTGAGCTGTACCGTCCGCTCTATCTGCATGAAACCCCGATCGTGTTCACCGAACGCCAGACGGCGGAGATCATCAAATACGCTGCCAACGCGTTCCTCGCGACCAAGATCACCTTTATCAATGAAATCGCCGATCTGTGCGAAAAGGCCAATGCCAACGTGCAGGATGTGGCGAAAGCCATCGGCCTGGATGGCCGTATCGGCTCCAAATTCCTGCATGCGGGTCCAGGCTATGGCGGCTCCTGCTTCCCGAAAGACACAATCGCCTTGGTCCAGACCGGTGAATTGATGGGTGCGCCCCAGCGCATTGTCGACACGGTGGTGCAGGTCAATGATGCGCGCCGTAAAGATATGGCGCATCGCGTGATCGCGGCGTGTGGCGGTTCCGTCAAAGGCAAGCGCATCGGCATACTCGGCGTGTCGTTCAAACCGAACACCGATGATATGCGCGATTCGCCGTCTTTGTCGGTCGTGCCGATCCTGCAGGAAGCAGGCGCAACGGTTGCCGCTTATGACCCGGCTGCCATGGATCATGCCAAAACCATGCTGAACAACGTAGACTGGAAAGACGGCCCGTATGAAGTGGCCGAAAAAGCCGACGCGCTGGTCATTCTGACCGAATGGAACGAATTCCGCGCTCTGGATATGGAGCGCCTGAAAGACATCATGAACGCCTCCCTTCTGCTCGACTTCCGCAACATTTATAAAACGGCGGACATGAAAGACACAGGCTTCCACTACATCTCGATAGGCCGTCCGGAAGTGAAGCCGCAAGGCGCGGCGAAACTGAAAAGCGTCGCAGGCGGGAAATAGTAATCAGCGCCGCAGGCAAAAAAGGTTTTTAACACAGAGAACACGGAGAAGAAGGAAGAGGACACAGAGAAGAATTTTTGTGTGTGCTCTTTTTAACTCTGTGCTCTCTGTGTTAAAAACCTTTTTTGCCTGCGGTACTGGATTAAGACGCGCCTTTACGGCTTAACAGCACCAGCGGCGTTTTGATCAGGATGACGATATCACCCCACAGCGACCAGTTTCGTACATACCAGCTGTCCCAATACACACGGCGCATGAAGCTGGTGGCGTTGCGGCCGCTGACCTGCCACAGCCCGGTCAGGCCGGGGCGGACAGACAGGTATTCTTTCAACGCGTCGCCGAAATACGGCACTTCATCCTGCAAAATCGGGCGCGGGCCGACCAGGCTCATATCCCCGACCAGCACGTTCCACAGCTGCGGCAATTCATCAATGCTGGCCTTGCGGATAAACCGCGCCGTGCGGGTGGTAACGCGCGGATCGTTGGGCAGCTTGCGGTATTTTTCCCAGTCGGCTTTGATTTTTTCATCCTGCGCCAGATAGGCATGCAGCAGATGATCCGAATCCGGCTCCATTGACCGGAATTTCCAGCAACTGAATTTATTGCCATTCCGTCCGATGCGCTTCCCGCCGTAAAACGGCGTCCCGCCCTGGCCTTCGACTTTCAGCATCACCACCACGCCGATCAGCAAGGGCGATAATAGCGCCAGCGCCAGGCCAGAGGCGGTTATATCCATGGCGCGCTTGATGGCGCGGGACAGGCTGACAGACGCGAGGTTGGTCTGCGACCTTGCCTGCAACATCATGACGTCATGGCCGAAGAAATAGCGGGGCTCCATCTCATACAGCCCGATACGGGTGATGGACGGCACGATGGCGTAGGATACGCTTAAATCATCCATCGTGTTGATCAGGCTGTCGCGCGTTTCGCCGCGAAACGCATCAAGTGAGACGACATAGAAGTGGTCCGGGTTTTCGCGGATATAGGTCTCATATTCCATCATCCCGTCCCGGATTTGCACATGGCGGCAGGAGGCGGGCAGGTTGGTGACGTCGAATTCGCCTCTGTCACGGTCGCGCAGGAATACGGTATTAACGTCATACCCGGCGCAGGGATCGGCATGAAATGCATAGATCAGGTCAGTGACGGTTGAATTGTCAGCAATGATCACGGTCGGGATTTTCCACCATCCCATGCGCGCCGCCGTCTGGCAGGCGACCCAGCGGAACGGCACGATCAGCCCGAATGCCAATATCCATGTAGCGGCGATTAAAAGACGCGATTCATTGATCAGCAGCCCGAAATTGATAAATCCGTCCAGCAGGAAGGCGAGGAAAATGACCTTGCCGATATACTGCACCTGGCTCCACCACGGCACGCGCTGCGTATACAGGCCTTTACTCCACAACAGCGTCATCACGATGAAAGACAGGAAGATATAGATGTTCTGGCGGTCGTTGAAGACATAGGAAGCGGACAGGGCCGGGGTCTTCAATATCGTTTGCACAATGTGAGTCACGCCGCCCGCAAGCCACGCTGCAATGGCTAGCGCCACAATATCAAGGATCAGCAGCAGAAAACCGAATTCCAAAGGGGTTCGGCCCATATTGCGCGTCCGGTATGCGTTTTTATCCAGAACAGCGCCGTTTGGCATGCATTCGCCCGTCATGATGAAACAGCCTTCCGATAATAAAGATCTGCCCATACTGATGCCGCAGCGCCGCCCACAACGCCGACCAGGATAAAAATAAAGAACAAAGGCAGCAACGCCGGACGCACAGGTTCCAGGTAAATATCGGCATGGGTGAACCGTATGGCGTCGATGCCTTCACTCGCGGTGGACGGCACGAAACGGTAACCGGGCATTTGCTTCATATAAGCCTGGGCCATTGCATTGACAATGTTCGCGGCCCTGCGCGGCGATGTTGAAGTATAGGTCAGTTCGACCGTGCGCTCGGCGGGCAGGGCGCGGATGGTGAAATGGTTGTTCATGTGCTGAAGGGCGCGGCGCTCCAGGTCGTCCGCGCTGCGCACCGGGTCGATCAGGGATGAAGCCCGGACCGCCAGCGCAGCGATCGCGCTGCCGTCCGGCGTCAGGGCCGGGTTGAATTCAGGCCATTGCGAAAGGGTCTGGTCGGTATAGACGGTTTTAAAGAAAGGCGCCGCGTCCACCGCGATAATGGCATCGCCCGCGTGCTCATACGTGCCGCGCGGCGCGAAATAAACACTGGCGGTGTAAAGATTTTTCCTGAGGCCCAGCAGGGCCAGCCCCGTCAGCATGGTCAGCAGCGCAATCCCCATAACCAGGTTCCGCCGCCGCCATAAAATTTCCAGCCAGGTATCCGTCATTATTATAGTCCGGCGCAAAGTCTTAATAAAAACGGACAACCAACGCCCGGTTAGAAGATTCGTTCCCTGACCGTGATGGAATCACCGGGCAGAACAGGGGTATTCTCATTCGCGTTCAGGCGCATGCGGCCTTTCGACGTGTCGCGGTCGATCAGGATCAGGTTCTGTGCCGCGCGGGGCGTGTATCCGCCGCCAAGCGCGATGGCTTTTAACACAGTCAGGCCGGGTTCATAAGAATAGCTGCCCGGATTTGACACCTGGCCGACGACATAGACCGGGCGCATATTGATGACATTCACGCTGACTTGGGGGTTGACCAGCATGCCGCCGGATTTCAGGCGGTCGGCGATTTCAGCCTGCAAATCGTCCGGGCTCAGGCCGGCTGCCTTGATTTGCCCGCCCAGCGGGATGGTCAGCGTGCCGCGCGGGTCGATCGTGTATTCGCCGGTCAGCGTCTCGTCACCGTAAACGGTCAGTTTCAGCTTGTCGCCGGGCCCGAGGACGGAGGCGCGTTCGTCTTTAACCGTGGCGGGCGCATCGATGGAGGCCGGGCCCGGCACCGCGCAGGCAGTCAGCACGGCCAGCAGAAGGACAGCGAAGGAAAAGCGGATCAATTGTGTCATGAATATGTTCCAATACGGAAAATTAACAGACTCTTTCTAAACCATATCAGGGATTTGACGCAAGGAAAATAGTGCGACGCGTCAGGATTTATGAAAAGATTGACAAGTCTGGGTTTAAGCCGTTATTTCAATCGTCATCCCGGCGAAGGCCGGGATCCACATTTTTGAAGCACTCTAATCCATGGCATTGCGACCGGTCCAAGCGTGGATCCCGGCCTTCGCCGGGATGACGGCTGGGGTAAACCGCCATGATAAAAAACCGTAAACTGATGATCCGCGGCATCGCCCTGTGCGATCAGGTGTTTTTTTCGGCGGCCAATTTCCTATTCACTATTATCCTTGCGAAATTCTATTCGGAGATTGAGCTGGCTGGGTACGGTATCGGCCTGTCCATCGCCATGACGCTGCAGGGCATACAGCGCACATCCTATATGGTGCAGAATTCCCTGCTATCGCCCGAGGTGCTGCGGCGAAGGGCCACTAAGGTGATGGGGCAGCAGGTGGCGGTGTGGTGCTTCCTGTTCGCCGCGGAAATTTTGATGATTACATTATATTGGGCGGTGCGCGGCGGCGGGGAGTTTTTCCAGGCGATCGCCTATTCGACGATCGTCCTGACGCTGGTTTATATCCAGCTCGATTTCGACCGCATCCTGATGATCAAGCATGAACGTTTTATCGATCCGCTGCTGACATCCGGCATTTTCCTGACGCTGAACGCCGCGCTGTTTTTCTGCATTCCTCGCTACGGCATCAGTTTTGAAGTCATGATGGCGGTGCTGGGCCTGTATGCGTTCCTGAAATCCTTCTGGCTGGTGGCCATTATTGGCTGGCCGGATCTGTTCTGGGGCTGGCGGCTGATGATGCGCGACGCCAGGCGGTATTTCGCGGCGTCGCTGATCGGCGTGGCGGGGTATTTCGGCTATAACAACTTTCCGATCATGATCCTGGGGTCCGTCGCGGCGCCTATCCACTCCGCCGCCTTCGCCGCGATGCGCAGCCTGATGCAGCCTCTGCTGGTGATCGTGCGCAGCCTCGACATTATCGATAAGAATTTTTTCCAGAGCAAAAGCAAATCGAAAGATGGCATGCGCAGCGCATTCTTCCGCCTGGTCACCATGTATGGCGGCATGGCGCTGGTCATGGTGGCGGCGATGGCGTTATTCAACGAACCGGTCGTGCGGCTGGTCTACGGCGAAAAATACGCGCCTTACAGCCATCTGCTGTTCGGCTGGGGCTGGGTGTTTTTCATGCTGACGATCAGCAGCCCGATCGAAACCGTGATCGTGCGCACCGGCAAGCTCAACCTCTATAATCTCTACCGTATTCCCGCAGGATTATTCGGCGTCGGTCTTGCGATTTGGCTTTGCCCCACGCTGGGCGCGTGGGGCGCGATCATCGCCTGTCTTGGCGGCTGGGTGGTTTCGGTCGGTGCAGCGTTATGGCTGATCCGCGACGTTATTTTTGCGCGGACTGTGCCTCACAGCGCATAAAGCTGCGCGTTATATATTTTCACCCGCGCCTGGTTTCCGCCGGACGTATTGACGAAGCGCAGATTCAGGGCGACTTTTAACGATGTATAGCTGCCGAGAAACTTGACCGGCAGAGTCCGGAACCGCAGACGTCGGATGCCGCCGTCAACAATGATGCTGGCCGTATCGATGGCCAGCGTGGGCGATCCGGTATACTGGCCATGGCTGACGGACAAGGTTTTGGCGTTACTCGCCAGGGTCAGGCTCAGCTCCGTCATCGCGCCTGTGCCGGAAAAACTCTCCAGCGTGACCTCGCCCTCTGCCACATAATAGCTGCCGGCAACCAGCCCTGCCGCGGCGACGGTCTGGCTCAGCACGAACGTATTGGTGCCAGTGCCCGACGCAAAATTGACATCCATAATCTGCGCCCCGTCCGTGTCCTTGGAAACCGTGCGCAGGGATGTGCCGGTGGTGCCGCCCAGCGTCGCGGTCCAGTTGGCCGCTATGCCGTTATTGGTGATTCCGGTCGCGCTGCCGCCCGTGCCGGTCATCCCGGGATTTAAAAGGACATTACCGGCGTTCAGCGTAAAACCGGCGCCGTAGCCGTAGCGCGCCGCGATCACATCCCTCAGCACCCGGCCCATCGCCCAAGCGCCGATCGGTCCCGGATGCTGGTTATCCTGGTTGTATCCGCTTTTCCATTTGCGCGTGCCGGAATCGGCGACGGCGGTATAATAATCCGCGATTAAAACATTGGACGAAGCGCGCGCCTGGATACCCGCGTTGATCGTGTCCATCTGGTCGTCCAGCGTCGAGCTGTTGGTGGAATTGGGCATGATCGTGCCCAAGATGACGGTCGCGCCGAGCGTCCCGGTGATATAGGCGATGACGGAATCCAAATTGGATAAAATCGTCGACGGCGATACGGCGCTGTTATTGTCGTTGCGCCCGCCCAGCACATGGACGATGGTCGCGCCCAGCGCCGGGATCAGTTCATAATTTTTGCGCGTGTTCATATTGGCGGTGGTGTCGCCGGGGATTCCGCGCTTGTGCTTGTAAAGATAACGGCAACGGTGGCGCGTCAGGATATCGGCGGTGCTGAAAAAGCCGGTGTTCGCCTTGCTGAACTGCCCGTCATCCGTCTTGAAGGTTTTGCCGTATCCCGTATAGGTGCCGAAACCGGTGGAATCGACATTCAGGCTGAACGTGTTGGCGTCGATCTTGGTGACGGTATACGTGTTTTCGTTCAGCTCCGTCATGCCCTGCACGCCCCAGACATAGGCGATGTCGCCGGTGTTGAACAGATGCCCGGCAATGGTGACGACCGCGGGATTGGCTTTGGTGATCCCTGTGATAATACCGACCACCTCGCCGGAATTGGTGCCGTTATTGGCTGTGATGCTGTCGCCGAACAGGACGATCGTCTGGGTGGCCGTATTGACGGTGGAAAGCAGTTTGGTGCCGTTGAGAAGATTCGCGTGCTGAAGCATGGGATTGAATCCTTTTAAAAAAACAGCCGCCATCCACGGCAGAAAATGCCGTCGGGATAAGCGGTTGTATGGTATGGATGTGGGGATGTACGGGCGCATTGCGCCTATTTCGGACAATTATAGGCATATAATCCTAAATCATGCAAGTAAAATTTTTACACGTCCTGTTTTGCCTGATCATGCTTGGCTTGAATGTAGGGCAGGCCTTTGCCGGGACGCGCCCAAAGCTCAGCTGGCCGCCGCCCGCGCAGGACAGGCCGGTGCATGTCAGCCTGGACGCTGCGGAAGATCCGGCTTTTATCAAAGTGACGCGTGACGCTTGGCCGTATCGCCAGCCGCAATCCACAAATCAGCCCGCTGACAGAACGATCTCTATAAAGCTGAAACCGGATGAAGACGCGATCATCCGCCTGCCGGATGATCATGTGCTGTCGCTGGCCGGAGTGAATATCAGCTATGGCCGCCATGTCCGTTTGATCGGCGGCGCGTTGAAGGCGACGCGTCCGGCGGACCAGCATCTGCGCGCCTTGTTGCGATTCGGCGGGCAAAGCGGGAGCGTCTTTGTTGAAGGAGTGACGCTGGATGCCGCGCATCAGTACGGACTGGACGGCCTCGATGTCGGCGGATTGTTGCATGTGCCGGACGCAATTGCCGATATTTACGTGCAGAACTGCCGGATCGAAAACACATATTCGAAAACAAACGGATTGCATGCCGACGCCTTCCAGTTTTACGGCCCGGTGCGCTGGACGCGGATGGATCGCGTCAGCATAGAATCGGATTATCAGGGCCTGTTCCTCGATCCGCAGGCGGATATCGGCGGCATCGATCTGCGCCGTGTCGATCTGCGCTACGCCGATCCTGACCATGGCGAAGGTTATATCTTTTTCCTGCGCACCGAATATCCGAACACGCGGCGGCCAGCTGTGCGTCTGCGAGATGTTTATGTGGATGAAGCGCGCAACCGCCGGCCTTGGGAAGAATATGCGGTCTATCCACCGCTTAGCCGCCGTGCGGGCCTGCGTCTTAAAAGCGACCATGCTTATTTTCCTGCCTTTCCTGAAGTGGATGGCTATATCACAAAAGGAAGACCGCCCGGCGGCCCATGGGTAAAAAAGAACGAGGCAGGGCTGAACTATCAGTCTCCCGGATATAATAAAAACGATTGATATAATGCTTAGGGATAGAATTTTTCAGATCAATAAAATTTGATTCAAACGTCCTTCAAACATCGCGTGACGTTTACTTAAACTAAAGACTTCCCGGACTATGCTGGATATCTCGCAAACACATATTCAGATCAGCGCCAGGGGAAGAATCCTTATGAGCACGCTTTACAACGGCACGGTCGATTTCAATGAGACATCGAACGTCTACACCGTCGGTACCGGCATTACCACCGCGAACCTGTCCAGCCTTCTGAACACGGCAAAGGATTTTTCGACCGTCCGGTTTCAGGAAGGAAAATATGTCCTGACCGAAGGGATCAACGTTTTGCGCGGCAACCTGACCGTGGAAGGCGCGGGTGAAGGCAAGACGGTGCTTGAGGCCCAGTTCACGAAAGGCCAGAGCATCCTGCAATTCATGGGCAGCGTGAAGGAAATTTACACGCTGCAGGCTGACGCCGCCGCGGGCACGCACGCCGTCACCGTCCAGGACGCGTCGAAGTTCAAGGTTGGCGGAGAAGTGCATGTCTACCAGCCCAACGATGCCGCCCTGTACAATCAGGCGATCCCCGAGAATTTCAGCAATGACATCTACCTTGCGAACGCACTGAAGACCGCCGTGCTGAACAGCGGGACGCTGTACGGCAATATTGCCAGCGATCCATTCGCGGTCAACCACCCGCTGCGCGATTCGCTGACCGTCGTCGAAAGGATAGAGGGCAATACGATCTACCTCAAAGACGGGCTTGATTTCGATATGCAGGGCGGGACGGCGCAGATCCAGAGGATCGACGGCCTGGCCAATCTGAACGTATCGGACCTGACGATCCAGACCAATCTTGGCGCGGCCAATCCCGGGCTGATCGACAATCCATTGCCGGAATGGAACCTGACCAACGCACTGACCTTTATGAACACCACCGGCACGACGGTCAGCAATATCTCAATTCTGAACGCCGGGTCGATCGGCCTGAACGCAGCGCGCATGTATGATGCGGACGTGTCCGGCGTGACCGTCATCGGCGCACAGGACAAGGGTGGCGGCGGCAACGGGTACGGCATCAACATCGCCAGCACGCAGCACAGCGAATTCACCGACCTGACCGTGCTCGACACGCGCCACGCCGTGGTGTTCAGCAGCTGGGGGGCGGAGATTGACAATATAGTGCATATTTCCAGCACGAACCGCGACGTCAACTATCACGGCGGGATGGACTCAGGAAACACGGTGATCGTCGACCAGTCGATTTTAAGCTACGGCAATACATCCGGACCTGGCTGGGGTGTCCTCAGCGGCATGGGATCGGAGCATCCCTATACCGATATTGCAGCCAATAACAGCAATTCCTTCACCTATGCCGTTGGTTCCCGCGGCACGGACGTGATCGAAGGATCGGATAACGGCGCGTATCTGCGCGGCGGCGTCGGCAATGATATGCTGATCGGCGGCGGTGGCAATGACGTCCTGATCGGCGATACCCAGATGGATACGCTGACCGGCGGCAGGGGCGCGGATTATTTCGTCATGACCAACGAGATGACGGGCTGGGGCGCCACCGATATCGTCACCGATTTCAACGCAGGCGAAGGCGACCATCTGGTCTTTATCAATACGCTGCGGACCATCCTGCCGTCAGAGGTGCATATCGCGGCCATCGGCGCCGATACGAAAGTCTGGGTGGATTATATGGACAGTGCCGCGTTGCTGAAAAACATCGCGCCGTCGCAGATCAGCATGAACGATATTATTCTGAATACGAAACCCTATTCGGACAACCCCGCCGACTGGCAAAAGCATTTCGTGGGTTACGTCGATCCCGCTATGGCTTTTAACGCCACATCGGCTGTCGAAACCTTCAGGGGCGGCAGCGGCGACGATATCGTGACCGGCATCCATGCCAACATCATGAAGGATACATATGATCTTGGCGCGGGCACCGATACGGTCGTGATCCAGGTGGCCCTGGCCTGGCTGCCGTCCGATAAACTGCCCATCATGAAAGGCGTGGATATACTGGACGTATCGCAGGCCGGCATCATCAGCCGCATCGGCGTGGATGACGCGACGATCCGGCAATCCGATCACGGAAACCTGATCATCCGCAACGATTCAACGGTGATCCAGAACCTGATTGCAAAAATCACCGATTCATCTTTGTCGCTGACCATAGACAGCCAGGGCGACGTCTACCTGGCCGATAA
Source organism: Alphaproteobacteria bacterium (assembly GCA_044220535.1). Lineage (GTDB taxonomy): Bacteria > Pseudomonadota > Alphaproteobacteria > Micavibrionales > Micavibrionaceae > JBDHTS01. The sequence continues at coordinate 17,869 of JBGAQU010000002.1, read as the reverse complement.
GGTCAATAACAGGGTGACAGCGGACGACCACAACACCGGCGCGATTTACGGCGGCACCGGCAAAGATTCGCTGTATGGCGGAACAGGGGCCGATATATTCGCGGGCGGCAAGGGGGCGGATTTATTTTCCCTGATCGCTAACCTGAACGGCAAGGTCGATACGATAAAGGATTTTAAAGCGGGTGAAGGCGACGTGCTGGATATTTCCCGCATGCTGGTCGGCTACGATCCCGTGCAGGACAGCATCAACGATTTCGTGACCATGACGACGACAAACGGGCATACGGAGATCAGTGTCGACCGGGACGGCGCGGGCACGGCCTTCGCAATGCAAAAGGCCGTCATGCTCGAAACGCCGGTGGATGCGTCGCTGCAGGATCTGATAGCACACGGCAATCTGGTCGTATCGTAAAATTACCTGCGGGCGATCAGTTTCTTCACCATGCTGCGCGCATATCGCTTTGTTTTTCGCAAAGGGGTCAGCGTGTAGTTTTCAAAAGCGATAACGGCAGGCGTTTCCGCGTGCATCGCGTCGATGGTCTTCAGGTAAGGGAAAGAATCGGTAAAGCGGGATACCGGCACGCGCACGCCGCGTATGCCGTTGGCGATGTTGTCGCCATGGACGATCTGCAGCCAGGCGGGCTTGCCTTCGGCCTGGGTGATCGGCGCGATCTCGTCGATATGCCGATGCTGTTTTTGCCAGATCGTATTGATGGAATCCGTGAACGGCTCCAGCAGGGATGCGAACGGGCTGCTTTCATCGCGGTCCATATAGAGGGCGGGCGTTTTCCCCTGCAGGGACAGAATCAGCCCGTCCGGGAAATTGACGATATATTCGGTACGGGGCTTCAGGTCGCGGCGCAAGCGCTCGACGAAATCCACGGCCAGTATGTCGTCACTGTCCAGCCGCGTGGTCAAAAGCCATTCCGCGCCCGCACGTCCGGCGACCAGCTGCGGGCAGATCTTGCTCATCTCGAACAGATCGGTGAATTCAATGCGGAACGGGAATACGGATTGCAATGCGCGAATGCGGTCCATGTATTCGGACGGCGTCTGCCGGTCGAAAAAGATGATCCATTCGAAATCCTTGCGCGTCTGGCTGGCCACGCCGGGCAGGCAGAAATCGCGGAACAGGTCGAACCGCTTGTCCAGCCAGCCGGGCTTCAGCCGCACGGCCTGTTCCTTGCCGGGGGAGGCGACGTTGAAACGGGTCAGGATAAAATGCTTGATCTCTTCCACGGGTTTTTCCTTTATGCGTAGGCTTCGGCTTTATCGAAGGATGGCGCGGCTGCGTCCTTGGCGGATAGTTGCGGCTCGCCCTGGTGCGGCCATTCGATTCCAACGGCCTTGTCGTTCCAAATCAGGCTGCGGTCATATTCGGGCGCGTAAAAATCGGTGGTTTTATACAGGAAGTCGGCGCTGTCGCTCAACACCACGAAACCATGCGCGAAACCTTCCGGCACCCACAGCTGGCGCTTGTTTTCACCGCTCAGGATTGCCCCCGCCCACTGGCCGAATGTGGGGGAGCTGCGGCGCATATCGACCGCGACATCGAACACTTCGCCTGAAGCCACGCGCACCAGCTTGCCCTGCGCGTTCTTGATCTGGTAATGCAGGCCGCGCAACACGTCCTTCGCGGAACGGGAATGGTTATCCTGCACGAAATTGACTTTACGGCCCACGGCCTCATCGAAGATTTTCTGGTTGAAGCTTTCCATGAAAAACCCGCGCTCGTCGCCGAACACTTTCGGCTCGAAAATCAGGACATCCGGGATACTGGTCTTGATGACGTTCATGCCGCGGCCTTTCCTTCGTTAAGAAGGCGCAATAGATATTGTCCGTATCCATTTTTGGACAAGGGCATTGCCAGTTTTTCCAGCTGCGCCGCGTCGATAAATCCCTTGCGATAGGCGATCTCCTCAGGGCAGGACACTTTCAACCCCTGCCGCGTTTCGATGGTCTGGATGAAATTGCCCGCGTCGATCAGGCTGTCATGCGTGCCGGTGTCGAGCCAGGCATAGCCGCGCCCCATCAGCTCGACATTCAGCGTGCCGCGCTCCAGATAGGCTTTGTTGACGTCGGTGATTTCCAGTTCCCCGCGGGACGAAGGCTTCATGTTTTTCGCGATTTCGACGACGTCGTTGTCATAGAAATACAGGCCGGTGACGGCATAGTTCGATTTCGGCTGTTTCGGCTTTTCCTCGATCGACGTCACCTTGCCGTCCTTGTCGAACGTCGCGACGCCATAGCGTTCCGGATCGGTGACGTGATAGGCGAAGACGGTCGCGCCAGATGTTTGTGCATTGGCGCGGGCCAGCTGCTCCGGCAGTCCGTGACCGTAGAATATATTGTCGCCTAAAATCAACGCGGCGGGATCCTGGCCGATAAAATCCGCGCCGATGATAAAGGCCTGCGCCAGCCCGTCCGGACTCGGCTGCACCGCGTAGCTTAAGTTCATGCCCCACTGGCTGCCGTCTTTCAGCAGCTGTTCGAAACGCGGCGTATCTTCCGGCGTGCTGATGATCAGCACGTCGCGGATCCCCGCCAGCATCAGCACGGTCAACGGGTAATAGATCATCGGCTTGTCGAATACCGGCAAAAGCTGTTTCGACACGGCCATCGTGACGGGATAGAGGCGCGTGCCGGAGCCGCCCGCCAGGATAATGCCTTTACGCTTGGTCATGATGTTGCCTCCAGGATTTCAGTGACGGCGCGCTCGACGCCCGCCTGCCACGCGGGCAGGACCAGGCCGAAATCGCGCTGGAATGTCGTGGTGTCGAGCCGTGAATTCAGCGGGCGTGTCGCGGGCAGGGGATAGGCGCTGGTCGGGATCGCCTTCACCGCATCCGGCCCGGCTTTTAATGCGATGCCACGCCGCTGTGCCAGGCCGATGGCAAAACGCGCATAGTCATACCAGGTCGTCTCTCCGCCCGCGACCATGTGGTAAAGCCCTTCGCCGTTTTTGCGGAGCGCATGGGCCGTGGCATCGGCGATCAGCTCGGCCCCGGTCGGCGTGCCGTGCTGATCTGAAACGACATTCAACGTGTCGCGTTCGCGCGCCAGCCGCAGCATCGTCCTGGCGAAGTTGGCCCCGCGCGCGGCATAGACCCAGCTGGTCCTTAAAATCAAATGCCTGCATCCGGATGAAACAATCGCGTTTTCGCCGTCCAGCTTGCCCGCGCCATAGGCGTTGAGCGGCGCGGTTGCGTCGGTTTCGCGCCAGGGCGTGCTGCCGCTGCCGTCAAATACGTAATCGGTGGAATAATGAATTAGGACTGCGCCGGTTTTTTTGGCTTCGGCGGCGAGAGCGCCCGGCGCTTCGGCATTGATGCGCCGCGCGAGCGCCTGTTCCGTTTCAGCCTTGTCCACCGCCGTATAGGCGGCGGCGTTGACGATGATATCAGGCTGGACCGTCCGTACGGTTTTTACCAGCCCATCGATATCCGAAAGGTCGCCTGTCAGGCTGCTTTGGGGTTCGCGGCCCAGCGCGGTCAGCGGCCCCAGCGGCGCCAGCGCGCGCTGCAGCTCCCACCCCACCTGGCCGTTGCGCCCGAGCAGCAGAATCTTCATGCGGTGCGGCTCGCATAGTTACGCTCGATCCAGTTTTTATAGTCGCCGCTGGCGATGGATTGCAGCCATTCGGCATTGTCCAGATACCATTGAATGGTCTTGGCAATGCCGGTCTCGAATGTTTCCTTCGGTTTCCAACCCAGCTCCTGCTCGATCTTGCGGGCGTCGATGGCATAGCGGCGGTCATGGCCTGGGCGGTCGGCGACAAAGGTGATCTGTTCTTTATATGACTTCCCGTCCGTGCGCGGACGCAGCCTATCCAGCTGCGCGCAGATCGTGTGGACGATGTCGATATTCGCTTTCTCGTTCCAGCCGCCGATATTATATGTCTCGCCCAACTTTCCTTTGTTCAGCACGGCGCGGATGGCGTCGCAATGGTCGGTCACATACAGCCAGTCGCGGATCTGCTGCCCGTCGCCATAGACAGGCAGGGGCTTGCCGGACAATGCATTGACGATCATCAGCGGGATCAGCTTTTCAGGAAACTGATAGGGACCGTAATTGTTCGAACAGTTGGTGGTCAGCACTGGCAGGTTGAACGTATGGTGCCAGGCGCGCACGAAATGGTCGGACGCAGCCTTCGATGCGGCATAGGGGCTGTTGGGCTCATACGGGTTGGTTTCCGCGAAGGCGGGGTCGTCCTTGGCCAGCGTGCCGTAGACTTCATCGGTCGACACATGCAGGAAACGGAAATCCTGAGGCGCGGTCTTCATATAGGCGCGGACGCATTCCAGCAGGCGGAACGTGCCGACCACATTCGTCTCGACGAAATCCGCCGGCCCGTGGATCGAACGGTCGACATGGGACTCGGCGGCGAAGTTAATGACCGCGCGCGGCTTGCGGGTTTCCAGCAGCTTGCTGATGAAATTGGAATCGCCGATATCGCCCTGCACGAATTCATGCAGGTTGTTGCCCCGCAGGCTGTTCAGATTGTTGACATTGCCCGCATAGGTCAGTTTATCGACATTGATGACAGGCGTCTGTTCATGGATGATCCAGTCCAGCACGAAATTGGAGCCGATAAATCCCGCGCCGCCTGTCACCAGAATGGGGGCATGTTTACGGTCCTGCATGATCGATCTCCGATTAAGTTATGGCATTTGTGCGGCGCATTAATTACGGGCGTTATACACGTCAATACTATGGAATGTCCAGACTATTATCTGCCGCTTTTCAGAAGCAGTTTCATGCTGTTAACGGACGGAACGATAAATAATTCCATAGCTTGGCAGGAATAATGCGGCTTCGCTTATTAATATGTGCGTCCAAACACAAAAGCTTGCAATTTTTTGCCATTTTCTATAATTATTCTTATCTGGAGATATGCATGGCAATCGTTACCGTGATCATGGCCGCTTATAACGCGGCCAAAACATTGGACGCAGCGGTGGAATCGGTCCTGGCGCAAAGCCTGTCCGATATAGAACTTCTGATCGTCAATGATGCCTCTTCGGATGCGACGCTGGCGGTGGCGGAAAGCCTGCGGCAACGCGATTCCCGCGTCAGGGTTTTGTCCCGTTCTGAAAATGGTGGTCCCGCCGCCGCACGCAATACCGCGCTGGATGCCGCCACGGGCACATGGATCGCGGTGGTCGATGCCGATGACGTGATCCTGCCCGAACGCCTGGAACATATGGTGCGTGCGGCGGAAGCGGCTCAGGCGGATATTATATTCGACAATCTGCTCTACATCGAAGGCTATACCGAACGCCTTTATATCCCTGCATACCTGAACCTGGCCGGGCCGCTGTCATTGCAGGATTATATCCTTTCCCATCGCCGCGCCTGCCCGATCCCCAATCTGGGTTTCCTGAAACCCCTTTTCAGGCGCGACAGGCTGGACGCGTCAGGCTTGCGCTATGATACCTCGCTGAAAATCGGTGAGGACGCGATGCTGGTCATGGCGCTGATGGCGGCGGGTGCGAAGGCCTGTCTGTTATCTGAAGCCTGGTACCGCTATTTCCGGCATAAAGGATCGATATCCGCGCGGCAGGATCATCACAGCCTGTATGCAATCAATAAAGCCTTCCGTACCTTTCTGCGTGGACATGAGGCTGCATTGCCGCCCGTCACACGCGAAATCGTCCTGGCTTTAATGACCGAGAATGAATGGCGTATGATGGCATCGGAACTGGCCATGAAAATACGCAAGGGGTCCGCAGCGGACGCGTTCCTGGCGCTGCTCAGGCATCCCCGCGTTGGCCGGTTTTTAATTCATGAACTGGCCGGGCAGCTGCGTCACGCTTTCCGGGGGGCCAAAGGTTAATAGGATCGTCACGAAGTTGACATATTCCATAAATTTTCTTGCATAGCCATCAAGCCTGCTATAATGCGGTGACTGTCTTAAGGGAAGCGTACACGTAAATACAATGATACAGGACACGCCCGCATCATCATCACAAACGGTCCGCCCGCATCTCTATGATATAGATTGCGCGAAGGGGCTGATTATTCCGTTCGTGGTCTTTACGCACATCACCTTGCGTGGAAATCCTGAAGGCAACGACTGGTATGATGTTCTGCGGGCGGCTTTTGGCTGTTTCGAAATGCCGGTGTTCATGTATTTAAGCGGGTTCGTGATGTTTTATTCCGGCGCGGCTTTCATCAACGCAGCGCGCTACCCTTCATATCTGCGCAAACGGGCCATACGATTTATGCTGCCGTATATCCTGATCGGCATGGGCATCCTGCTGGGCAAGGTGGTCGCAAGCCATGTTATTTTCGTGGACAACAGCCCGTCTGATTTAGGCGCTGGTATCGCCGCCCTGTTCTGGAACACATCTGCAAGCCCCGCATCCTCCATGTGGTATATTTTCGTGATGTTCATCTACTGTGTGATCGTCCCGCCGCTGCTCTGGCTCACAAAAGGGCGAATCTGGCCGCTCCTGCTTCTGGGTGTTTTGATTTATTCCCTGCCATGGCCGGGCTATGCCTTCCTCGACAAAGCCGGAATCTATTTTGTTTTCCTGATGCTGGGTGGTCTGGCGGCGCTGCATTCTGAAGCCTATCTTGCCTTTATCGATCGCTGGGGCACTGTGCTGATCGCCTTGTTCCTGGCGTCGTTCCTGTTGATGCTGGTTGACCTGGACGCGCTTACCCGCATGGCGGTCATCGGGCCGTTGTCACTGCCCGCCCTGCATGCGCTGGTGCGAAAGCCCGGGATTTATAAATCCCGGTTGCTGATGTTCCTTGGCGCTTATTGCTATGCAATCTATCTCTTCAACACGATTTGTATCGGCGTGACCAAGGGCGTGTTGTTCCATTTCATGTCATGGGACGGGCCGAACTTCCTGATTTTTGCGCCGCTGCTATTTTTTGCGGGGATTATCGGGCCGGTTCTGTTTAGAATGCTGATCCTGAAACGCAGCCGGTTCCTGGACAGGATGACCGCATGAACACACAACAATCCTTTCATCAGAAACTGGTTGTGTGGGTGCTGTTTGTCAGCACATTCCTGACCGGCGCCGTGTTCCGCAACCGCACCTTCGACGGCGCGACCATCGATTATCAAATCGCGCTGAAGCTGGGCGTTTCTTTGGCCGCAATTGCCTATGCCGTATATATGTACCGCGCCTGGATCGGGCGGCTGATGAAAATCGACGGCATATTCGTCGTTTTCATGATGCTTTGGTTTTTTGTCACCAGCCTTTGGGCGCCGTCCATATTTTACGGCGCGGCCTCCATGCTCACCTTTATGTCGGTTGTGATGCTGCTGTATCTGGCATCGGAACTGGTGGACACGGCAACAATCGCGCGCACCATCATATGGTCATGCACGCTGATCTCCTTCATCTCCATCATCGTCTTCTACGTGAACCCTGATTTCGGTCGTACCAAGGAATGGATGGGCGGCGAGCACGTCGCGGGCAACCGCATGTCCGGCATCACCGGCGCCGCCAACGCCATGGGCTATATCGCGGCCTTCACCTGCCTGATGATTTACTGTTACTGGCGCTATCTGGTGCCGCGCCTTCCAAAAGTTTATCTTCTGTTGCTTGCCATCAACTTGATGCCTTTGCTGATGAGCGACAGCCGCTCTTCGCTGATTGCCATGATCATGGCGATTGGCATCGTCTTTCTCCAGACCATGGCGCCGTCGCGGCTGGCCCTTTTCTTTGGCGCGATCTGTGCGGTGATTGCTTTCCTGTCATTTGTTGATCTGAATGCTTTCCTTGCCATGTTTTCACGGTCAGGCGATGCGTCGGAAATCCTGACCGGCACCGGGCGGACGGAAATCTGGTCCCAGGTCCTGCCGCTGATCGCGCAGAAGCCTTTACTGGGATGGGGTTATGCCAGCAGCGGGTTCATCATGCCTTCGCTGAACCACTCGACGCCGCATGCTCACAACATGTTCCTGCAGATCCTGTTCATGACCGGCTGGATCGGGTTGCTGCTGACATTGCCCGCCATTTTTATCAAGCTGTTTTATGCGCTTCGCGCGCATGACCAGTTCAAGGTCACCTTGCTGTTTTTCATGCTGATCCAGGGGTTGACGGAAGCCGGGGCGTTCCGCGGCAGCGTCAGTATCGCGACGGTGACGCTGGCGCTGATCTTCGCGCTGCCGTACCGCGACACCATGAAAAGGGACGCGGCATGAAGCCGGTCGTCGTCCATATCAGCAACGATTATCCCGATCCGCTGATCCCCGATAAAACCAAGGCGATTGTCAGCCTGGTCGAAGGCACGCCGGAATTCCGCCATGTCGTGTATTCCCTGAACCGCGTCGACGGCTGGAACGGCATTGCCAGCATCCCGTTCGGCGAAGACCGCACGGCAGTTGCTTACAAGGCGTTGCCGAAGGGTATTCTGTGGGAAAAGCGCCTGAAGGATGTCGCTGAATGGATCGCGGCAGACCTCAAGCAAAAAAATATCAAACCCGATCTGGTGGAAGCGCATAAATTCACCATCGAAGGCGTGATCGGTTATCATTTGTCTGAAACCTTCAGCTGCCCGCTGGTCTGCGATATCCAGGGTGGCACCGATGTGCGCGTCCTGCGCATGAAAATCCGCCAGCGTGAATTTTATAAATCCATTGCTGAAAAGGCCGCACTGATATTTCCCTTCGCGCCGTGGATGGTGAAGCCGTTCCAGGCGATCATCGGCCTTGATCCTGGAAAATGCCGCCTGCTGCCTGTCATCACCGGCATCGATACGTTGTCTCCCGCGTCGCCCGCGCATCAGGACCGGCTGATCTCCGTCTTCCATCTTGATAGCTGGAAGCGCAAGAACATACGCAGCATGATCGACGCGGTCAAAAAACTGAAAACCGCGCGGCCCGCCATCATCCTCGATATTTACGGCCGCGGTTCGGCAAAGACGCTTTTGCTGCTGCAGGCGATGATCGATGAATCCGGCATGGGCGATCATGTATTCCTGAAAGGCCCGACCGCGCATGGCGCGCTGCCGGACATCATGAAAAACTACGCCGCCATGATCCTGCCAACCCATGAAGAAACGTATGGTCTGGTTTATGTCGAGGCGCTGTTCGCGGGTCTGCCCATCCTGTTCACGAAGAACAAGGGCATAGATGGGATTTTCAATACCGACTCTATCGGCTATGCCTGCGATGCCGGGTCGGTGGACGATATTGCCGCAGGAATCGATCATCTTCTGAATCATGAAGCGGAACTCAAACGCCGTATCGGCGTTTTACAGGCGGATAATACCCTGTCCGTTGTCCGGAAATCCGCCATTCTCGATACATACCGCACCAGCCTGATGGATGTTCTGGCCAAAAACTGAATTTTATTGCGACGCAACAATATTTTATATATGGATAGCACAGGTTGAGCATGGACAGAACGGAAACGGATGAAGGGCTTCTGGCCTGCGTTCAAAAATACGGGATGCTGGCCACGTTGCGGACACGGGCGCGCGCCACGGTTCTGGATCTGCGCCGCCGCTGGCTGGTGACGATGTGGGGGATGGATATCCATCCCTATACGTTGATCTCCTGGAAGGCCAACCTGGATCGGACCTATCCGAAGGGGGTCCATGTGGGCGAGGGAAGTGCAGTATCCTTCGATGCGGTGATCCTGACCCACGACCATGTGCGCGGACGGTACTGCGACACATGGATCGGCAAATACTGCCAGATCGGCGCGCGCAGCATGATCATGCCGGGGATCCGCATCGGCGACCATTCGATCGTGGGGGCGGGCGCGATCGTGACAAAGGACGTGCCGCCGGGCTCGATCGTCGTCGGCAATCCGGCGCGGATCATCCGCACCGGCATCATGACCGGCCAGTGGGGCAAAATGACCGGCCGCGGTCAGGACGTTAGATAGAGAAATGGAAACAGGATTATGCCAGGCGTATTGATCATCGTTGAAAACCTTCCTGTCCCGCAGGACAGGCGCGTCTGGCAGGAAGCACTTGCCCTCACTCGCGCCGGCTTCACCGTCTCGGTCATCTGCCCGAAAATGGGCAAATACACGGAATCCTACGAACTGCGCGACGGCGTGCACATCTTCCGCCACAAACTGCCGACCGAAGCCAGCGGCATCGCGGGCTACATCATTGAGTATGTCTGGGCATGGATTGCGGAACTCTATCTCGCCATCAAGGTCTACCGCAAAGTCGGCTTCGACGTCATCCAGGCCTGCAACCCGCCGGACACGATCTTTGCCATCGGCTGGATCTTCAAGCTGTTCTGCAAGACCAAGTTCGTGTTCGACCATCACGATCCGTTCGCCGATCTGTTCGCGGTCAAGTTTCCCGGCAAGACGTTCATGGAGTGGCTGCCGCGCATGGCGGAACGCTATTCCCTGCGATCCGCCGACCAGGTGATCACGACGAGTGAGGAGCTGCGCAAGCTGGCGGTCGACCGTCACGGCGTCCCGGCGTCCAAGGTGCAACTGGTGCGCAGCGGCCTTGACCTGAAACGCCTGCCGAAGGTGGAAGCGGCCCCGGCGCTGAAACGCGGGCGCCCCTTCCTCGCCCTTTATATCGGCGTGATGGGCGTGCAGGACGGGCTGGACCTGCTGCTGAAGGCCGCGCACTACACGGTGCATGAGAAGGGCCGGAAGGACGTCACCTTCGCTCTGGCCGGCAGCGGGACGGAGCTGGCGATGCTCCAGGATATGTGCCAGTCCCTGAACCTGAGCGAGTATGTCGAGTTCACCGGATACCTGGAGGGGGAAGCCTTCCTGAAATACATCGCCACCGCCGATATCGGCCTGTGCCCGGATCCGAAAAACCAGTTCAACGACAAGCTGTCGATGAACAAGGTCCTCGAATACATGGCCTTCGGCATCCCGGTCGTCCAGTTCGACCTGGATGAGGGGCGGTATATCGCGCAAGGCGCATCCGTCTACGCGGCCAACAACGACCCCAAGCTGTTCGCCGAGGCCATGCTGACCCTGCTGGACGACCCGGCGCGGCGGGCACAGATGGGCAAGCTGGGCCGGGAGCGGATTGCCTCCGACTTCGCCTGGGACAGGCAGGAAGCGGCCTATGTGGCTACCTATCGCCGCCTGCTTGGCGTGGTCGAGGCGGCCAGCGGGCCGGATGAAGCGAAGGCGGCATAACCCCTTGTCATCCCTGCTTTCGCAGGGATGACATTGGAAGGTAACAAATTGCGATAATTTTCTTGACTTACTACGGAAAAAACGCCAAAACACTACGGTTATGTTAAAACTGTCACCCCGAGGGACATTATGCTGAACCAACGCACCCAGCCTGCTCTGAATGACGCCATCCCTGATATCCGCGAGATCGTGATGACCGTATGGCGTCACCGCACGCTGATCTTCACGATCATGGCGGTCACCATCGCCCTCGGCACGGTCCTGATCCTGTCCCGCCCGAAACTGTACAAGGCGTCGGCTACGGTGATGCTGGAGGACAGCAACCTCGACCTGAAAGATTTCAAAGACGTCACGGCGGGCGCCGCCTTCGACGATTCCACCGTGCAGACGGAACTCAAAGTCCTGTCGTCCCCCGCGCTGGCGATGCAGACCATCCAGTCCACCGGCCTGGCGAAGAACCCTGAATTCGCGTCCGATAACGGTGACAACCGCGCCGTCGTCGCCGAATTCCTGAAACACCTGAACGTATCCGTGCAGGGCACGTCCCGCGTGATCGACGTATCGTTCAAATCCCGCGATCCGCAACTGGCTGCGAAAGTCGCCAACGCGCAGGTGGATGCCTATTTCAATTCCCAGATCGAACAGAAGCGCCAGCGCGTGGAAAAACTGGGCGCGTGGTTTGAAGACAAAGTCAAAACCCTGAAAGCCGACGTCGCGGAAAAATCCATGGCGGTGGAACAATACCGCGCCCAGGAAGGCCTGACCGGCGGCAAGGATTTCAAGGACCTGGTCAACCAGCAGATGGCCGACACCGCGTCGCAGCTGGTCCCGGTCGAAGTGCGCAAATACGACGCGCAGGCGAAACTGGAAGGCGGCAAAACCGGCACCATGACCGATGTCGTCAATTCCCCGCTGATCCAGACGCTGAAAGCGCAAGCCGCCGAAGCGTCGAAAAACGTGCAGGCGATGCGCGCCAGCTACGGCCCCAACCACCCGAAACTGGTGGCGGCGGAGAACGAGCTGAAACAGATCAACAAGGCGATCGGCGCGGAGACGGCGAATATCCGCAGCTCCATCAAGAACGAAGCCGCCGCGACCGAAGCGCAGGCCACCCTGCTGCAGGATCGTCTCGACGCGCTGAAATCCCAGTCCGACGCGCAGCGTGAAAAATCGATCACGCTGACCAGCCTGGAACTGGAGCTGGATTCCAGCCAGAAGATGCTGGACAGCTTCCTGGCCAATTACCAGACCATCCAGTCCCAGGTGAACTTCGCAAGGCCGGACGCCATGCTGGTGTCCGAAGCCACCGCGCCCCTGCGCTCCGTGCCCCCGGGCAAGGCGCTGCTGATGATGGCGCTGGTCGTCTTCGCGGGCTGCCTGTCGCTTGGCGCCGTGTTCGCGATCGAGATGATGCGCGGCGGCCTGCGTAACTTCGACGACGTGCGCAAGATGGGCCAGCGTCCGATCGGCGTGCTGCCGAAAGTGGCGAACCCGTCCGTGGCCGTGATGAACGACCGCAAGCCGACCTATCGCGAAGCCATCAAGCGTATCTATATGGCGTCGATGATGAACGGTTCGGCGCGCACCGTGCTTGTCACCTCCGCCATGCCGGATGAGGGCCGCACGACCTTTACCATCTCCATGGCCTATTACCTGATGTCGCTCGGCCACAAGGTTTTGGTGATCGACGCCGATACGCTGCGCCCGGCGCTGAGCAAGCTGGCCGGCGTCAATGTCGGGGCTGGTTTTGCCGATGTGCTGGCGGGCCGCGCCCGCGCCGAAGAGGCGATCGGCCTGGACGATAACGGCCTGGCCATTCTGCAATCCGGCGGGCAGGCGCTCAGCCCCGACCTGCTGAAATCCGTCCGCCTGAAAGAGGTGATGGAACAGCTGCAATCCCGTTACGACTATATCCTGGTGGATTCCAGCCCGCTGCTGGCCCATGCGGAAGCCGCCGCCCTGGCCCGCCAGGTGGACGGCATCATCGTGGTCGCCGAATGGATGAAGACATCCCAGAAGAACATTGCTAATATGTTCGCGTCCCTGAGCGGTTTTTCCGCGCCGGTTCTGGGGGTGATCATCAACAAGGTCGATATCGGCAAGTACAAATCCATGTCCTCCGATACGGACTTCCTGCTGCCAAAGGCCGCCTGATCGGAAAAGGGTCGTTAATGCGATGAAATCGCTGTCGCCGTTTCTGTGGCTTCTGCTGTACGGCGCCGTGATCTGGCTGTCGCTGGTGCCGCATCTGATCAAGACGCCGAACCAGTCGGACAAGATGCTGCATATCACCGCGTATTGCCTGCTGATGACCGGCCCGGTCGTGCTGTTCCGTTCCCTGAAAATCGAGATCCTGGCCTTTATTGCGCTGTTCACCACCGGCATCGCCATGGAAATCGGCCAGCATATCATCGGCGGGCGTGAAAGCTCGGTCGAGGACGCGCTGGCCAATGGCGCGGGCATTATCCTGGGCCTCATCATCGGCCGCCTGCTGCGCAGCGGGCTGGATGCCGTTCCGCGTGAGAGAGTGGAACAATCATGAGAAACCGCGACACCATCAAGGGTGCCTTGCTTCTCGCCGCCGCCGCTATCGGTTTGGCCGCTTTTTCCTATGCCGCAGCGGCGCAGGTGTTGAACCCGGACGACGTGCTGACCGTGCGCCCGCGCAGCGTCAACAAAAACGCCGCGTCCGGCGTGCGCTTGGGCAGTTTTCTGTTCAGCCCGGGCATCGAGGCGAAAACCCTGTATGACGACAATATTTTCCGCACCGAAAACAACAAACAATCCGATTTGATCACCAGCGTGAAGCCTGCCTTCGCCCTGCAATCCGACTGGCTGCGCCACGGCATCTTTTTCGGCGCGGAAGGCGATTTCGGGTTCTACGCGAAGGAATCGCGCCAGAATTATGAAGATTATGGTGTGCTGGCCTCCGGCCAATACGATATTGCCTATAACACCTATTTCACCGGCGCGGTCTCGCAGGCGCGGCGGCACCAGGATCGTGGGAGCGTATTCGACACGGATGGCGACAGCCTGATCAGCTATATCGTCACCTCCGAACTGATCGGCTTCACCCGCGCGGTCAGTTTTATCAAACTGAAGATGCAGGCGAAGAACGAAGACGTGAAAATTTCGCAGGACGACCGCGACGCGGCCTTCAGCACGGATGATTACCGCGACCGCAACAACAAACAGTTTCAGGCGACTTTGTCCTATGAATTCATGCCGGGCAACGAAGTGTTCCTGACCGAAACCTACGACACCACAGATTACACGCTGTTCAGCGGCGGCGACCGCAATTCCGACGGCACGGATACGCGGGTCGGCCTGAACTTCGACGATGGCGGGGTGTGGAGCGGCAGCCTGTATGGCGGCTATATCCAACGCAATTACGACACCGGCGACGACGATACTAAAAAGCCGTATTTCGGCGGCCGCCTGCGCTGGAAGGCATCCGCCCTGACCACCGTGACCTTCACGCTGGACAAGGCATTCCGCGACACCACCGTCACCAACGCCGCGGGCGTGGTCAATACGACACGAAGGGTGGAGGTGGCGCAGCAATTCACCCCGTATTTGACCGGCACCGCGACCGCCGGCTATGACGACAACGACTATGTCGGCGGCGACGGCCCGGTCAACCGCAACACGCATCTGTATTACGCGGGCGCGGGCGTGAAATACGACCTGTCCGACGGCATCGGCCTGCGCTTCGGCTACGACTACCGCGAACGCACCTCCAACCACGCTTTTGATGAATATCAGGATAACCGGGTGATGGTCTCCCTGACCTATATGTACTGATATAACGCCTTGGCGGTGTTGGGTTTTTTGTGAGCTATCAGTCCGTTTGACGGTTTTTTCAAATTTTCGGGATATCAGTTCGTTCGTCGGAATTTTTTTGTTGGACTGCGCATGTATGCAGGAAGGCGGGCAGGGAAGGGCGGATAAAGTCCGTTGGTTTGCGCGGCTGAAGGCCAATCCGTTCATCACAATCTCCCGCTTAGATTTTAGGATTTTATTCCCATCATTATCGTTCCCGTACCCAGAGGGTGGACTCAAAGGGCGAATCGTGGCTTGACTTCGTATTATGCGGACTTTCTTCAATTCCTTCGCCGGAGGCTTTCTCGGAAAAATCGTCGGCTCGGCATTTGTCGCCATCTGCGCTGCGCTTGGGTTTGGCCCTGACAAATGGGCGGCCTATATGACCAGTGATTTTATAACACCCTGGATGGTCAGGGCCGTCTTCATCCTACTCGGTCTCGGCACTCTTGTGTTCCTGATCGCTCCCTATTTTCTAAAACCACGCAAAAACACTGCCATCCGAGAACGCCTTGAAGCCCTCTACAAAGAAGGCGAGTTCCTGAAAGCCGTCAGCGAAAACCCAGCTGTGTATGCGCAACAACACTTCAACGAGAACCTGCCAGCCTGGACGAAAGAGGTCATAGCGCACATGCGCCAATTCAAGGCGCCGGACGGCAAGATTTTCGCCTTTGAAGTTGGTGAAACCATAGCGGCGCGTCTCGCCATCTTGCACGGGATTATCGTCCAACAGGGTTAAATTACCTCCTGCTGGAATCGCCCCGCTTTCGGCAATGTCCCAATAATTACAGCCCTCGCTGTAATGGGGCCTTAGAAACCCCTGCAATAGCGGTTTGTGTGACCGTATCGCACTCCCTGACGTTGGTCGGGGAGGCACTGGCGCATGTCCAACCTTCGGGTAAAGGCCAGTGCGGCCTTCTATTGCAGGCTTTCTAACTCCCCGACACCAACGTACGAAGGGATGAAAGCCGTTATGAGAAAATCGTTGTTGATCGCCTGCCTGTTATGCACCGCATGTGCTGCAGGAGGCACACAGGTGAAAGAAAGCCAGCTTCGCCAGTTCACCAAAGGCAAGACAACAGACCGCGAGGTTGTTGCCGCGCTCGGTGATCCAAACACCAACAGCCTGTTGCCAGACGGTTCGCGGCTGATCTGCTATACCTATATGGAGATGGCGACCCGGCCAGAGACGTTCATCCCGATCGTGGGCGGCTTTATCGGCGGCGCGGACTCTCATTCCAACTCCACCTGCTTCCAGTTCGCCGATAATGGCGTGTTGAAGGGCTATTCGGCCAACAGCTCGCAGATTGGCGCGGGGAGCATGTTCGCGTCCGGGGTACATGGCGATCAACGTGTCAAGAATGAACCGCGACAGGCTGACTAAACATGACTCGACTCCATCTACCGAATCGTCGGCATATAGGCGGATGATTAGGAGGACGTATGAGCAAAGAGCCGCTATTTCTCGGAACCGCGAGTAAAACGATTATTGATGTGACAACGGACGGAAAGTTTGTACGCTTCCATCTGGCATTTCGTGAATCTCCCAACGCTCAACCCATTGAGTTTGTCTTAAGCGCTCTACAGACCATGCAGGTTGCGGGGGCTCTATCGGATCTTCAAAAGCGATACGACTGGAAAATTCCAGAGGGTAAGACCCAATAGATTTAGGCCTTTGATCTAGCATCATCTGTCCTTGTCCTCTTTTTGCCCGCGATCATTTTGACAGTTTCAGCCAGTTTGTCTCTCTTTTCGTCCACTCCAACTTCCCTCGCTACCCTGATAAACCGTTCCCTTTTGGTTTCCCGCTTAGGCTCTGACTTCTTCCGCTCCATGCTTCACCCCCAGTTGGCGATATGTCAGCCTTTTGCCGACAACGCCCCTTAAGGCTTTCACAGCGCGGGCCTGATCGTCAATCCCCCGCGCTTCCCGATTGCTGTAGCGGAAATCGAATTCGGAAAGATAGCGGTGCAAGTGCCGTTCGCCGCAATGCTGGTATGTGCCAACCATTCCGCGTTTGAAAATGCTGAAATACCCCTCCGCCGAATTGCTGTGGACGTTACCCCGTGCAAATTCCCTCGCGCTGTGGCGCACCGTGTGGTGCGCGGCGACATGCGCTTGAGCTCCGGCGTAGAGACGGCTCTCATCGGTATGAAGCTGGCTTCCCCGCGCCACGTTGTCTCGCACGATGGCCATGACGGTTGCCTTGTCCGCCCGCTGGACGTGGAAGGAACGGGCGTCCCCGCCGCGCTCCACAAGGGAGACGACGGCCCGCTTGCTGGCGGCCTTACCGCCCTTGATGAAGGCTTTCCCGCTGGTGCGGGCGGTGACGGGCTTCTCTTTCCGGCCATGGTATGTCTCATCCGCCTCGACAACGCCGCCCGGCCCGCCCAGAGGCGGCAGGGAACCGTCCTTCATCGCTTCCCTGATACGGTGAGACAGGAACCAGGCCGAACGCAGTGTGATCCCCAGCAGCCTGTGAAGCTGGTTCGAGGATATGCCCTTCTTGCTGGCAGTGATGAGGGTGATCGCCTGTAACCAGACATGCAGCTTGATATGCGACCCTTCAAACACCGTCCCGACCTTCACCGTGAAGGGTTTGCGGCACGCATAGCACTTGTAAACGCCTATCCGGGTGCTTTTGCCTTTCAGCTCCCCGCTCCGATCCGCAACACCGCAATGAGGGCAGATACGACCGTCAGCCCATAAGCAGTTCTCTATGAAAGCGTAAGCCGCCCGTTCGTTGTGATAGTGTTTTGCAGATAATATCGACATGATCCAATTCCTTATAGGAAAAGGATATTTTATGCGGCTTGGGTACGTCAACGATAATGATAGGATTTTATTCCTTTAATATCAATTCAATAAATTGATATTTTATTACCCAAATCTTATTCGTCATATCTTCAAAAATCAGATATACTATATTTATATAGTATAACTATAGA
>JBGAQU010000094.1:0-10878 GCA_044220535.1 Alphaproteobacteria bacterium | reverse complement strand
TGCATGTCTTTTTCCCCCTCGATATCCTGCTGCTCTGGTGCCGTTGGCCAGCCATGTTCCTGCTGGCCTTGTCCGGCCTGTCAATCATTTACCGCTTCGCGCCCAGCCACCCGGAACCGCGCTGGACGTGGCTGAATCCGGGGGCTGTAACGGCCACCGGCCTCTGGCTTTTGCTGTCCAGCCTGTTTTCCGCCTATGTTTCAAATTTCGGAAAATATAATGAAACATACGGCTCCCTGGGCGCCGTCGTGATCCTTTTGCTATGGTTTCTGCTGACCGCGTTAACCATTTTGCTGGGGGCCGAAATCAATGCCACGCTGGACGAACGGAAAAGCAAAGGCAAACAGGCGGAAACGCTATAAGTTCCTTGACAGAAGCCATGCCCTATGGTTAAGGTCGCATCCTTACAAGATTCAACGAATGGCTGGAATATCATGTTTGCTATCATCCGCACGGGCGGGAAACAATACCGGGTCGCGAAAGACGAGAAACTGAACGTTGCGACGATCGAAGGCAAGGAAGGCGACACCGTGAAGCTGGACGACGTCCTGTTCGCGGAAGGCGGCAAATCCGCAGTCGTGACCGCGAAAATCGTCAAGCATTTCCGTACCCCGAAAATCCTGGTCTTCAAAAAGAAAAAGCGCCAGAACTACCGCCGCAAAAACGGCCACCGTCAGGACATGACGATGATCCAGATCACTGGTGTGGACGCGAAATAGGAGCGTTAGAAATGTCGCAAGATGAATATATTTTGTCTCTTAGAAATGTTGGAGTCTTTAGAACACTAACCAATGCTTTAGATTTGATTTCTGGTGTGACAACAATTGAAGGAATCAAGCAGCGAAAACAAAAATTAGAAGATCGCATTAATAGTGAACTTGATCCAATTTTGAGTAGAGTTTTTGCTAAACATGGCGGCAGCTGCGAGCATTTGTTTGTCGATGGCGATACGGAATTTTCTTTAAAAACGACACAGGATGGCGCAAAAGAAATACAACGTTCTATGCTTAAACAAGGAACTAAGGCCATCATTCGTCATCCAAGCGGTTATCCCGTTATGACTTGGTAGAAATTCAGTAAGGAGTAACAAAACATGGCACATAAAAAAGCAGGCGGTTCTTCCAGAAACGGTCGCGATTCAGCAGGCCGCCGCCTTGGCGTGAAAATCTATGGCGGTCAGGATTGCACCGCGGGCAACATCATCGTCCGCCAGCGCGGCACGACCTTCCATCCCGGCAAAAACGTCGGCATGGGCAAGGACCACACCATTTTCGCGCTGATCGACGGCGAAGTGAAATTTGCCTACAGCCGCATGGGCCGCCAGACGGTCAACGTGGTTGCCGCGAATGATGTAGCGGCAAAGGCTGCAGAATAATCTATAATTGTCATCCCCGCGCAGGCGGGGATCTGGCAACAGATATGTCAGCCCGCATTGCGGGCTGTCTTTATTTTAACCGGATCCCCGCCTGCGCGGGGATGACGACTGAGAAGAAAAATGAAGTTCCTCGACGAAGCGAAAATCTACATGAAATCCGGCGATGGCGGCCCCGGCTGCATCGCGTTTCATCGTGAGAAATTCATCGAGATGGGCGGGCCGGACGGCGGCGACGGCGGCAAGGGCGGCGATATCATCATTGAGGCGGTCAAAACTCTCAACACGCTGATCGACTTCCGTTACACCCAGCATTTCAAGGCGAAGAACGGCATGCACGGCATGGGCCGCAACCGCACGGGCGCGGGCGGCGCCGACTTGCTGATCCGCGTCCCGGTTGGCACACAGATCCTGGCGGAGGATAAGGAAACCCTCCTCCTCGACATGATCACGGACGGCCAGCGCGTCACTTTTCTGAAAGGCGGCGACGGCGGCTTTGGTAATGCGCATTACAAAAGCTCTACCAACCAGGCGCCGCGTAAAATGACACCCGGTTGGCCGGGCCAGGAAACCGAAGTCTGGCTGCGCCTGAAACTGATCGCCGACGCCGGCCTGGTCGGCCTGCCCAATGCGGGCAAATCCAGCTTCCTTGCCGCGTGCAGCCGCGCCAACCCGAAAATCGCCGATTACCCCTTTACCACCCTGCACCCAAACCTGGGCGTCGTCAGGCTGGAACAGAACGAATTTATTCTTGCCGATATCCCTGGCCTGATCGAGGGCGCGCATGAAGGTGTAGGTCTTGGCGACCGTTTCCTTGGGCATGTGGAGCGCACTTCCGTCCTGCTCCACGTCATCGATTGCATGCAGGACAATCTGGAGAAAACCTATCGTACCGTCCGGCGCGAACTTGAAGAATACAGCCCAAAAATGATCGAAAAGCCGGAAATTGTCGTTCTGAATAAATGCGACGCCCTCGGCCCTGAACTGTCCGCAGATCTCGCGCAATCACTTGAAAAAGCGATTGGTAAAAAAGTATGGACGTGTTCAGCCGTGTCAGGTGAAGGCGTCAGGCCATTGTTGTTTGGACAAGGAATATTAAATCTCGTATATGACGTAATCTAATAAACTAATATTGAGAGGCATACATGTCGATTAAAAAGCTTTTTAATTCTCCTGCCGCTAAAAACACTGCGGCTTTAATCGTGCTAGGAACAGGAATTTTCACCGCGGCCGAAGGTATTAATATTGCAGTTATGAAAACAGGAAAGGATTATCAAAGACAATATCCTTCTTTGTCTGCACCCGATGCTTCCCAGCTCAGCGAAGACAATATGTTTCTTGGAGCTTTTGAAGCTTGTGCCGGAGCGTCTGGGATACTTTTAGCGCATGCTGTATTTTCAAGAAGAAAACAGCCGCAGCCTCAGTAAGCTTAAAGTTTTGCGTCTTCCTTCAACCCTTATTAATAAATCGCGCGCCCTCAAGCGTCCAATAGCCTGAATCCCATATGATCGGCTGGACGGTATCGGGGGACAAGGCTCGGGTATAGGCTTCCAGAACACTGCGCCTTTATCAGATCGATATAATGGGAACGTTTCATCATAAACATGGTTAAAACGGTCATTTCCACGTAACGTCATCCTTATACTCAAAATTCAGCATTGGCGTGCAGCCGCGCCAACCCGAAAATCGCGGATTACCCCTTCACCATCCTAATCTTGGCGTGGTCAGGCTGACGGAACAGGAATTTATCGTCACCGAATAATATTGACATAATATAAATACTATATTAATATCACCAAATGAATACGCCAATAACAAGTTAACGCCAAAAAAATATTTAATGCCAAGAGGCAACAACGAGCCATTGGCCAAGTCCATTCTTCACGTTTAAGCACAGGCGATAAGAGTGTTCTTGCGCAAATGGCCAGCGAGTTTTTCATGTCGGACGAAGAGTTACAAGATAATGATCGTCTTGAAATGATTGCATTGGCAGAACAGTTAGGACGCGATATTTCTTTCAAAAAAGATTATGTGGAATTAAATCTTGATAGTAGCCAGGGTCTTTGGCATTTGCTCAAAGCCGTACGCTATCTATCGGGCGAACTTGAAACAGGTATCAATACATCGATACCGATCCGGATTCATAAAAACGCTCGTGAAACTTATTATATCACAACGATAACATCTGAAATGACTGATGGGGATTTATTCGATACCTGCGAAAAATTTCGCAAAGACGAAGATGCAGCATATAAAACATGGCTAAAAACACCCCAAGGCCGCCGCAGTCAGTTTCAACTGGTTGCAGGATAAAACTTATAACCCGACCTGCCCTTTTATACCTTTGGCAATATATCGTGCGCCCTCAAGCGTCCAGTGGCCGGAATCCCATATGATTGGCTGAACGGTGCCGGGAATAATATTCGGACACAGGCTTCCGGAACACTGCGCTTTTATCAGATCGATATAGTCCGCACTTAACTCATCGATTTCCTTTAATAACTTCGATTGTAGTTTTTTAGCATGAGTTATATCCAGATGCTGTTGCGACATGGCATTAAAGCTTTGCGGCGTATCGCTATGGGATACGATCTGCGCCGCTGATGCATTCATGGTTACGCGCGGTCCTACAACAATGACGCGCTTTGCCCCGTGCGATTGCAAGAACACGACCGTCTGGCGCAGCAGGACGATGCTCTCTTCATTCCAGTGCATGGACAGGATCACGCCGTCATAATCCTTTAAAGGGAACGTGCCGTCATAAACATGGTTGAACCGGTCATTACAGCGTTTGCGCGTGGCATCATCCTTATACTGAAAATTAAGCATGGGCGTGCAGCCGCCATCCGTTGCCAGCCAGAATTCGTAATCCCGCCAGGCGTCGAACAGGCCGATGGTCACGTCTTCCCCATAACTGTCGCCGATCACCATGTATTTTTTTGCAGACATCGGCGCTGGCATTCTCCCTTTTTCGATCAGGTTTATCACAGGAAAGCATGGCGGTCTTCTTCCGCTGCCTCTATGGCTTTTTGAGTATACGTGAACTCAGCGGAAGCCCCCTGCCCCGCCTGATGGCTCCAGGCATAGGCGGCGGATACTGTCATGCATAAACCAGACACGCAGCTGGAATTTTGCAGCCTCTGGCATAATACGGCCGGTTGCGGCTTCCGAAACGGCTGCTCAACGTATTTATACATTAGCCAGAGGGTGGCAGAATAGAACGACCATATCGAAATGCATCGCGTTATTCAAACAGGCTGAATTCAGCCATCCGCGAATATTTATAAAAGACAAAGATTGGCCAGTGAATTTGATGGTGGGAATAGGGAGATCAGACCGATAACCGCAATAAGGATTGCGGAACAAAAATCCGCTGAACCGCGCCTGCCTGCCCCCGATAATCAGTGCCGCCCCGAGACAGGGGGCAAATGTCATGAACGGTGGTATGTTGCATATTCCCACAGGCATTTCAAAACAAGTGAGAATGATGCCGACCAAGCCGATAACAATCATCCCTTCCTTCATCCATAACGGCACACGATGCAGAAAAGGCAGCAACAAAATAAACCAGAAACGCCCCAAAACCCGAATTCAAAGATGCGATAGGGCGTCAGGTAAAAAACCGCGGTCGTATCCACTTTCAGAATATATTGAGCCGCTGCTAAAGACAGGCCGCTTAAAATAATTGTCATCCCCGCGAAGGCGGGAATCCAGGGCCGCAAGCACCCCACCCGGCCCTCTGGATCCCCGCCTTCGCGGGGATAACAGAATTTGAAGGTCAGCCATAACAACGCCGGCCAGAACAGGTAAAATTGCTCCTCCACCCCCAGAGACCAGAAATGCAGAAGCGGCTTGAAATCCCGCGCCGTGTCCCAATACCCCGCCTGCATCCAGAAAAAGATATTCGGCAGAGCAAAGATGGAATATCCAGCGGATTCCCAAAACTGTTTCAGGTCTCCAGCTGACAGAACGACTGGCGCGGCAATCGCCGACAGCGCCATGGTAAAATACATGGCGGGCAAAATGCGCCGCACCCGGTGCATGTAAAAATCCCTGAAACTGAAAGTCCCCGCCGCGCAGTCAGACAGGATGTTCCGCGTGATCAGATACCCTGAAATCACAAAAAATACGTCGACGCCGACAAACCCGCCGTTAAATCTGGCGACGCCCGCGTGATACAGCACGACGCATAAAACGGCGAGTGCGCGCAGGCCATCGACTTCGGGTTCATAGGAGCGGAGGGGTTTCATGGCAATAACTCGAAATATATCAATTATTTCATAACAATAAATTTCTTGACAGTAAACATTATTGCCTTTAAAGATTACATAATAATTAAGCATTAAGGAGATAATGTATGAGTACAGGTGTAAATATGCTACGCAATACAGCTATGGGAGTGCTCTTTCTTGGAGCAGCCATTAATTTTGCTCAAGCAGCGGCCACAGTCGCTCAAGATGCGCAGGATTATCAAAGAAGAATGCCTTCCTTGTCTTTTCAAGACGCTCAGAAACTGGTTGACGAACAACCTTGGCATGCAGCAGACAAGGCGCTCCTAGGCATTATCTCGCTGGCGGGTGGTATAGCAACTTTCCGAAAACGTGAATGGAGTCCATTGAGCATAAACGGACCATTAATGAAGCTTTAAAATTTTAGCTGTTTGTTAGGATGACAAAACTATATTGACTAACTACACTTGTGCTTTTCTGTCATGCAGAGAGGCATAATGCGCACCGAAACACCCAAAACGATCTACCTAAAAGATTACCAGCCGCCCCGCTATCTGGCGCGGCATGTGGATCTGACTTTCCGGATCTTTGACGGGCGGACGGCAGTGGTCTCGCGGGTGGAGTATGCAAAAAACCATAAGGGAACAGAGCCGCTGGTCCTGAACGGGGAGCATATAAGCCTGAAAGCGGTTCGGTTGAACGGGCAGGACACGACTAATTATACGCATGATGACAAAACCTTGACCCTGCCCTGCCCCGGCGAGGCATTTACGCTGGAAATTGAAACGGAGATTGTGCCTGAGAAGAATACGCGCCTTGAAGGCCTGTATATGTCCGGCGGAAATTACTGCACTCAGTGCGAAGCGGAAGGTTTCCGCACCATCACCTATTTCCAGGATCGTCCCGACGTGCTGGCAACGTTCACGACGCGGGTTGAGGCAGATGTAAAAACCTGCCCCGTCCTTCTGTCCAACGGCAATCTGGTGGAAGAAGGCAAGCTGGATGGCGGGCGGCATTTCACCGTCTGGAATGATCCGTTCCCGAAACCCTGTTACCTGTTCGCGCTGGTCGCGGGCGATCTTGTTCACATCCAAGATCATTTTGTTACCAAAAACAGCCGGAAGGTCGATCTGCGCATTTACGTCCGCGCGGGCGATGAGGGCCAGTGCGCGCACGCCATGCAATCCCTGATCCACTCCATGAAATGGGATGAGGATGTGTATGGAAGGGAATATGAGCTGGACCGCTTCAATATCGTTGCCGTCAGCGATTTCAACATGGGCGCGATGGAAAACACGTCGCTGAACATCTTCAACACGGCGCTGGTTCTGGCGCACCCGGAAACCGCAACTGATCTGGATTTTGAGCGCGTGGAAAGCGTGATCGCGCATGAATACTTCCACAACTGGACAGGCAATCGTGTTACCTGCCGCGACTGGTTTCAGCTGTCATTGAAAGAAGGCCTGACCGTTTTCCGCGATCAGGAATTCTCAGCCGACCTGAATTCCCGCAGCGTGGCGCGGATTGACGATGTACAAAATCTCCGCCGCATGCAGTTTACGGAGGATGCGGGGCCGCTTGCCCATCCGATCCGCCCGGACAATTATATCGAAATCAACAATTTCTACACGATGACCGTGTATGAAAAAGGCGCGGAAGTCATCCGCATGCAGCACACGCTGCTCGGTCCTGAAACCTATCGCAAGGCGACGGATCTGTATTTCGACCGCTTCGATGGTCAAGCTGTGACGTGTGAGGATTTTGTGCAATGCATGGAAGACGCCTCCGGCCAGCCTCTCCGCAGCGGCTCGTTTTTCAACTGGTACAAACAGGCCGGGACGCCCGAAGTCAGTGCAAAGGGCGTGTATGATGCCGCCAAGCGTACCTACACGCTCGAATTGACCCAGACTTTGCCGCCCACGCCAGGCCAGCTGAAAAAAGAACCGATGGTTATCCCGGTTGCCGTTGGGCTGGTTGGACCGAATGGCGACGACATGATCGTGAAACCGCCATCAGGTGACAGCAAGGGCACGACTCATATCCTCCAGCTGACGCAACCGAAACAGACTTTCGTGTTTGAAAATGTTTCCTCGCGTCCTGTACCATCCATCCTGCGCAATTTCTCCGCACCAGTGAAACTGACCACCGACCTGACCGATGACGATTTTCGTTTTCTGATGGTGCATGACTCGGACGGCTTCAATCGCTGGGAAGCGGGACAGGCCTATGCCATGCGCTGTATCAACGCGATGCTGGACAATGCGGAGACAGGGCAAAGCTTTACCGTGCCCGCAGGATTGCTGGACAGCCTGTCTTCCTTGCTGGATCAGGCCGTGCGGGATGATGAGGATATAGCCCTGATAGCTCGCGCTTTGACCCTGCCCGGACTCAAAAGTGATCGGGCAGTTTTGCTAATGTTAAAGTCTACCCGCAGGCCATTCACGCCGTGCGGGAATCGATCCTTCAGACCTTCTCGGAAAAACAGCAGGCACAGCTTAAAGCGTTGTATCAGGCCAATATTGACAACGGCCCCTTCCGCAGTGATTTTGCGGCAAGATCACAACGAGCTCTGAAAAACGTGCTTCTGAAACTGATGTTTAAAGGTGGTGATGCGGCAATTGCCCTGGCGAAAAAGCAATATGATACCGCCGCCCAACATGACCGACCGAGTTTGGCGCTTTAGCCGTTCTGGCCGATAGCACCGGCCCGGAACGCCGTGCTGGGCCTTCGCCGATTTTTATGAACGGTTCAAAAACCTATCCGCTGGTCATCGACAAATGGTTTTCGATGCAGGCGGCGGCCATCCGGCCATCCACGCTGGACGATGTGCATGAATTGCGACTGCATAAGGATTTCGTGATCCGCAACCCAAACCGCGTGCGGTCGCTTTACGGCGCCTTCGCCATGAACAACCCCGTCTGCTTCCATGACCGCAAGGGTGGTGGTTACCGTTTCCTCTGCGATACGGTAAAGCGGAACTGAACAAATCAACCCGCAGATCGCGGCCCGCCTTCTGACCCCCCGCGAGAGACTGGCGACGGTATGAGACGGAACTGAGCGAAAAAATAAAGCGGCATTGGAAGGCGTGGCAAGCGAATAAGGATTTGTTCTCGGGATGTCTTCGAAGATGTAAATGGAAGTCGCTGAATGGTTAAAATTAATTTTAAACGCGAACTCGAAGATCTGAAGGAAGATTTTAATAAAAACTTCAGACCTTCGGGTCTTCGCGTTTTATTTAATTCTTTTCTTTATCGCTCTTACTGCATGCAACCTGATCTAACCCCATCCTGATCAAACCCTGCCCCTTCATCCACCGAAACCTTCTTTAACGGTTACCTCAAAGCTGGGCGTATTTGAAGATGCCTACAGGCAAGCGGCTGAACGGTTTACCATGAAAGCCAAAGCATGACCGACGAAACCCACATGTTCAGCCGCGTCAAAGTCAGAAAGTTCGGCCTGCCAGTCGGGCAATTGACGATGTTTTTTGAGAAAGAATAGAGGTTTCCCAATGCCATCAAAACCGGGCCCGCATTTAAAAAACGAACAAGCCTGCAACGGCCCCGTCTGCGGGCTGGACGAGGTCGGGCGCGCGCCTCTGGCTGGCCCTGTGGTCGCGGCCTGTGTTTATATTCCGCTCGAAACCGCCCGTTTGAGTTTCTGGAGCCAGGTGCGGGACAGCAAGAAAGTATCCCTCCAGATTCGTGAAGAACTATACGCATCCATCACGAACAAAGCCTGCTACGGCATCGGGGAGGCATCGCGCGAAGAAATCGACAAACTGAATATCCATCACGCCTCCCTGCTCGCCATGCAGCGGGCGCAAGAAGCAATGATGAGCGCGTTTGGCATTACGCCTGTACTGGCATTGGTGGACGGTAAGTTTGTCCCGAAAGACCTGCCCTGCCCCGGGCGCGCGATTATCGGCGGGGACGACATTTCCCGCTCCATCGCCGCCGCTTCTATCGTAGCGAAAGTCCACCGCGACCGGATGATGAAGGCGCTGCACCTCGACCACCCACATTACGGCTGGGAACGAAACGTGGGGTATCCGACGCCGGAGCATATCCGGGCATTGCGGGAACACGGACCGACCGTGCATCACCGCCGCAGCTTTGGAGTTGTGAAGGAACTAACCGCTTTTACGGCACCTGAGGCTGCATAAGTTCAGCCCATTCATTTTTGTGCGTCAAATCAAAAATAGTCTTGGCTAGAACCTGACTGTTATATTGTTGCGAAGGAGCAACCGTCGCCAAAGCTTCGATGATCTTTGCAAACGGCTGATGTGCCGCAAGACCATCCGCCTCAACTTTTCCTTTTACAACTTGAAGGGCATAGTCGAAATTATCTTCATCACGCATGTGATGAAGTATAAGAACTGACCCGTAAGGTGGCTTATTTTTCACAAAAAGAGAAATATCCGCAATGTATTTTACCAAACGATCATCTGACATTGCATCTATTTTTAGATGGCTTTCCGCTTGCTCTTCAGAAAAAGTCTTTTTGGGTGGACGATTACCGCCAAAAAGATCCGAGATTTTGAATCCAAACATCCTAATGTGCCTTTCAATTATTTTATTGTCACCACATCATAAATTACATAAAAAATTTTATGCGTCAATACGCCTTTAAAATGCTTCATACTCACATTAAAATAATATCACAACCTACTGACTCCCTTATGTGAATCAAAATTAAAAGCTTGACGCGAAATCCGTGATGAATCATGATTCGCTCTGGTTCAATAAAGGAATTCACCAATGTCGAGTCAAAAAAACCAGAAATCCACAAGCCGCAATCAAATTCTTGCCGGTGACTGCGTCGGGCATATGAAGGCGATGCCGAAAGAGTCCGTGGACATGGTTTTTGCCGACCCGCCCTATAATTTGCAGCTGAACGGGGACCTCCACCGCCCGAACAACAGCCTGGTCGATGCAGTCGACAATGACTGGGATAAATTTGACAGTTTAAAGACCTACGACAAGTTTACACGCGAATGGTTGTCCGCCGCACGCGAGACGCTCAAGCCCGATGGATCGATCTGGGTGATCGGCAGCTATCACAATATTTTCCGAGTCGGTACTATTTTACAGGATCTCGGGTTCTGGATCCTGAACGATGTGATCTGGCGCAAGGCAAACCCCATGCCGAATTTTCGCGGCCGCCGGTTCACCAATGCGCATGAAACATTGATCTGGGCATCGAAATCCGAACAATCGAAATACCGGTTCAATTACGATCACATGAAAGCTTTGAACGAAGACCTGCAAATGCGCAGCG
>JBGAQU010000093.1:0-9536 GCA_044220535.1 Alphaproteobacteria bacterium | reverse complement strand
CGCTTCGGGGTTCAGATGCCCGAAGGACAGATCCTCCAGCTCCTCTTTCAGCTTATGCAGGCCGATGCGTTCGGCGAGCGGCGCGTAAATCTCGATGGTTTCGCGCGCGATGCGGCGGCGCTTTTCCGGCTTCTCGATATGATGCAGCGTGCGCATGTTATGGAGGCGATCGGCCAGTTTCACCAGCAGCACGCGCACATCTTCCGACATGGCCAACACCAGCTTGCGGAAGTTTTCCGCCTGCTTGCCTTCGACCGACTGGCTTTCGATCTTGGTCAGTTTGGACACGCCGTTGACCAGACTCGCAACCTCCGGCCCGAATTCCTTTTTCAGTTCGTCGAAAGTAGCGGATGTATCCTCCAGCGTGTCATGCAGGATGGCGGTGACGATGGTGGCCGGATCCATGCGCATATCGGCGAGGATGGAGGCAACCTCCACCGGATGGGTATAATACGGCTCCCCCGACGACCGTTTCTGGCCTTCATGCTTTATTTTGGCAAAATCATAGGCATGGCCGATCACCTCCGGCTTGATATCCGGATTATAGGACTGGATTTGGCGGACAAGTTCGGCCTGGTCGATCATGAGCAGTGGTCAGTTTACAGTTATCAGTCGTCAGTTTTCAGTAAAAGCATTCCAGCTTAAACTGATAACTGTAAACTGACCACTGATAACTGCTTATTCTTCCTTGCCTGCGCCGCCGGCGAGGTCTTCCAGCGAGGGTTCGCCGTCGTCTTCATCATCATCGTCATCGCTCATGTCGATGTCGTCATAACCGCCCTGAGCGGCTGAGGCTGCGGCAATGGCGTTCCACTGGTCTTCGCCTTCAGGGGAGTCGATCACGTCTTCGCTGTCGTCCATTTCGATGACGCGCTGATGGTTGCGGATCAGTTCTTCCTTCAGGTCTTCGACCGCAATCGTGCCTTCCGCGATTTCGCGTAAGGAGATGACCGGGTTTTTATCGTTGTCGCGGTCCACCGTCAGGGCGGCGCCGGAGCTGATTTTGCGGGCGCGCTGGGCGGACAGCATGACCAGTTCGAAACGGTTGGGGATTTTCTCTACGCAATCTTCGACGGTTACGCGTGCCATGGGATTCCCTGCTAATAAAATGATCTGGCGTTTTATAGGAAGTTTTGGCCGTCAAAGCAAGAATAATCTTTGAAAAACAGATGGAAAGAACGGGCTATCCGATGGGTGCCATGACGATTTTGCAGCCATTTATGTATTGCAACTGCTCACACGCCTCTATTATAGTCGTCCCTCTTCAGGCTGTACCGGGGTATGGGATGGCTTGAAAGGGAGCGATTTCGTTATATATTTGTTTTAGCAATGTTATCCGGTATCGTTCTCACTGCGTACAACCCTCTGACACCAGGTAAAAACTATTATGAGCAAGCAAAAGACCAAACAAAACGACATTCCTTTTTATTCCGAAGAAAAACTCGCGCTTTTTATTGATGGTTCAAATTTATACGCCTCGGCCAAATCCCTGGAATTTGACATCGATTACAAAAAGCTCCTGAAATGGGCCGCCCAGCAGGGCCGCCTGGTCCGGGCTTTCTACTACACCGCCCTGATTGAAAACGAGGAATATTCCCCGATCCGCCCGCTGGTCGACTGGCTGGACTATAACGGCTACACCATGGTCACCAAACCGACCAAGGAGTTCGTGGACGCCCAGGGCCGCCGCAAGGTGAAAGGTAATATGGATATTGAGCTTGCCATCGACATGATGGAAATGGCCGACCACCTCGACCATATCATGCTGTTTTCCGGCGACGGCGATTTCCGCCGCCTGCTCGAAGCCTGCCAGCGTAAAGGCGTGCGCGTAACGGTCGTCTCCACAGTGAAATCCCAGCCGCCGATGGTGGCCGACGAACTGCGCCGCCAGGCCGACCATTTCCTCGATCTTGAGGACCTGGCCCCCGAAATCATGCGCAACAGCTTCGCCGGTGAAGGCCGCCCTGAAAGGCCAAGCCCTGCCGGTGCGATTGATTATGATGAAAGACAGCCTGTGTCGAACCAGTGAGAGTTGCGACCAGTTTTACAAAAATCCCCTGTAAGGGGATTTTTTATTGGCCGGTTCACATCCCCGCAATCCGGATCGCGACATAGAGAGTCGCCGCCCCTAAAAACGTCATCAGCGTGGTCCAGAACGTCGAATGGCGGTGATAACTTTCGGGCAGCAAATCGCTCGCCCCGATATACAGGAAGAACCCGCAAAACGCCGCCAGCACCGCGCCCAGCATGCCGTCGGGCAGCGTGTAAAACATGGTGGATGCCACGCCCAATACAGGCGCCGCCGCATCCAGCGCCAGCCATTTGAGCGCCTGCGCCTTACCGCCGTGATTTTTTAAAATCAGGCTGACCGTGTTGATGCCGTCGGAGAAATCATGCACCAGCACCGCGACCGCGACGACGATGCCGATTTCCACCGACGCCTGGAAGGCGAGGCCGATGGCCGCACCGTCCAGAAAACTGTGAATGGCCAAACTGGCCGCGCCCATAACGCCGCGCGGGTTGTGACTGTGCGCATGGCCGTGCTCGCAAGCGTCCATCATATCGCTGTGGACATGAAAGGTTGTCAGTCGGTCGAGCAGCAGGTAAGCAAAAAAGCCGAGCGCGATGAGCGATGTGATGGTGGCCGTACCATAGACCGGCGACCCCAGCTCCAGCGCCTCCGGCAGCAGATCAAAAAACGCAACGCCGATGACGGCACCCGCGCTGAACCCCATGACAAGGTGCAACCGATCACGGAAGCGAATGGCGAATAAACCGCCGAGGACGGTGAACAGGCAAGCGGCAAGGCTGACGAGGATAAGCATGAAGACCTTTATATTTTTTTCTATTCGTCATCCCGGCGAAAGCCGGGACCCATACAATAGTGGGGTTCGTAATAACGGCAACAAATTTTCGCCTTTAGTGAAATCCTCGCCAGCCCATGGGTCCCGGCTTTCGCCGGGATGACGTCAGTGGTTAAGGGTTCATCCCTCTTACAGGCCGCTCCCGCTTCGCCAGCAGCTTGTTCAGCGCGTGGATATAGGCGCGGCAGCTGGCGACCATGGTGTCGGCGTCCGCGGCCTGGCCGTTGACGGTTTTGCCGTCTTCTTCCAGCCGCACGGTCACTTCGGCCTGCGCGTCCGTACCGCCCGTCACCGCCTGCACCTGATAGAGCTGCAGCACCGCGCCGTCATGCGCCACCAGGGAGCGGATAGCATTGAAAATCGCATCGACCGGGCCGTTGCCTTCGCTGACCGAAACGCGTTTTTCGCCGTCGACCATCAGCGCCAGATCGGCGCTTTGCGGCCCCTGGCTGCCCGCGATCACCTGCAGGGAGACGAACTGCACGCGGTCATTGTCCTGGTCGCGTTTCGATTCATCCTCGACCAGCGCCACCAGATCCTCGTCGAAAATATCCTTCTTGCGGTCGGCCAGGTTTTTGAAGCGCAGGAACAGATCCTGAAACGCGTTGTCGCCGAGGTCGTAGCCCATGTCCTGCAGCTTGGCCTTCAGCGCCGCGCGGCCCGAATGCTTGCCCATCACCAGGTTGGATTTGGTCAGGCCGACGGATTCCGGCGTCATGATTTCATAGGTTCCTGCATGTTTCAGCACGCCGTCCTGATGAATGCCGCTTTCATGGGCGAAGGCGTTCGCGCCGACAATCGCCTTATTCGGCTGCACATTAAAGCCGGTGATGGTGGACAGCGTGCGCGACAGTTTCGTGATCATCGTCGTATCGACATTGCAGGTGAAGGGCAAAACGTCAGGCCGCACCTTCAATGCCATCACCACTTCCTCCAGCGCGGCGTTGCCCGCGCGCTCGCCGATGCCGTTGATCGTGCATTCAATCTGCCGCGCCCCTGCCTTCACGCCCGCCAGCGAATTGGCGACCGCCAGACCGAGGTCGTTATGGCAGTGCATAGACAAAATGGCCTTGTCGATATTCGGCACGCGGTTGCGGATTTCGGTGATCATCTTGGTCATTTCATCCGGCGTCGCGAAACCGACCGTATCCGGCAGGTTGATCGTGGTCGCGCCCGATTCAATCGCGGCCTCCACGCAGCGGCACAGGAAATCGATGTCGGACCGCGTCGCATCCATGCCCGACCATTCGACGTTGTCGGGATATTTGCGCGCGCGTGTCACGCTTTCGCGCACGCCGTTCAGCACTTCTTCCGGCGGCATCTGCAGCTGGTACCGCATATGGATGTCGCTGGTGGAGATAAATGTATGGATGCGCCTCTGCGCGGCAGGCTGCAACGCCTCCCCCGCCACATCGATATCGGCGGATTTGGCGCGGGCCAGGCCACAGACAACGGCGTTTTTGATTTCCCCCGCTATAGCCTTCACGGATTCAAAATCACCGGGGCTGGCGATCGGAAACCCGGCCTCGATCACATCGACCCCCATCTGGTCCAAAAGCCGCGCGATGCGCAGCTTCTCCTCCAGGTTCATGGAACATCCGGGCGATTGCTCGCCATCGCGCAAAGTGGTGTCGAAAATGATGATGCGGTCTGTCATGACCGAAAGATTAGCAGATGATTGGATGATCGGAAGTGTTTTTTACAAAAAATATGTCAATCGATCTTCCGCGCCTCATCCACCAGCATCACCGGGATGCCGTCGCGAATGGGGAAGGCCAGATTGGCCTGGTCGGAAATCAGTTCTTGCTTTGCCGCATCATACCGGAGCGGCACATGCGTCAGCGGGCAGACGAGCATTTCAAGAAATTTGGGATCGACGGTATTGGTCATGCTTAAAGCCCTATCCTTTATTTTAATAAAGAAGTTTTTACCACGAATTCACACCAATAGGCACGAATAAGAAGGTAAGAATTTTTTACCGCAGAGGACACAGAGGATGCACAGAGAAAAAAGAGAAAAGAAAATATAGCCAGGCACACAATTATCCGAATGTTTTTTATTCTGTCATCCTCCGGCTTGACCGGAGAATGACATGGTATGTATCAATAGGTATGGGCTTGGCTCTAATAAAAACCTTCTCTGTGCCTGCCTATATGATCTCTGTGTCCTCTGTGGTTCAAACCCTTTCTTTTTTCTTATTCGTGCCTATTGGTGTCCATTCGTGGTCAAACTTCTTTCAATGCCGTGCCACAGGCCCTTCCGGCAGTTCGCCGCTCCTGACCGCAAGTTCCAGCATCGCCATGAACATGTCGGCGCGCGTCTTGCAGCCGGTGGCTTCCAGCAGCGCCTGTTTTTCGCACGGTTCGAACGGGCAGATCATGGAGAGGCAGGTGATCAGGCGATCGTCGGTTGCGCCGTCGATCACATCCCACTGGCAGGACAGACCGTGCTGCGGGAAATAGCTGGAGAGCAGCGCGCGGAGTTTTTCACGGTCCAGGTTAATGCATTCTGCCGCTTTCAAATCGTTTTCAAACCCGGCCCAGTCCGGTTTGACGCGCCTGTATCCGCGCTGCTGCGGCAGTTCGCCTTCGATGCGGAAACGCGACAGGCCGGTCAGGGTGATCAGGTACCGCTTATCATCGGTTTCGTTAAAACTGGTGATTTTGCCTGCGCATCCGATCGTATACAGCGCGTTGTCCCTGTTCGGCTGCACCATGCCGATCAGGCGGTGGGATTGCAGCGCGTCCTCCACCATGGCGAGGTATCTGGGTTCAAAAATGTTCAGCGGCAACTGCCCGCGCGGCAGCAACAGGACGCCATCCAGCGGAAACACCGGAATAATCTCGGGCAGCGTACCCGTATGCGGTTTGACGTCGTCCTGCATGGAATTTATATAGGCCGGTCCATATCAGGAAAACAGGAGGGATGATAATTTTCGCCGTCCGGCTAGCGTATCGGGATCCATCGGCCCCATCGCCTCGAAGAACTGCAGCAGCTGTTTGCGCGCCTTTTCTTCTTCCCAGGCGCGATCTTTACGGATGATCTCGAGCAGATGGTCGATGGCCGCTCCCCGCTCCCCCGCGGCAAATTCCGCGACGGCCAAGTCGAAGCGCGCCTGATGGTTGCCGGGGTCGGCTTCCGCCGCCTGGCGCAGTTTCGCGAAGCTGTCCTTGTCCGGGCGTTTTTCTGCAAGTTCCAGCGTTGAACGGATCGCGGCAAACCCCGCGTGACTGGCAATCGCGTCCGGCGCGTGGTCGACCATGCCGCGCGCTTCCTCCATCGCCTCCGCCGCGATCAGCGTGCGAACCAGGCCGCCATAGGCCTGGATATTCGCTTCATCCTGACTGAGCACCGCCATATACAATTGCTGCGCCTCACCCAACTGCCCCTGCGCTGCAAACGCTTCGGCCTGCGCCAGCACGGTTGGCACATCCATCGTTTCCTGTCCCTCCTGCCCCGCCATCTGCAACAGCTGTGTGATCAGGTTTTTAATGTCCGAGGCCGGGCGCGCGCCCGTGAACGCCGTGACCGGTTGCCCTTGAAAAAACGCGAAGACCATCGGCACGGACTGCACGCGCAGCGCCTGCGCCAGTTCCGGGTTTTCGTCGATATTCACCTTGGCCAGCAGCACCGCGCCTTTCGCGTCGTTCACCGCCTGCTCCAGCACCGGCATCAATTGCTTGCACGGGCCGCACCACGGCGCCCAGAAATCCACCAGCACGGGCGCATTCATCGAAGCATGAATGACGCGCTGTTCGAAATCCTGCGCCGTCACATTATAAATGGTGTCGCTGTCCGCACTTACGGCTTCCGCTTTTTTCTTCCCGCCCATCCCGATCAGCATTTTTTATTCTCCCTTATCATCCGGCGCGGCCGGGCCTAAATCAACGATGCGGGGTTGATGCCCCGTCCATTCCAGAAACCGGATCAGATCCGCAGGCGCCAGCGCCAGCGACATATGGTTTTCCAGCGGATGGTAATTCACCATCTCCGCACCCATCATGGCAGCATCCAGCACGACCGTGACCGCCTTGTCCTTATCATTGATCGCGGCGAAAGGGCAAACGGAACCGGGCCGCACGCCCAGATACTGCCACAGCCGGTCCGGAGAGCCGAACGACAGCCGGTCGCTGCCCAGCACCGCGGGCAGCTTCTTCAAATCAATCCGCGTGGTGTTGGCCGCGACCACCAGGAACATCGCCTGTTTCTTGTCGCGCAGGAAGAGATTGCGGCAATCGACACCCGGAATCTCGATCTCCAGCTTCGACGATTCCGCCACCGTAAACACCGGCGCGTGTTCATACAGCTGATAGGAAATCCCAATATCATCAAGCGCTTGCATCAGATCCTGCGCCGAGGTGGGCAGCGGATCGGCATTTTCTAAGGCGGGCGTGGCGGTCATGTTCGCGACATAAAATTACAATTCAGGCAGAAAAATAGCACAAATACGGCAAATCTCAACCTTTTGGTAAGACATTTTCGGCAGAATAGGTGGCATACGGGGAAATGTCTGAGGAGACACATAATAATGGCTATAGAAAGATATGGCGTCGAAAAATCCCGGCTGGACGGGATAGAACTCGTCGCACCGCAAATGGGCCGGGGCGCCCTGGAAGGGTTAAGAGAGGAATACAGCCTCGCCTCTCCGAACGAAACACTATCCAACCTGATAAAACCCGCACCCACAGCACCCGGTTATAACGTTTCATGAACATTGACCTTGGCAGATTGGCCGATGGCGGCCTGGTCATCGTGGCGGACGCGCAGTTCGCCCACGATATCCGCCGCATCGAATATTACCGGGACCAGCGCCTGATGATGCTGATCTATGACGACCCGGACCATGAAGGCGAACTGATGCATTACGAACTGCCCGACGTCGCCGCCGCCATCGTCGAATCCAGCCCCAGCATCATGATCCTCGACAAAAGCCCCGACAAAAAACTCTACGGCTACGACGTCCCCCTGGTCCAGGTCGGCGCGGTTTAATTTTCATATTATTAATTGTTGTCATCCCGGCGAAAGCCGGGACCCATGCCCTATTTCCACCCAGCAAACGGCAAACCCCCATCTCTCATTTCGCCGTCCCCGACACACTAAGATCGCAGGGGTCCCGGCCTTCGCCGGGATGACGCCGTATAGGTGATATTCCCCAACAATTCTTCTTGCATTCATCCCCTTATTGGCTATATTCATGCCGTTCAAACGGATGCGGGTGTAGCTCAGTGGTAGAGCACGACCTTGCCAAGGTCGGGGTCGCGAGTTCGAGCCTCGTCACCCGCTCCACTCCATATTCCCCGCGCCGGACTATATTTTGGAATCCCTTATATGACCGAGCTTAAGATTGATCGCGACACCATGGGCAAACTGGCCAAGGCGCTGTCCTTTATCCTGAAACCGGATGATCCTGTCGTGGTCGCCTTAAAGACCGCCGCCGAAAGCGGATCGGATGCCGATGTTAAAAAAGCGCGGGCGTTGTTTTTGAAACTGAAGCCGGGTGATAGGCAGGCGGCGCTGACGATGTTGGGTTGAATCCACGTACCAAAAGCATCATCAACTTTAGATTAAGCAACATTGGTTATTTTAGATACACTAACATTGCCGTCTTTGTCCCAGACA
The DNA here is from genome assembly GCA_044220535.1 of Alphaproteobacteria bacterium. Classification (GTDB taxonomy): domain Bacteria; phylum Pseudomonadota; class Alphaproteobacteria; order Micavibrionales; family Micavibrionaceae; genus JBDHTS01. The sequence continues at coordinate 1,053 of JBGAQU010000093.1, read as the reverse complement.
TAATCATAGTGATCACCTTGAGTAATTGGCAAAATTAAGCGAGGCCGAAAAAGAACGATGTTTTTTCCTTCATTATCCCTAACACTTTTATACACTATTCCATCTTGGCCAGACTCTCTTATCGACTCACCAAATTTCTGCGAAGCAGAATAATCATTTTCATGATAAAAACCTTTATCATCGACTGAGCATATATCCTCAAGCTTGGCACTTGGACTGCTGATTAACTCTCGCATTTGAGTCTTATTTGGAAAACCGCCTTCAGAGTGGCGTAAGCGTTTTGTGTTGTGGTAAACTGTTTCTTGGATAGCGGTTTGAATTGTAAGAGTTGCGTACCAAGCACCTAGCGCATGACCATTGAATCTTCCGCCTGTAGAATAGGCAAATGAAGCCATAACGTAATTTGCACCTGGCGCACCCATAGCCCAATCTGTCTTGGGAATAGCTTTTAGTCGACCTAATGCGTCGGTATGTCTATCACTTGTCATCATTTCCAACTCAATTGCCGCCTGTGCATCACTGGCATCTGCGACAGAGTCAAAAATACCTATTGGCGGATACGCCGTATTAATTAGGCGATGACATTTTTGATGAAAATTAATCAGGGCCATACACCACGCCAACTATCTAAGTATCTTCGCACCGAATAGAGATCGTCTATACTACCTCGTAGCATCTTTTCAAGAGGGGCTATGCCAGAGAAAGGCATGTCGGTATTTTTTGATTTTAGCCACCGAATTCCGTCTTCTTGTCGGGCAAAAAGCAACTTAATAGCTTTCCAAATACCTAAAATTAACGATATACGCTCCATGGTATCGTAATTAAATGGAGCGCCATCACCATTATCTCTCTTTCTTGCATAGTAAGTTTGATCATGCATACCGCCAAGGAGCACGCAGCGTTCAGCAACTTTTAAATTCCATACATCACTAATTGCCAAAAAGGTACGAAAACCCGGCGCAGAAAGTCTTTTGCGAGCATCTGGATCAGATAAATTCGGAGGAGACGCATGAGCTAAATTCGACATACTATACCTCTATAGTTATACTATAT
>JBGAQU010000092.1:0-9657 GCA_044220535.1 Alphaproteobacteria bacterium | reverse complement strand
GTGCTTGTGGAATTTGTTCTTTCGGGAACGGAGAATCTCAGAGGATGAGGTGAATGTGTGCGACAATCATTGGAAATGTCGGCTGAACACCTCTTTGCGACTGAGCGGCTTGAGGCGCGACGCTTGCAGGCGGAGGACGCGGTAGCGATGCATGCGATATTCGGTGATGGTGAGTGCATGCGTTATGTCGACGATGGCGAAATCATGACCGCTGAGCAATGCAGAAGCTGGATCGTGGACGTGACCGATCGCAACTTTGAAATGCGTGGATATGGATTGATCGGATTTTGGGAACGCACGGCTGACAAGCTAGTTGGATGCGGCGGACTATTTCACCCCAACCAACAAGAACAGGCCGAAGTCATGTATTGGTTGGTGCGGGATTGCTGGGGCAAGGGATTGGCCACCGAAATCGTTCGAAGCTTGGTTCAATTCGCCAAGCCACTTTGGGGAGTTGAGACTATGATTGCGACTATCCACCCGGACAACTTGGCGTCACAGCGAGTCGTTGCGAAGGTGGGATTTCAAAGGCTCGCCGACCGGACAGAAGCTGATGGAGAGTGCACTCAAGTTTGGGCTCTGGGTCATTAACGGACTATGCCTGCGCTGACCGGAGGTACAATGTCCATCGTTCAGGGGTATAGCTCAGTTGGTAGAGCGGCGGTCTCCAAAACCGCAGGCCGTGGGTTCGAGACCCTCCGCCCCTGCCATTTATCCGCCCGCCCGCCCGGCCGGATTGTTCAATCCTTAATCGGTCATTAATCCATTTCTGATAACGTAAAAATGGTTTAATAGTCTAAAAGGACATGCATGGGCTGGTCGCGCGAACAGCATGACGCCATGATTGCCAGGTTTAATGAACAGTTGGCGTCTGATCCCGGGCTTGCGGGAAAAATACTGGTAACCAGCGGTGAAGGGCTGGGCACGGGCGAGGTGCCGCCTGGTCTCGCCGACCGGCTGTATGAACAGGGCAGCCGCTACAATCCCGCGCTCGATAAACAAACCTTGAATAATCTGCTGTCTGAAATTCAGCCCGCGACGAGCGTGGGCACATCAAATTTTGATATTAAGGATGAAAAATATCTTGCTGTTATGGCGACTGCCGATCCTTCCGAGGATGTTGGCGAGGCGATGGAGATTTTTTCCCGCACCAATGCGGATTTTTCACAAATTTTAAGCACGGAATTTACCCAGACTTTTACAGCCGCGCACGAATTGGGACACACCGTCACCGGCCTGGTCCAGCATGCTGAAAACGGGGACTACTCCTATAACGGCATGGAAAGAAACGGGGACGCTTTTGCGGCGATATACTGGATTCAGAACGGGGGCGATCTTCAATCCCTGGAAATCATGGCGGAAGCCAGAAACGCTGCGCTGGCCTACAGGCCGGACCGCGGCGAATATTCCCAGAAACTGACCCACGACACCGCCGGTACGCTGGAAGCCATTATCCGGGACGCAAAGACGGGGATTATTTCCGCCGAAAGCCTGAAAGACAAAACACTGTCGAATATCGGCAAGATGGCCCTGCAATACGTCAGCGATACGCAACCCAATCTGCGCCAGTTCAGGGAAATGGAAAGCGAACAGGATTATCTGCGCGCCATAAACAGCAGGCGTGTCTTCGACCCTGAGGTACGGCAGAGAATTCTTAACGATTTCGCCCATGCCGCTGCGCCGGAAAACCCCCTGCAGCAGGAGCTGGTGCGCCGCGTTTCCCACGCTGTCGGAATCCTGATGGACGAAGATGCGAATGACAGGCTGGAACAGGACAGGCGGTATAGCGAGATTTTATCAGGTCCGGATACGGGTTTGCCCGAAGATATAGGCGGGGATGCGCCTGCGGTAAGGTTCAGCGGCCTGGATATTAAAATCGGCGAGGGCGGTTTTTTAACGGCAACGCATAATCAGGCGGCCGATCCGTCCGCGGCGCCTCTGCCTCAGCTTGCCGCCGCTGAGCCGCGACGTGTTGTCGCGGCTCTTACGCCAATGCTATGAATAATATTAGCGTACCTTAATTCTTCACGATGGTGGCCGCCCCAGGCCTGTTCATCGCTTCCGTAAGGTTCGCCAGGCTGGAATAAAAGCAATCCCCGCGAACGATTCTGCGGAAGGTTGTCGTTTTTTGCCCTTCCACCTGAACATGCTCATAGGTGGTCTCTGCGGACCGGTCACTGGTCACAGAACGCTGGGTGGCGCATCCAGCCAACAGAATAACACTGCCCAATACCGTCAGATTCATAATAGAGTCTTTAAACATGTGTCCCCGGCGTTCTTTTTCCAGCCCTATGAATACCTTCATTCGGGGCGGTTTCAACCACATTTTTGTCATTTTGCGATCCTTACAATAAAGGATCGTATGTTTTTAACCTTAAAGGATTAAGTCCTATGAAAATGAAATATCTCCTGACCGCCTCGGCCATCGCTGCCCTGCTTGCAGTGCCGGCCATGGCCAATGACAGTGCCAAACCCGTAACATCCGCCACCGAAACCCAGCGCGACGTGAACCAGCAGGCCCGTATCGAACAAGGCTTGAAATCCGGCGAACTGAATGCGAAAGAGACCGCCCGTCTTGAAAAAGGCGAAGCGAAAATCGACAAGGCAGAAGCCAATGCCGAAAAAGACGGCACGCTGACCGCAAAGGAAAAACACCGCATCGCCCGCATGCAGAACAAGGAAAGCGCTGCGATCAAAAAAGAAAAGCATGACGCCCAGACAGGCAATGCCGATAGCGCTTCAAACAAAGCGATGGAAAAAGAAGCTGCCCGCAACGCCAAACAGGAAAAACGCATAGAAGACGGTGAAAAATCCGGCGCACTGTCCGGCAGCGAGGCTGCAAAGCTGGAAAAGGAACAGGCAAAAACCGACAAGGTTGAAGCCAAAGCCGAAGCCGACGGTAAAGTCAGCACCCGTGAAGCACGCAAGATCAGCCATCTGCAAAACAAGGACAGCAAGCGCATCTATCACAAGAAGCACAACGGCACGACCGGCGCTACGTAAACGATCCCTGTTCTCTCCTAGGGCAAAACCCTCCGGGTGCAAACCCGGAGGGTTTTATTATGCCTTAACGGATTGAGGTTTTCTTCCGTCCGCGATACTGTGAAGTGGCAATCAAGATCTAAGGAATGGTTACGTTATGAAACATACGCCTCTTCACGCCGCGCATGTGGCATCCTCCGCCAAAATGGGGGAATTCGCGGGCTATGACATGCCGCTTTACTACGGTGAAGGTGTGATGGCCGAACATGAATGGACGCGGGACCAGGCGGGGCTGTTCGACGTCTCCCATATGGGGCAGGTGGCGCTGGAAGGACCGGGCGCGATGGCGTTCGTGTCACGCATTACGCCGTCTGATTTCACATCCGCGCCCGATGGCCGCGCCAAATACACGGTGCTGACCAATGAACAAGGCGGGATTGTCGACGATCTGATCATCACGCGCCTGTCACAAGATCAATTTTTTGTGGTGATCAATGCGGGCTGCAAGGAAAAAGACATCACCTGGATGCAAAAACATCTGTCGTCCGATGTGAAGCTGAGACGCCTGGACGACCGCGCCCTTATCGCGCTGCAGGGGCCGAAAGCCGAAGCCGCGTTGCGCGAGGCCTTCGGCATCGAAACCTCCAATCAGCCTTATATGTGGTTTGAAACGGCGCATCTGCCGGATGAGACGGTGATGTTCGTCAGCCGCCTCGGCTATACGGGCGAGGACGGGTTTGAACTGAGCGTGCCGGAGTCCAAGGCCGAAGGCGTCTGGAAAAAACTCACCGCCTTGAAAACCGTCAAGCCGGTCGGCCTGGCTGCACGGGATTCCCTGCGCCTCGAAATGGGCTATCCGCTTTATGGCCATGATATCGACGACGACACCAGCCCGGTGGAGGCTGGATTGTCCTGGGTGATCGCCAAGAACAACACTGGTTTTATCGGCGCGGACACGGTACTGAAACACCTGAACAACGGCGCCCCGCGCCAGCGCATCGGCATCCGCCTGACCGGCGCAGGCGTCGCGCGGGAAGGGGCGGAAATCCGTGACGCATCCGATAAAAAACTCGGTGCGCTGTCCAGTGGCGGCTTTTCCCCGTCCTTAAAAAAATCCGTTGCCATGGGCTATATCCCCACCGATGCGGTGAAGGACGGCGAAAAACTTATGGTCAATGTCCGCGGCCGCAATATTGAGGCAGTGCGGGCATCGATGCCGTTTTTACCTGCCAAGACAAAATCGATGAAAAAACAGGCTGCATAAGGGATTGAAACAGAAACCATACCGCGCTAAACCTAACGAAATAGCGAATTATTTAATAAAGGAGACAATAAATGCCAATTAGCAAAAAAGATGCGTTAGAAAAAAGGGAATGGCTTCATGGCATTCTTAAAGCAGAATTTAACACTGAAAGCCTTCACGTTGCGCTCGGTGTTTCTCTCGATCCGGACTATGACTTTGCAATAAGATTGCAAAGCGAAATCCCAATTGCTGCCGATGTTCGTAAATCTGTCGGCAACAGGGTGCAGGAACTGATCCCAGGATCCAACCCGCAAATCGGTACAATTGGTAAAATTAAAGCACAAGGACCGCATCATGGCTGATCTGAAATACACATCCGAACATGAATGGCTGAAGGTCGAGGGCGGCGATGTCGCCGTTGTCGGCATTACAGAATACGCGCAGGACGCGCTGGGCGACCTGGTGTTCGTCGAACTGCCGGAAGTGGGCCGCGCGGTGAAAAAGGGCGAGCATTTCGCCGTGGTGGAATCGGTCAAGACCGCTGCCGAAGTTTATTCCCCCGTCGAAGGCGAAGTCGTTGCCATCAACGACAATTTGTCCGGCGACCCAGAACTGATCAAAAAATCCATGGATGACGGCTGGATCGCGAAAATCAAGATGAAAGACCCGAAACAGATCGCGGGCCTGATGGATCGCAAAGCCTATGATGAGTTTCTGAAAGACAAACACTAAGAACCGGGTGACTGATGCGCTACCTCCCTCAGACCAAAGACGCCCGCGATGAGATGCTGAAGGCCGTCGGCGTGAAAAACGTCGATGAGCTGTATGTGGATGTGCCGAAAGCGGCCTTTATCAAGGGCCTCGCCAATATGCCGATGCGTATGGGGGAGTTGGAGGTGGAGCGCAAGCTGACGGGCTACGCCAATATGAACCGCCCGGCCTCCGCGGGGCCGTTCTTCCTGGGCGCGGGCGCGTATTACCACCATATCCCGGCCACGGTCGATCACGTGATCCAGCGCTCGGAATTCTTGACCGCCTATACGCCCTACCAGCCGGAAATCGCGCAAGGCACGCTGACCGCCATTTTTGAATTCCAGACCTTTATCGCGAAGCTGACAGGGCAGGATATTGCCAACGCCTCCCTGTATGACGGCGCAACCGCGACGGCCGAGGCCGCGCTGATGGCGCTGCGCCTGACTAAGCGCGGCAAGGTCTGTTTAGGAACGGCACTACACCCCGATTACCGCGCGGTGCTCGAAGCCTATCTTGGCAATCTTGAAGGCCACAGCCTGGTGGATGGCGACCCGGACGGCGAAACCGCCTGCGTCATCCTGCAATCTCCGAACTTCCATGGCGAACCGCAGGATTATGCCGTGTGGCGCAAAAAATGCGACGAAACCGGCGCGCTGCTGGTCGTGGTGGTGAATGAAATCGTGTCTCTGGGCTTGCTGCCCGCGCCCGTGGACGCCGATATCGTCTGCGGTGAGGCGCAATCGGTCGGGCTGACGCTCTCCTATGGTGGGCCGCATCTTGGATTCTTTGCCTGCCGCGAAAAATACCTGCGCCAGATGCCGGGCCGCCTCTGCGGCATGACGAAAGACGCCGACGGCAAGCGCGGTTTCGTGCTCACCCTAAGCACGCGCGAACAACATATCCGTCGGGAAAAAGCGACGTCCAACATCTGCACCAACCAGGGCCTGTGCGCGCTGGCGTTCACGGTACACATGGCGCTGCTGGGTGAGGATGGGTTCAAGCGCCTGGCGCGCCTCAATCACGAACGCGCCTGCGACCTCGCCGATGCGCTGGCGAAGGTGAGGGGCGTGAAAATCGTCAATCAGTCATTCTTCAATGAATTCGTTATCGAAGTGCAGGGATCCGCGAAAGACCTCGTCGAAAAACTGGCGGGGCAGGGCATCATCGCCGGCCACCCGCTGGACGGCAACCGCCTGCTGGTCGCCGCCACGGAAATGACGACGGATGAAGATATCGCGGCGCTGTGTAAGGCCCTTGTCGGTTAAGGCGCAAGATCTTCCAGCTTGCCTGTCTTCGCCGGTTTCTCAGCTACGGATAGTGTCTGACTTAAGGCTTCAACGGCGGCTTTCATTTCATCATAATCGACACCAAGAACAAGGATCTTGGCCATAAATTCTGCATGGTCGGCAGGTATGCCGTACATTCGTATCGATTGTGCTATGTCTTCTTGATAGGAATATCTGTTTTCGTTGAAGAAGCCAAAGCTGGTTGGATTAAATCCAGCCTTTAACGCCGCCGCTGCGGTTTTGTCTGTCTCAAATTCCGGCTGTGTCGCTTTCAATGCGTCACGATCACTTTTGTAGCGCGCGAGTATGTCATTCACGCGCACATCAAGGCCCATGTTCTCAATGGCTTTTCTGACACCAAAAACAGTGGGGCCCATTTTCTCAACGAGCGCCCGGCCTGATTCCAATCTTTCCTGAAGGTATGCTGTATCGTCTTCCACAATCTCTGACATTTTTTAATCTCCATAATCCCTGTTTATCGAGCTTTATCATATTTTGTAAAATAAAATCAAATTTTCAAAAAAAAGAGAGCAGGCGGGAGCCGCTCTCTTTTTCCTGGGTTCGACCGAATTAGCAGCCGCAGCTGCCTTTTTTGTCGTCCATACCGGTTTTGTCGGTTTTTTTGACCTGATCGCGGTCAGGCGTGTTTTTGTTCGGAGTGTTGGAAGGTTTTGCGGTTTGGTTTTGCATGATTATCTCCTGTTTGAAGTGGTATTAAACCAACGATGGGCCGGGGTGGTGGTTCCGCACTCTGATCTATAATTTTTATAATTTTATCATGTGGTTAAAGCAAAAGAGACCGCCATGCGGCAGTCTCTTTTATCGGGGCACTTCAAAAACATGTTAGCTTCTGCCGCCTTTGCGACCGGCCTCGCGGGCCCGCTCGGAACCTTTTTCAAAACTGCCGGTGGATGCTTTGCCGCCCATGCGGCCAGCTTCGCGTGCCGCCGTACTGCCTTTCACAAAACGCCCATGGCCGTCACGGCCACCGGTTTCCTGTTCGCGCGGTTGTTGGTTCATCACTTCCTCCTTTTAGGATAGCCAAATAGGACATGTTGCCAACACATACTGGGGGCGGAAGTTCCCTCGATTTTATAAAACTGAAAAAGTTCCACCGCTGCGCTTTAAAAGAAACAGGCGGGACGGCAACGCGTTATCTTTGAAAACATCGAACTGAAAAAATTTTATCCATTGATGAATGACGGTTTTTATATAAAGTCTAACAATAGCCTGCATACAAACTGAGTTTTGGAAGAATCATGGCAACGGAACGCAAGATTGTGGAAATGACCCATCACGTTGAAACCCTGAACGGCGGCACGCGCGGCCTGCGCTACGAAGAAAACCTGCTCTGGGAAAAAGACCGCAGCGATCATCCGGGCGTGGATCTGCCTGAGCCTAAAAATACAAAGCTGCGCACGGGTATGAAAGCGCGCGAAGAAATCGGACTGCCCCAAGTTTCCGAACCGCAGGTGCTGCGCCATTTCGTCCGGCTTTCGACATGGAATTATTCCATCGATCACGGGTTTTTCCCGCTCGGTTCCTGCACCATGAAACACAATCCGCGCCTGAATGAAAAAGTCGCGCGCCTCGCCGGGTTCGCGCATCTGCATCCGAAGCAGCCGGAATCGACAACGCAGGGCGCGTTGGCGGTGATGCATGAACTGCAGACTTATTTGGCCGAACTCACCAACCTGCCCGGTGTATGCCTGTCACCCGCAGCAGGGGCGCATGGCGAACTGGCTGGGATCATGACCATCCGCCGCGCGCATGAGGCGAAGGGGCATAAGGATAAAACCATCATGCTGGTGCCGGATTCCGCGCATGGCACCAACCCCGCCACCGCCGCTATGTGCGGCTACACGATCAAAACCATCAAGACGGCGGAGACGGGCCGCCTGACCGTCGCGGCGTTCAGGGAAGCTTTGGGCGACGGCAAGGGCATCGCCGGTATGATGGTGACGAACCCCAACACCTGCGGCCTGTTCGAGCGGGAGATTATCGAGATCGCCGACCTGCTGCATAAGGCAGGCGGATATTTCTATTGCGACGGCGCCAACTTCAACGCGCTGGTCGGTAAAATCCGCCCCGGCGATTTCGGCGTCGATGTCATGCACATCAACCTGCATAAAACATTCTCAACACCGCATGGCGGCGGCGGCCCGGGTTCCGGCCCGATCTGTGTGACGAAGGAACTGACGCCATACCTGCCCGTGCCGCATGTCGTGAAAAACGGCGATGCCTTCCATCTGGAATGGGAAGATGAACGTCCTGAATCTCTAGGCCGCCTGAAGGGCTTTCAGGGCCAGTTCGGCATGCATGTACGGGCTTTGGCGTATATGCTCTCCCACGGCGCGGACGGTCTGAAACAGGTATCGGAAGACGCAGTGCTGAACGCCAACTATATCCTCAGCCAGTTGAAAGACGATTATCACGTCCCGTTCGACGGCCCCTGCATGCATGAATGCCTGCTGACCGACAAAAACCAGAAAGACGCGCATGTCTCAACGCTCGACATCGCAAAAACGCTGATCGAATACGGCTTCCACCCGATGACCGTCTATTTCCCGCTGGTGGTGCAGGGTGCGATGCTGATCGAACCGACCGAGACGGAAAGCAAGGATTCGCTCGACCGCTTCATCACTGTCATGAAACACATCGCCGAAAAAGCCGATTCAGGCGCAGGCGACATCCTCCACGCCAATCCCTTCTCCACGCCGCGCAGACGTCTGGATGAGACAACGGCAGCGCGGGAGCCGAAGCTGAACTGGAAGGCGTGATCATCACGTTGCGCTGGCAGCCGCCACAGGCGTTTCCTGCACAAAGAACGGAAATGTCCTGAGTTTGGTGAGCGCATAGATATTAAAGAAATGCATCCCGCCCAAGACCACGATCACAAGCCCGACCTTTGTGCTGAGGAATTCGATCGCGCCCTGTGCATCGCTGGGTTTGATACCGTATTTTAAAGTCAGGGACACAAACCCGACATTGATCAGGTAAAACCCGACCAGCAGCAAATGGTTCACGGAGTCGGCCAGCGCGTCCTTGCCTTTGAACGTTTCAACCAAAAACAGCCGTCCATCTCCAAACATCTTGCTCTCCTTGAATCCGCGGGCCTGATCAAGGGCGACAAGCGCGGGCAGTATATTTATTACAGTCTTGTGCGCGACAATCTGGTCAATACGCTGAACGGGTTCGTGCAGAAAGTGTGCCCTGTCAGTCGTCCGATAAAGAAAGAAGGACAAAAAAATAAAGGGGCTGAAGTAGCTAAGCCCGTCTAAAGGGTCTAAAAGATGGCTACGATGTACGAGCGCAAAAGCAGGCTGACGCCCCGTCAGCAAGGACGTCTAATCGAGTATTTTGTGGCAGGCGCGACGGCTCGCGCGGCAGCGG
>JBGAQU010000001.1:29133-70934 GCA_044220535.1 Alphaproteobacteria bacterium | reverse complement strand
AAATTCTAGGTTGCCCGTGAGAATAAATTGATAAATGATTAGGGCTGGCAATCAACGAAGCATTAGAATGAGAAATAAAATAGCTTATTTCTATAGGGCTTTTTCGCGCATCAATTTCAAATGATATTTTTCCTTTTTGGGATTTTATTTTCAAATAATTGAATTTTGATTTTATATCCCATAAATTATAATTTTGTGTTTTCCACTCATTTTTCTCGATATCTGCTAATAGATTACCTTCTAAATCAAAGAGCTTGGTCGTTAAAAATATCTGATCATCTAAATTTTCTATTTTTAGAATTTCATTGCCAAACAATTCGGCTAAAACAGGTACGTTGGTAAACGTACAGCTCCCTAATTTGTAAACAATACTTTTTTGAAATAATACAAGTTGTCCAAGGGAAAAGCCGTTTTTCTTATTAAAAGGGTTCATTTTGTAATTATATTGAACACTTTTTGGATATGCATTTATGCCAGAATGGTGATTGGGACACAAAGCCATCATATCTTCTGGCCTAAAATGAGGGTCTTCAGCATAAGGAACAATATGATGATATTCTATAATTGGATTTCCACATATGCAGCATCCAAAATAAGATTCTTGGCGTAATTGTCTTTTGACTGATTCTGGCGCATTTGGTCTTATAGATTTAGGTGTCATTAAAAAGCATAAGGCATTCTCGTGCCTATATCCTTCAAAAGCTTACAATGAATGATGATGCCAATTGCATTAGCTTAATCTCTAAACAAGTTTAGATATTTTTCGAATACATAAACCCTGTGCCGGCTTTGGCCTGTAATTTCCACGAGTATATCCAACCGCATCAGTTCCTTGACCAATGTGCTTGCGGATTGATGTGTCGTATCCAGCAAAGCGGCGACCTGATTGACGTGGATGCTGGGTCGGGCATAGAGATGGTCGACGATAACGCGCGCTTTTTCGGCGCGCTGGCCCAGGCTCATGATTTTGGATTCGGTTTCGTTTTTGAGGGCCAGCATCGACTGAAACGTGTCTTTGCCTTTTTGGGCGGTTTCAAGGATCGCGGTCAAGAAGAAGCGCACCCAATGCACAAGGTTGTTGCCGGTGCGCACCATCATCAGCGCATCGTAATAGGCGGCACGATGTTTTTCAAGATAGGCGGAGACATAGAGGGAAGGCTTGCTGAGAAAGCTTGTGCTGAGCAAGTACAATACAATCAGCAGGCGACCAATCCGCCCGTTGCCATCGAGGAATGGATGTATAGTTTCAAACTGGTAATGGGCGATGGCGATGCGGATGAGATGCGGTACCTGGATATTTCCGTTATGAAGAAATTTTTCGAGGTCCCCCATCAGCCCCGCCACTTCGTCCTGATGCGGCGGGATGAACACGGCGTTTTTCAATGTGGTGCCGCCGATCCAGTTCTGGGACGCACGGAAATCTCCGGGGGTCTTGTGATGTCCCCTGACGTCCTGCATCAGAACGTTATGCGCCTGACGGATCAGACGGTTGGACAGAGGCAGTTTTTCCAGCATGTTCAGCGCATGGTTCATGGCGGCAATATAGTTTTGCACTTCCTGCCAGTCATCGCGCTTTTCAGGATCAATCTCTTCTATATCCTTGATGGCGTCCTCGATATTCGTCTGTGTGCCTTCAATGCGACTTGAGGTGTTTGCCTCTTTTACGATGTGCATGGCGATGAACAAATCCACATTGGGTACAATCAGTGAAAAAGCATTGAGTTCGCTTAAGGCACGCGTTGCATCCTCTAGCAGCGTGTTGATGACCGGGTCTTCCCATGTCCATTGGTTGTTGATTGGGACTGGGCTGAAGCTTTTATATTGATTTTGCTGGCGAAAATGGCCGGATTTGAAGTCTTCGATTTTCATGATGTAAATCTTACATTGATGGATATATATGTAAGTTTATAATGATTTTTCTTACATTTCAATACTTATATGTAAGGATTTTATCATTTTTCTTACATATAAAAAATCAATGTAAGGCAAAGTGTGAGGTGCGCTCCGCGCGCATATCTCCTGGATCCCGGATCGGCGGTCGGCTATCGCCTCCCTGGTCCGGGATGGCGGATTTTTAAGGCCAAGAGGCCTGACAAATTCGTCACTTCTCATCCCCCATCTTCAGCTATGGTCTTCTTATATTTACGCCATCCAGAAACTGATAGTGTTTCATATTCCAGGTGTAAATCGTTTTTGTTTTCGCCTTGACGGCGCAGGCTGCGATGAGGGCGTCATAGGCTGTGCCGCCTGTTATGGTTGCGGCCGCGCAGCGATCCAGGGCGGTCGCATATTCAGCGGGGTCAAGCGCGATAATGGCCAGGCGCTGCCGTATATCGCCGATGAACAGCATGGCCTGATCCGGCGGGATGCGGTGGCGTCCGGGCATGCGGGTAAGGACGGAGTAGACTTCGAACAGGCTGTGCGCGGCGCAGGCGGCTTCACCTTTTTTCAGCCCGGCGAACAGGGACAGGCTGGCGTCATGGTGAACATGGTCGCCGTAAAACACGGGGATGAGCACAGAGGTATCGAGGAAAGCTTTCACGGGCCGGATCAACCCCGGCCTTCGCCTTCGCGGATCAGGCGAAGCATGTCATCCGTAGTTGCGGCGGGCAAGGGCTGGCCCGTGCGGAATACCCATACGCCTTTTTCCCTGGCGAGGGGGGGGGCAGGCGGCTGGGTTTCAATGTAATGCGGTCACCCATACTTTCCAGTGCTAGCGTATCGCCCGGCGCAAGGTTCAATTTGTCCCGGACCCTTTTGGGGATGATAATGCGCCCGGCAGCATCGATGGTGATTTGTGTATTCATAATACCATTATAAAAAGGTATTTGGCATGTGTCAAATGGTATTTTCGTACAGCGCCTATTTCTCATCGCCCATCTTCAACGCCGCGATAAACGCACTCTGCGGGATATCAACATTCCCGTACTGGCGCATCTTCGCCTTGCCCTTCTTCTGCTTGTCCAGCAGCTTCCGCTTCCGTGTCGCGTCGCCGCCATAGCACTTCGCGGTGACGTCTTTGCGCATGGCGCTGATGTCTTCGCGGGCGATGATCTTTGCGCCGATGGTGGCTTGCACGGCGATCTTGAACATCTGCCTCGGGATCAGGTCTTTCAGGCGTTCGCAGAGATGGCGGCCGCGGCGTTCGGCCTGGCTGCGGTGGACGATCATGGACAGGGCGTCGACCGGTTCCTGGTTGACCATCACGTCCAGCTTCACAAGGTCGCCTTCCTCATACCCGTCCAGCGCGTAATCGAAGCTGGCATAGCCGCGGCTGATGGATTTCAGGCGGTCGTAGAAATCGAACACCACTTCGTTGAGGGGCAGTCGGTAAACCAGCATGGCGCGCGCGCCAACATAGGTCAGCTCCACCTGCACGCCGCGCCGTTCCTGGCACAGCTGCAGCAGGCCGCCGACATATTCGTCCGGCGTCATGATGGTGGCGCGGATCCACGGCTCGCGGATTTCCTTGATGCGCGACACGTCCGGCATATCGACCGGGTTGTACAGCGTGAGATGATCACCATTCGTGAGGTCGATTTCATAGACCACGCTCGGCGCGGTCGGGATCATGTCGAGGTCGAATTCGCGCTCCAGCCGTTCCTGGATGATCTCCATGTGCAGGAGGCCGAGGAAGCCGCAGCGGAACCCCATGCCGAGCGCCTGGCTGCTCTCCGCCTCATAATGCAAAGACGCGTCGTTCAGCTTCAGCTTGCCGATGGATTCGCGCAGTTTTTCAAATTCGGATGAATCGACCGGGAACAGGGAACAGAACACCATCGGCACGGACGGCTTGAACCCGACCAGCGGTTCGGCGCAGGGTTTGCGTTCATCGGTGATGGTGTCGCCGACCAGCGTGTCGGAAATATCCTTGATGGCGGCGGTGATAAAGCCCATCTCACCCGGGCCGAGTTCGTCCAGGATGACTTTCTTCGGCGTGAACATACCGACGCGATCGATATCGCGCGTCGCGCCCGTCGCCATAAAGCGGATTTTCTGGCCTTTTTTCAGGTAACCGTCGATGACGCGCACAAGGATGACAACGCCAAGATAGGAATCGTACCAGCTGTCCACCAGCAGCGCCTTGGTCGGCGCGTCCGTGTCGCCCTTGGGCGCGGGCAGGCGGGTGACAATGGCTTCCAGCAGATCGGGAATGCCTATGCCGGATTTGCCGGAGCACAGCACCGCATCGGACGCGTCGATGCCGATCACATCCTCGATCTGTTCGCGCACGCGCTCGGGTTCGGCGGCGGGCAGGTCGATCTTGTTGATGACGGTTACGATCTCATGGTTGTTGTCCATGGCCTGATAGACATTGGCCAGGGTCTGCGCCTCCACGCCCTGGCTCGCGTCGACGATCAGCAGGGATCCTTCGCAGGAGGCGAGGGAGCGGCTGACCTCATACGCGAAATCCACGTGGCCGGGTGTGTCCATTAGGTTTAACTGATATTCGATGCCGTCTTTGGCGGTATAGGCCAGGCGTACGGTCTGGGCCTTGATGGTGATGCCCCGTTCTTTCTCGATATCCATGTTGTCGAGCACCTGCTCGACCATCTCCCGCCTCCAGCCCGCCGCAGGTCTGGATCAGGCGGTCGGCAAGGGAGGATTGCCATAGTCGATATGGGCGATGATGGCGAAGTTACGGATCTGGCTTAAAGGTTTGGTCATTTCATTCCCTGGGTCAGTTTTCCACCGGATCTTTCTCTCATATGCTCGCACTTTGTCATGGCGTTACGTTTATGCGATTTTCGGCAAAAACTCAGCTTAAAAGCAGTTTTATACTTTTCCTGATGCAAAGCGGCGGGAATTGTGCAGAATGGGCAATATTATTAACAAAGGTCATAACTCATGAAAAAGAAAACGAAAATACGGATGCTGGTGATCATGCCGGCGGTGGTTTGCACGCTGCTGATTGGCGGGCTTCTGACGTTTATCCTGACCGTGGCTCCCAGCAACGCCAATGATATGGCTGTGCAGGCGCCGCAGGCGGGGGAGCCGTCACCGATTGGCATTCCTGGCGCCGTCAGCGGCAGCGTGGGTGAGTCATCAGATACATCCGATGAGACAGCCATGCCCGCCCCGGATCATGACGCACCGCCGTGCGATTTCAAGGCATGGGTTGATAAGCCTGTCGATGAGGACGTGGTGAAAGCGACAGGCCGCCCGTATCGCATCCTGAAACCCGGCGCGATGGTGACGCAGGATTTTTCTGCCGACCGCATCAATGTTGAAATCAATGAGCAGAGCATTGTTACGGCTGTGCACTGCGATTGATCGGACAACGTCATAATGAAAAAAGGCGGTCTTCACAGACCGCCTTTTTTGAATTCTATCGTAGACCTTAAATTTGCGGGGTTGGCGCCATTTGAGGCGCAGCAGAAAACAAAGATTCTGGTGCAATACCCATATTTACGGCAAGGCCACCAGGACCTTTAGATGAAGCATTTTGATATCTGCTAAGGCCGTTCAAATTTTTGGCAAGATCTTCTTTAAATAAGTTATATCCTTCAGCCATACTACACACTCCCCTTATAGATCTAACGTTAATACAATTATACTCATGACGGGGGTGTGACTGCAAACTTTATATTTTCATGTTAAGGGCTTGTTAATTTTATAATGGATTTTATATTTATTGGGGTCCGAACATCAGCTGCGATGGATCATCAGGGGAAAATAGCCCCCCTCAATCGGTTCCCCTGTTTTTTCATCCATATACACCATTAAAATCTGAAACGCATTCTGCATGTATTTGGCAAGGTCAGGGCGCACCGGTATGCCGAAATTGCGCAATTCCCCATTTTTCAGGATAAAATCCAGCCTATTCGAATCCAGGTCGAATTCCAGCCAGGCCAGCGGGTAGGTAAAATGCTTGCTGTGGAAGACGATTGCCTCTGCCCGGTCGTTAACGGCAAGCTCCACCTTCATGTCCCGGTCGTCCGGGGCATGACCCTTGTTAAATTCCTGCTGTGCGGGGGGCTGGTCCATCATGAGGTTATGAAATAGATCATCCTAAGTACAAAACAACCAATATTTTAAGCTGTTTGGGCCGTCACTTCAATATGCTGAGGCAAAGACGAAACAAAATGACGAAGCGTAACGGATAACAAAAAAGCCGCGTCAAACCGCGGCCTTTTCGTATTTTTAAATTTGTTAGCCTGGAACCAGAGCCGGCGGACGAATGGTGTCCCGGTTCGTGGTGTAGGTCTGCTGGCCGATATGATCGAGCCCCAGGTTGCGAAGAACGCCGGATACGCCGCCAGATGTGACAGAATTAAATGCGCTGGACAGAAGGCTGCCGCCACCGGATAAAAGCTCCTTGGTGGTTTTGCCAAACGCTTCCATACGCTCAGGGCCTGCATAATTCTGGATAGCAAGACCGATCAGTGCGAAAATAACACCCATGGCCGTTCTGTTGAACCAGCCTCGCCCATTGGCAAAACCCAGCAAAAGACCGGCTATCATAAGGGGATTGTCCGAAATATTACCCATAAAGCCATCAGGGTTAGGACCTGTCTTTTCTTTTAAGTCTATAGCACCGCGTGCTAGGTCTGCGGAAGTATGTCCACCCCATGCGGCAGCCTTAAACGGTAAGCCCCATGAAGTTGCCCCAAGCCTATCGCCAATCCAGTCAGCTGTGCTTGATTGCCAATCAACCATATGGGCACCCACTCTGCCTACAGTTTGGGCGCCAGGCGCTTCAAGAATAGTACCCACAACACCATACCCTGTGGCAAGGGGCGGAGCGATGGTAGCAGTTGAAGCCGTTATGAAAGGATGTTTGAGCGCAAAACCCGGAAGAGCTTTGGCAGCGCTAAATACCGGGCCGAGTACTTTGGTTGATGCACTCGCCACAGGAGCCGCCAATGGGGATGCTGCAATCGGGCCACTGGCCACACCTACATCGGCTGCCGCTTGAATCGTATGTTCAACGAAGGTTTCCGGCTTAATCACCTCGCCATACAGATATTCCTGGCGTGCTTTAGTCTTGGGATCTAGCCATGCGTTGAAGGCTTCTTGCGGTTTTAAATCATAACCCAAAAGGTTTTCGGAAATAGTATGCTCTGACAAGCCAAGATGCTTTGAAGCATCGTCCAGGAGTCCTAAAGCGCCTGCGCCAGCCGATACCAAGCCATTGGCTGCTCTACTTGGCGCTTCGACAAACACATTCCATGTGTGCAGCAAGCGGCCTGCCCAGCTCCGGTCGGTATCTTGTGCTTGGTCAGTCATATTTACACCCTAATTATTTTATTGATTGCTACCATCTTACCGCTGTCTCGGAAGAAAATGCAACTTTTTATTAAGACCATTTTAAGACATAAACAATAACAAAGGCTTAACAAATTTTAAGCGGTAAAATCAATGCTTAAAATGGCGGATTCCGGTAAAAACCATGGCAAGGTTCCGCTCGTCAGCGGCGGCAATCACATCCGCGTCCTTGATCGACCCCCCGGGCTGGATAATGGCGGTGGCCCCGGCTTCGGCCGCGGCGATCAGGCCGTCCGGAAAAGGGAAAAAAGCATCGGAAGAACAAACAGTTACAAGGTTTTTGCCCAAATCCGGGATCTGGCGCATTTTTTCCGCGGCGATACGGGTCGAATCGATACGGCTCATCTGGCCCGCGCCGATGCCGATGGTGGCGTTGCCGCTGGCATAAACAATGGCGTTGGATTTGACGTGTTTTGCGACTTTGAAGGCAAACAACAGGTCGTTCAGCTCCTGCTCCGTCGGCTGGCGCTTGGTGACGACTTTCAGGTCTTCGCGGCGGACGGCGCCGATATCGGCATCCTGCAGCAGAAAACCACCCGCAATGGTTTTTAACGCCGGGCGCGCCGTCCCGGGGTCGGGCAGGGCGCCGGTCACCAGCACGCGCAAATTTTGTTTCTTTGAAAGAATGTCGAGCGCTTTGGGATCGACGGACGGCGCAATAATCACCTCACTGAAAATTTTCACGATCTCGGCTGCCGTTTCGGCGTCCAGCGCGCGGTTGAGGGCAATAATGCCGCCAAAGGCGCTGACCGGGTCGCAGCGCAGAGCCAGGCGATAGGCTTCAGGCAGATTATCGGCCATGGCGACGCCACTGGGATTCGCATGCTTGATGATGGCAACGGCCGGACGATCGAATTCGGCGGCCAGTTCGTAGGCGGCGTCGGTGTCGTTCAGGTTGTTGTAGGACAGCTCCTTGCCCTGCAATTGCTGTGCGGTGGAAACGCCGGGGCGGTTGGTGCCGTCCGTGTAGAGCGCCGCGGTCTGATGAGGGTTTTCGCCATAGCGCAGGGTTTGTTTGAGTGTGCCTGACAGCGTGTAAGTTGGTTGCGGGTTGCGGGTTGCGAGTTGCGAGGCGAACCAGTTGGCGATGGCGGTGTCGTAAGCCGACGTCATGGCAAACGCTTTGGCCGCCAGTTCACGGCGCAGAGGCGCGGTGATGCATCCGTCATTGACCTTCAGATCTTCCAGTACGCGCGCGTAATCGGATGGGTCGGTGACGACGGCGACATAGTCGTGATTCTTCGCGGCGGCGCGCACCATGGCCGGGCCGCCGATATCGATATTTTCAATCGCCGTTGAAAAATCAGCGCCTTGCGCAATCGTTTTCACAAACGGGTAGAGGTTGACGACCAGCAATTCGATGCCTTCAATCCCGTTGTCGCGCATGGCGGAGAGGTGGCTGTCCTCATCACGCCTGGCCAGCAATCCGCCATGGACTTTCGGATGCAGCGTTTTTACGCGTCCGTCCATGATTTCGGGGAAGCCGGTATAGGTGGAGACATCCGTGACCTTCAGGCCTTCATCCTGCAGGCCCTTCGCGGTGCCGCCCGTGGACAGGATTTCAATCTTGTAAGGAGCAAGCGCCTTCGCGAATACGGTAAGGCCGGTTTTATCGGAGACGGAGATCAGCGAGCGGCGCACCTTCAAAGGATTGGTGTCAGGCTGGCGCGCAGTTTTCAGGACAGGACTCATGCCTGATGTTTTAATGCAGGCGGGGGGCTTAAGTCCATGGAAAAGTTATTATTTAGGATGCATAACAACCGGGCAAGGCATCGCTGGCCTTGAAGGAGGAGGGAATGGGTAAGGTTTCCTCGGGAGACGTAATGAGAAGCCCCTTCTTGCCAAGGGATCCCGCGAAGCCGGAAAGAATCTGGCTGGCCAGTTTTCCATCGAAACGCGACAGTACATAACGGCAGACAATGATATCGAATTCGCCTAGCGCGGACATATTATGCATCAAATTGAACGGTTCGAACCGGATCATGTCGGCAATATCATGGCTGACCTGCCAGTGCCGCCCTTCATGGGTGAAATATTTCATGGCCAGCTTCGTCGGCATGCCGTGCTGGATTTCGTTCTGGGTAAAGCGGCCCTTGCGGGCGCGGTCGATGGCGCTGCGGCTGATATCGGTCGCCAGGATCTGGATTCCCGCGCAGCGCGCCGTTTTCATATATTCATAAGCGGACATGGCCAGGGAGAACGCTTCCTGTCCAGTTGAACAGCCCGCACACCAGATGCGCAGCTTCCGGCGCGGCACAGCCTTTACCATCTGCGGCAGGATTTGTTCGCGGAAACGGTCGAAGAAATCGAGATCGGTGAAGAATTCGGTATCGCCGTCGATCATCGCCTCAATGACATCATAAATCATGTCGACATCCGGCACGCTGCGCAGGGCCATAGTCATGGCGCGCAGATCCTTGAAGTTCCATTTGCGGGCAACAGGGGTCAGGCGGGAGACGAGCAGATAGGACTGGTTGGCGGTCAGGTTGATACCCGCCTGCTTATAGAGAAAATCCTTGTAAAAATCGAAGTCGCCGATATGCATCCTAGATAGCGCCGATCTGCTTCAGCTTTGCCCGTATAATGTCGCCGTCAAACGGTTTCATAATGTATTCGTCCGCGCCGGCTTTTAAAGCGCGCTGGATATGTTTCATGTCATTTTCGGTGGTGCACAAAATAATGCGGGATTTTTTGCCGTGCTCTAACTGCCGCACCTTCTCCAGAAATTCGATGCCGCTCATCACCGGCATGTTCCAGTCCAGGACGATCAGGTCGGGAATGGATGCCTTGCAGGCCTGATAGGCTTTTTCGCCATCTTCCGCCTCCTGGCATTCATAGCCGAAGCTTTCCATGATGCGGCGCGCGACCTTGCGCACGACGCGGCTGTCATCAACAAGGAGGCAGGATTTCATGGCCATACTCAATGCATTAGAAGGTTTCCCCGATACGGGGTTTCAACGAACTTTAGCACTGGAATGGTTAGCGGAAGGTTTACGGGTGCCCGCCGGATAGCGACAGAACGACTTTGCCCGCTTCGCTTGTCATATCCATGGAGAAACCATACTGGTCGGCGATCATGGATAAGGCATAAGCATGGACAAGGCGGGGATCGAGGTCTGCCGTCGGAAGGGTGCGGGCCAGCGCTTCCGCCATATTGGGGCGAACTGCGGCATCCTGACCTTCGCCGGTAATCTGCGTTTTATTCGCGCCGCCGGATACCACTTGAATCACACCGCCGCGCGGCAAGTTTTCCAGCACCAGCATCAGGGCGCCCATCAGCACTTTGCAGTAGCCGAGCGGACGTTCTTCGTAGCCGAGACTCGCATACGGATCCCAGTCCTGATGAGTCCGGCTATCCTTGCCCAGCAATTCGCCGAAGGTGCGGTGCACGTCTTCGGGCTTGATATTGGGGTCGCGACCGCCTGCGCCATAGGCCAGGCGGAAAGCCTGAAGCCGGGCGGAGGCCTGGTGGGCGCTGTATGCGATCAGTTCAACCGCGTCGGCGCCGCCATCCATGCCGGTTTCCTGAAGAAATTCGACGCCGTTATTGACCGCGCTGACCGGGCTGATCAGGTCGTGACAGATACGGGAAGCCAGCAGTTCCAGAACAGTGGCGTCCGTGGAGGCCGCCGCGTCCGGCAGCTCAGCTTTCAAAGGGTGCGTCATATCCGGCCTTCTTGATTTCCTGATTGACCATCGATTTCAGTTTCGCAAGCTCTTCAGGACTGTTTGCTTCGGCCCGGGTTACCAGAACGTTCTGGGTGTTGGACGCGCGCAGCAGCCACCACCCATTAGGCGTCACAACGCGGACGCCGTCAATATCGATCACCTGTGTCGTCTTGTCGCCCTGATAGGCGGCTTTGACGGAATCCGCGATGCCGCGGACGATGTCGAATTTCTTGACCTCATCCACTTCAAAGCGCAGTTCCGGCGTGTTGTGGATCGGCGGCAGATGCGCGGTCAGGCTGGATGCTGCGCCTTCGATTTTCGCCACTTCGTTGAACAGGCGGATGGCACAGTAAATGCCGTCGTCAAATCCGTACCAGCGGTCGCCGAAGAAAATATGGCCAGACAATTCGCCCGCGAGAGGCGCTTTCATTTCCGCCATCTTCGCTTTGATCAAAGAATGACCGGTCTTCCACATGACGGGCTGGCAGCCGAGGCGTGCTATTTCATCGAACATGACCTGGCTGCATTTCACGTCGCCGATAATCGGCGCATGTTTGTGGCGGGTCAGGACATCGCGCGCATAGATCGCGATCAGGGAATCGCAACGCAGGATATTGCCTTTTTCGTCCACCGCGCCTATGCGGTCCGCGTCCCCGTCAAACGCCACGCCCAGGTCGGAACCGGTTTCCTTCACCTTCTTGATTAAGTCCTGAAGGTTTTTGTCCACGGTCGGGTCGGGATGGTGGTTCGGGAAGTTGCCGTCGATTTCATCGAACAGCAAAGTATGCTTGCCGGGCAGGCGCTTGGTCAGTTTCCGCACCACGTCGCCGGCGGCGCCGTTGCCGCAATCCCAGACCACGTTCAGGGGGCGCAGCGCCGTGTCGTAATCGCGCAGCAGGCGGTCGATATATGCGCCTTCAATTTCAACTTCGCGGATCGAGCCCTCGCCGGATTCGAAATCTCCGGCGGCGGCGATACGGCCGAGTTCCTGCACCGTCTCACCGAACACAGGGCCGGTCTGCATGGTCATTTTGAAACCGTTATAATCGGACGGGTTGTGTGATCCCGTGATCATTACGCCGGCATCCGTCTGGCGGTCCTTCACGGCGAAATACAGCATGGGCGTGGGGCCAAGACCGATGGTTTCGACTTCGATCCCGGTTGCCACCAGGCCTTCAGCCACGGCAGCGGCAAAACCGGGAGAGCTTTCGCGTCCGTCATAGCCGACACTGACCCGCGTGCCTCCCTTGCGGCGAACATAGGTGCCAAAAGACAAGCCGACCGCGTAAGCATCATTGGAAGACAGGTTTTTATTCAACTGGCCGCGGATATCGTATTCGCGCAGGATTTCGGGATCGAAAGTATAAGCCGCCGGGGTCTTTGCGATCTTCTTGGTGTTTTGCATCTATCTATCCTTACGCTTCCGCCATTTTAATGTGGGTTGACTTGTGCCATATCGGGTATGGTTTTACAAGAAATTGGTTGCGCTGCAGCGCAGTTTGCGATCTTTGATGAAATGCGCCTGAATTTGATGATTTCACCGCTACGCTTGGCGCAAATCCTAGCTTTTCGGTCATTGCTTTGTATTGTCCTGCATACGCAACAAGGATATAAAAGCTGGGCCTGAAAATTCAATCGAATAATATTATGGAATTATCATCTATCAACATCCGACGCTGGTTTCTGGTGATCTTCGCGCTCAGCTGCCTGGGCATGAACGTGCTGGCCTATGTGCTGTACATCAAGAACCAGGAAGTGGTGCGGTCCAAGGACTGGGTCGCACATACATATGAGGTGATGAGCACCGAATATGCCCTTTACGCCTTATTGTCCAATACTGAAACGGCGCAACGCGGGTTTCTGCTGACGCTTAAACCTGTCTTTACTGAAGCCTTTGATAAAAACCTCAGCGATGCAGAGGCAGCTCTGAACAATCTTAAAGGACTGACCGAAGACAATACGGCGCGTCAGGCGGAGCTTGCGGATCTTAAGGAGTTGATGACTGCACGGGAACAAAGGCTGAGGAAACAGATTGCTGTCTATACAAAAGGCGGCCAGGTATCGGTTGAGGAATTGCTCGGCAACCGCGAAATCATGGTCAAGATCCGTGGCCTGGTTGATTCTATGATTTCTGATGAAAAGAAGCTTCTTGGCATACGCAGTGCCGAAGAACGCATTCATCAGGAAAACTATGTTTCGACGATTTTCTTAAGCGCCGGTCTCGCCATTCTCGGTTTGCTGATCGCGAACGGCGTCATCTTGTTTCTGACGCTTCGCCGTCAGGCAGCCGAATCCGATCTGATCCGCGCGAACAAGGAAATGGAAGGGTTCACCTATATTGCCTCGCACGATTTACGCTCGCCGCTCGTCAACCTGAAAGGGTTTTCGTCGGAAATGAAGTTCGGGGTTGAAGAGCTGAAACCTATCCTGGAGCGCGCCAAGACATCTTTGAATGAGCAGGATCGCAAAACGCTCGACCGGATTATGGATGAGGATATCACCGACGCGCTGCATTACATACATACGTCTGTTGAAAAGATGGATAAGCTGACCAACGCGATTTTGGAATTATCGCGCATCGGGCGGCGGTCATTGAATATTGAACCGGTTGATGTGACGGCGATCGTCAGGAATCGAGATTGGCGGGAACCGTAATTACAAGGAAACGACATACTGGATTAAAGACAACGGTCGCGGCATAAGCGAAGCGGATCAGGAGAAGATCTTCGAAATTTATCGACGCGGCGGCAATAATGAAGATATACCTGGTGAGGGTATGGGCATGGCCTATGTTCGCGCTACATTAAGACGGATGAGCGGTTCCATCCGCTGTGAATCGAAACTTGGGATCGGGACGACGTTTTTCCTGACCATCTCCAATACTTTGAAAAAGGACGCCAAAGCATGACGGATACGCAACATGTGACCATTGTGATGGTCGAGGATGATATGGGTCATGCCAAGCTGATCGAGAAGAACCTGCGTCGCGCCGGGATCATGAACGAGATTGTCCATATCGATAACGGCCGCAAGGCGGCGGATTATTTGCTGGGCCGGGGTGAACACGCCGGTAACCGCAAGGCGGCGCCGATGCTCATCCTGCTGGATCTTAATCTGCCGGAACTGGACGGGTTCCAGATTCTGGAATTGATCAAGAGCGATGCTGAGACAAAGCTGGTTCCGGTCATTATCCTGACAACCACGGATAACCCGCGTGAAGTTGAACGATGCTATGCACTGGGTTGTAACGTTTATGTGACCAAGCCAGTTGAATACGAAGCCTTTGCGGAATCCATTCGCAAGCTCGGCCTGCTTTTGGCCGTCGTCAAGGTGCCCGGCACGGAAAAGTAGCCGGATGGAATGATAGTCATAGATAGCAACAATATGCGCATCCTGTATGTCGAGGATGACGAAGGCCTTGCCCGCCTACTACAAAAGCGGATGGAGCGGCTGGGTTTTTCCGTCGATATTGCGCCAACGGGCGAAGCGGCGCTGCAAATTCTGTCGGCGCAGAATTATAATGCGATTTTGTTGGATTATACTCTGCCTGCCATGAGCGGTATGGATGTGCTGAAGCGCATTGCGCCTACCAATGGTGAGCCGCCGGTCATTATGCTGACCGCAGGCGGTAATGAAATGCTGGCGATCGAAGCACTTCACAACGGTGCTGAGGATTACATTGTAAAGGACGTGCAACAGGTTTACCTGGACCTCATCCCCCATGTTATCAACGCCGCTCTTGTCAAGCTGAACCTTCGTAAGGAAAACAAGGAACAGCAAGATAGGTTGCGTTATTACATCGCGGAACTTGAAAGCCGCAACACAGCGTTGATCCAGGCAAAGGATAAGGCGGAAGCAGCCAACATCGCCAAGAGCGAATTTCTGGCGAATATGAGCCATGAGATCCGTACGCCGATGAACGCGGTCATTGGCCTTGCCAACATTCTGGCCATGAGCCAGCCACTGACCGATAAGCAGAAAGAATTCATTCATACATTACAACTGAGCGCCGACGCGCTGCTGGCCCTTATTAATGACCTGTTGGATATTTCGCGAATAGAAGCGCGAACGGTAGAGCTTGAGAATATCCCATTCAGCGTCACGCAGATCCTGCAGGAAATCATCAGCATCATGTCTGTCCGTACGCGGGAAAAAGGCATCATTTTCGAACTGGATGATGGGCAGATCGGTGATCGCGTGTATATGGGCGATCCCAAGCGCTTTCGCCAGATTATCCTGAATCTTTCCAGCAATGCTGTAAAATTCACAGAAAATGGCGCTATTCAAATTAGGGTGCGAACAGAAGCGGACGGACTTGAAATCGCGGTCAAGGATACGGGTATTGGTATCGCGCCGGACAAACTGGAAACGATTTTTGAAAAATTCGTGCAGGCTGATTCATCCATCAACCGCAAATACGGCGGCACTGGCCTCGGCCTCGCGATCACTAAGACGCTTACCGAAATCATGGGTGGCGATGTCTATGTTGAAAGTACGCTAGGCAAGGGTTCAACATTTACGGTGCGCCTGCCATTAAAGCCGGTTGATCAGAAGGCGCCTCAGGAAGTGCGCGGTCTTTCGAAAGAACAGTTACGCACTGTAAAAAAAGGCCCGTGCATTTTGATCGTAGAAGACTATGCGCCCAATGTGATGGTTGCCTCCGGATTTTTAGAGGAGTTCGGTTACAGTTTTGATGTGGCATCGAATGGTATTGAAGCCATCGACAAAATTAATGCCCGTCCGTACGCTGCTGTCCTGATGGATGTGCAAATGCACGGCATGAACGGCCTGGAAACCACGCGCATGGTTCGGGAACAGGAACGTCAGAACGGATCGACCGTGCGCCTGCCGATCATCGGCATGACAGCGCATGTGCTGGCCGGGGATCGTGAGCGGTGCCTGGGATCAGGCATGGACGATTATTTGTCCAAGCCGTTTAATCCTGAAGAATTAAAAGCGAAGCTGAAAGCCTATGTTGTTCGGAACGATTAGAAAGCGTCAAGCTTCTTTTAGTTTTTTTAAATCTTTTACCAATGCCTGATAATACATTTTTCGTTGCTCATGGTTCAGCGCGCGGAGTATGGCGGAAGGGTGATAAGTTACCAGGATTTTTGATCCTTCCGTTCCTTCATGCCATTTATCGCGGCCTTCCTTCAGGGTAAAACCCGGCCCGATCAACGATCTTGCTGCCGTTGCACCCAGCGCGGCAATGGCTTTTGGTTTGATTGCCTGGATTTCATGATCCAGCCATGGCTTGCAAGCTTTGATTTCGCGGATTTTTGGTGTGACGTGGATGCGGCTTTTGCCGCGTTGTTCAAATTTGAAATGTTTGACGGCATTGGTGATGTAAACGTCGCTGCGTTCGATTTGAGCTTCATCTAATGCGCGGTCCAGCAACTGTCCGGCGGGTCCGACGAAGGGATGGCCTTGCAGATCTTCCTGATCGCCCGGCTGCTCGCCAACCAGAATATAACGCGCCTTGATCGGGCCTTCGCCGAATACGGTTTGCGTGGCATCCCTGTAAAGCGGGCAGCCTTTACAGCCCATCGCCGAATGACGCAGGGAATGGATATCTTTAGCGTCCGGCAAATAATCCGCTGCCGAATCCGCAAAGCCTTCCGTATGCTTGACCATCTCGGCGATCCTGTCTTCCGCCTCCGCCAGCATTTGCGGGATGATATTGGTTTCAGGCAGGGTGGCCCAGTGACGCACCGGCATCTCCCGCCGCATCATGTCCAGCTTGATACGGGCGGGGTTGAAGGTAGAGCGGTAATAACTGCGCCATAAATCTTCCAGCCGGTCCTCGCTTGGCGCTTCGGATTGCGGGAAGCTGGGACCGTAATGCAAGGTTTCTCCGTCCCAATGCACGGACTGGTCGGGCGTTAAAATCGTCCAGCGCATCACTGCGAAGCGGCGGGAAAAGAACGGCGCAACCAAAGGCAGGATTGTATGGTCGGGTCGATGCCAGGCAATAAAATGCGTGCCAAATTCATCCTGCGTTTCCCGAAAACGGACAAATGCCTTCGCTTTATGCGCATCACGACGCACGGCTTTGTTCATCATGAAAAGGCGATGGACAAGCGGATCAGTTTGCAAATCAAACAAATGCTTTTCCCCATGCGTCACGCGCCAGAGGGCTTGATACATCAACGCCCAGCGTTCCGGATCGCGGTGGCACGCAATGGCTTCAGCAAGGTCGAAAAAGAAACGGGGAACTTTGACTTGTTCCTGATGAACAGCAGGCGGGTGCAGGCCAAAAAGCGCAGCCTGATCGCCACCCCAGTAAACGAATTCAGGCGGAATTTGCGCGCCGAGCAATTGCCGTGCCTGTGTACGCCATTCAGGAAATGTATGTACGGTAACTTGACGCAAGCGTTCCCTTTCATTTTTTTGTTATCCCGCAGCGTAGCGAAGAGATCTGAGTCATTGCGACTAGGCCAATCATTGAAGATCCTTTCAATACGCTGCGGGATAACAAACTAGATAGGCAATGCTAACTGGACTGGATTCGCCGTAAATCTTTGCCGTAAATTCAAACTGTCCAACAGCAGGGAAGACGGATTGTAGTCCGCTGCAATTAAAAAGGGTTTGGCACGGTTCAGCGCGATTTTCAGTTTTATAAGATCATCCAGTCGTAACCGCGCATGCCGCCGGATTTTCAGCATGGCTTCGACTGAACGCGGGCCAATGCCGGGAATGCGAAGCAATTGCTCGCGGCTTCCAATGTTTATATCAATGGGAAAATACTCACGGTTACGCAAAGCCCACGCAGTTTTTGGGTCAATATCCAAAGGCAGATCCGGTTCGGCTTCCGTCACGATTTCATTTACATCATATTTATAAAACCGCATCATCCAATCAGCCTGGTACAGGCGATGCTCGCGCACCAATGGCGGGCTTTTCCCAGGTAAGCGCGCATCAGCATGTGGAATAGGGCTGAAAGCGGAATAATAAACGCGTCGCAGGCGATATTTATTATAAAGCTGGGAAGAGGTGACAAGAATTTCCTTATCGGCTGTCGGCGTTGCACCCACAATCATCTGCGTGCTTTGCCCGGCAGGCGCATAAATAGGCGCTTTCATGCCTTTCTTGCGATCTTCCTTAAGCTCATTAGATTTAGTTTCAATCTCCTGCATATTTTTCTCAAGCTGCGGCCGGTTTTTCTCCGGCGCCAGGTTTTTGAGATCTGCAGAGGTGGGAAGTTCAATGTTCACGCTGAGGCGGTCGGCATACAGCCCGGCCTCCCGCACCAGATCATCCGCGGCCCCGGGAATGGTCTTCAAATGGATATAGCCGCGAAAATTATGATCCTGCCGCAAAGATTTCGCGACGGCGTTCATCTGCGCCATGGTGTAATCGGAATCCTTGATAATGCCGGAGCTAAGAAACAAACCTTCAATGTAATTGCGGCGATAAAAATCGAGCGTCAGGTTGACGACTTCCTGTGTCGTAAACCGTACGCGCGGTACATCGCTTGACACACGGTTGATGCAATATTTGCAATCGAAAATGCAATGGTTGGTCAGAAGGATTTTCAAAAGGGAAACGCAACGCCCGTCTGGCGTATAGCTGTGACATATGCCGCCACCCTCCGTGCTGCCCAGCCCTTTCCCTTCGCGGGTCTTTTTAGAACCGCTGGAGGAACAAGAAGCATCGTATTTCGCGGCATCGGCCAGGCGGGATAATTTTTGAGTTAAATCCATAGAATATTATATAGAACAAAATAGGAACATATCAAGCTTAAACCAAGTAAAAGCGTGCAGTTTTTTCATGGTATCTCTCCATAATATTGTGGGTTACACTTATTCTCACGCCGGGGCTTTCAAGGTCCTGAAAAGACAAATAATTCTGGTCTAAAACGGGAATTCTCATGCCTTCAGTAAATAGAGCCGACCGCCTCAAAAACCTGCATGACGCCATGGCCGCGAAAAATCTGGATGGGTATCTGGTGCCGCGCGCCGATGAATATCTGGGTGAGTATGTCCCCGATTGCGCGGAACGCCTGTCCTGGCTGACCGGCTTTACAGGGTCTGCCGGATTGGCTGTGGTTTTAAAAGATAAAGCCGCTGTATTTTCAGACGGGCGTTACACGCTGCAGATGAAACAGGAAACGGATCCGAAATTATACGACACAGTCCTGTCGCCGCCGGAGCAGCCTTCGGCATGGCTGGCGCTTCACGGTTTAAAGGGGCAGCGTATCGGTTATGATCCGCGCCTGCACAATGGGAAAGGCATTGCCGATCTGACGAATGAACTGGCGGTATCCGGCATTGCGCTTGTACCGGTGGAAGGCAATCTGGTCGATGCGATATGGACCGATCGTCCGGCGCCGCCGTCCAGCATGGTGGAACCCTTCCCCGAACTGATCGCAGGGCGCAATGCGTCGGCGAAGCGGCAGGAAATCGCTGCAAAGATTGTGGAGCAGGGCGGATGTGCGGCTGTAATCAACGCGCCGGATTCCATTGCATGGCTCTTGAACATACGTGCCTCGGACGTGCCGCATAATCCCTTCGCACTCTCGACTGTGATCATCCATGCTGATGGATCAGTGGATTGGTTCATCGATAAGGCAAGACTGCCGATATCTGTCTCGTCGGCGCTTGGCAATCAGGTACAGGTTCTGCCGCCCGCCGATTTAACGGCATCGATCGATGCGCTGGGGCACAAGGCAAAAGCAGCCAATATGCCAGTATTGATGGATGATCTTGTCACCTCCGTCTGGTTTCGCCAGCGTGTGGAAAAAACGGGCGCGGTGGCAAAACATCAGGAAGATCCCTGCATGTTGCCGAAAGCCTGCAAGACTTTGGAAGAACAGAAAGCCATTCGTGCGGCCCATGTTCGTGACGGCATCGCCATGGTAAAATTTCTAAAATGGGTGGATGATGAAGCGCCGAAGGGACAACTGACGGAGCAAGATGTCGTTGACCGGTTGGCGGCTTTCCGCAAGGCCGCGGCGGATTACCGGGATTCCAGCTTTGATACGATCGCCGGATGGGCGGGTAATGGCGCCATCGTCCATTACCGCGTCAGCGCCGCCACCAACAAGACCATCACGCCGCCTGGCATATTGCTGGTGGATAGTGGTGGGCAATATACGGGCGGCACCACCGACATCACCCGCACCATTGCCGTGGGCGAGCCGACAAAGGAAATGAAAGATAACAATACGCGCGTCCTGAAAGGGCACATCGCCATCGCCTCCATGAAATTCCCGGACGGCATTACGGGCGCGCAGATTGATGCATTGGCGCGCATGGCGTTGTGGCAGGTGGGGCTGGATTACGGCCACGGTACGGGGCATGGCGTAGGGATTTATCTATCTGTGCATGAACGCGGCGTCGGCATATCGTCCCGCGCCAATTATCAGTTCAAACCAGGCATGCTGGTGTCCAACGAGCCCGGATACTATAAGGAAGGCGCTTACGGCATCCGCATCGAAAACCTGGTCATGGTGACGGAAGACGGCGTGATCAATGACGGTTCGGTACGCAAGCGTTACGCGTTTGAAACCGTGACGCTGGCCCCGATCGACCGCAGGCTTGTCGATCCCGCCTTGCTGAATGCGGATGAAATTGAATGGCTGAACGCCTATCACAAGCGCGTGTTGGATACGCTGTCGCCTCATGTGGATGAAGCAGAGAAGAAATGGCTAAAACAGGTGTGTGAGCCTTTATAAAAACTGTCATCCCGCAGCGTAGCGGAGGGATCTTGACTGTTTGGCCTGGCCGCTATGGTTTAGATCCCTCCGCTACGCTGCGGGATGACAAATAAACTAAAAAACCGCCCCTAAGGGCGGTTTTTAATTCTTCGAAGATCTAGCCTTCTCTGTCGCGCTTTGTGCGCTCCAGTTTACGCCAGCGGCGGACGGCTTCAGCAGCCTCGCGCTTTTTCTTTTGCGACGGCTTTTCAAAGTCGCGTCGCAGTTTCATTTCGCGGAAGATACCTTCGCGCTGCATTTTTTTCTTCAGGACTTTCAAAGCCTGATCGACGTTATTATCTCTAACGTTAACGCTAACCATTCGTATTCACCTGTCTTTCTAATAACGGATTTGCCCAATGAAGGCAGCGTTAGTTGAGGGGATTGATACATGGGCACAAGGTGTTAGGCAAGGAAATTATACGCTGTGCCGGGCCAAAGGCCCCATTTATACGGCTTTTCTGGCTTTCAGCTTCAAAGCTGCATCCAGCAGGGCCTTGGTATAATCCTCTTTTGGGTTATCGAAAATAAGTGCCGCTGGGCCTTTTTCGACAATTTTCCCGGCTTTCATCACGATAAGGTCATGCGCCATGGCCCGGACGACCCGCAAATCGTGGCTGATGAAGATATAGGACAGGCCGTATTTTTCCTGCAAAGCCCGGAGCAAATCAACGATCTGCGCCTGCACCGAAACATCCAGGGCGGAGGTCGGTTCGTCCAGCACCAGCAGTTCGGGCTGCAGCACCATGGCGCGGGCGATGGCGACGCGCTGGCGCTGGCCGCCAGAGAATTCATGCGGGTAGCGGTGACGGCTGTCCGGGTTCAGGCCGACATCACGCAGGGCGGCAATCACTTTATCTTCGCGCTCGGACGCGGATGATCCCTTGTCATGCACCTCCAGCCCCTCGGCGATGATCTTCGCGACACTCATGCGCGGGGACAGGCTGCCGAACGGATCCTGGAACACGATCTGCATCTGACGGCGCAGGGGGCGCATCTCATTGCGGTCGAGGGTGGAAATATCCTGCCCGTTAAAAACGATCTTTCCTTCCGTCAGAGTGGTGAGGCGGAGCAGGGCGTAGCCAAGCGTCGACTTGCCTGAACCGCTTTCACCGACAATCCCCAAGGTCTGCCCCTTGCGGCAGGTGATGGAGACATCATCGACGGCGCGGACATGGTCACGCGCCTTGCCGAAGAAAGTGCGGCCTTTCGGGAACCAGACTTTGATATGTTCGCCTGTCAGGATAATTGGCGCATTGTCGTTCTGCGCCACGGCCTGGCCTTTCGGCTGCGCGGCCAGAAGCATCTGGGTATAGCTGTGTTCGGGATGCGCGAATAAAGCAGCTGTGTCCTTCTGCTCTACAATCTCCCCGTTTTTCATCACGCAGACGCGGTCGGCCATTTTCTCGACAATGGTCAGGTCATGCGTGATGATCAGCAGCGCCATGTTCAGGCGCTCCTTCAGCGATTTCAACAGGTCTAGGATTTGCGCCTGCACCGTGACGTCCAGCGCCGTGGTGGGTTCGTCGGCGATCAGCATGTCGGGATTGTTGGCAAGCGCCATCGCGATCATCACCCGCTGCCGCTGCCCGCCGGACAGTTCATGCGGATAGGCGTTCAGCCGGTCTTTCAGCATGGGCAAACCGACAAGGTCGAGCAGTTCAAGCACCCGCACGCGGGCCTGCGGCTTCGGCATGCCCTGATGCAGGCGCAGCGTCTCGCCGATCTGCCGTTCAATGGTATGAAGCGGGTTCAGTGCGGTCAGCGGCTCCTGAAACACCATGCCGATGCGGCGGCCACGGATGGAGCGCATCAGCGTTCCCGGCGCGTTCACCAGTTCCTGCCCGTCGAATTTTATAGAGGATTCCGCCGCATGACCTGCCGTGGGATAGGGAAGAAGCTGCATGATCGAAAGGGCGGTCACTGATTTTCCCGACCCGCTTTCACCGACCAGGGCCACGGTCTCGCCCTTGTCCACGCTGAAACTGACGTTTTTAACAGCATCCACCGTGCCGCCCGGCGTGCGGAAGGTGACGGAAAGATTACGGACATTTAAAAGCGGTTCAGCCTTGATCATCCGTCCACTTTAAGCATAGTTAAGCCAACACGAAAGGCCAAAGCGATGAAAAAAGGTTCAATTCCCTGCGGGCTCTATATCCGGATCGATGCCGGGGCTGAGATGGACGCCAATCTGACGCTGATGCGCCAGGCGGCTTTTGTCATCAACCGGTCCGAGTATGAAAAGAATATGCACGTTATCGAAATAACAGATCATGACCGGAAGGAAGAGGCCGCTGCCTTAGTCCAGTTGGCTAAAATGGAAGGCATGGTGGCGATTGTCCGCGGCGATTATATTCGTGCCGCCGAACTGGATGCCGACGGCGTCCTGCTGGACGACGCCGTGAAGTTTGAAGAAGCGCGGCGCGGGCTGGGGGAGGACAAGATCATTGGGTTGGTCTGCGGCATCGATAAAGAAAAAGCGGAGCAGGCCCTAGCCCTGAAGGCGGATTATGTGGCGTTCGGCCTGCACGGTCACGCCCTGCCGCCGGTTCACCTGTTTGAATGGTGGTCGGTGCGGACGCAGATCCCTGCTTTGGCGCTGGGGCCGATTACAAATGACGATGCGGGCAGTTTCGTGCGGGCCGGGGCCGGGTTCCTGGAGGCTACGGATTATATCAAAACTCAGGAAAAAGGCGTGATGCAGGGCACGGTCAACATGCTCTATGCCATTGACCTTGCGGCGGAATCCGTCGCGATGAACTAAAATCTGTTAACGCCTTGTTAATACTTGAGAACTTTTCAATCGCAAGCACCTGTAGTATAATAAAACTATGGCGATAGGATCCGTCACATCAGGCACAGTAGTGTCGTCCAGCATCGTGGGCCCAGATACTCTGAGCCCCGTTCAGCAGCAGCTTAAGCAAAGCGCGGCGGCAACGACCACGTCCACGGGTGAAAAAAAAGAATCCTTCTTCGACAGTGAGATTTATCTCCGCGCGAAGGTTGCTCAACTGAAAAGCCAGATCAATACCTATTCGACCCTGCCGGGCCTCGACCCCAGCGGCGGCGTCATCGACTCCCTGACCAAGGAAGTCAATGAACTGGTCGGCAAGCAACAGGCGAAACTGAAAAAATCTCAGGATGAAGCTGCGGCCAAGCAGAAAGAGCTGGACGATGCCAACGCTAAGAAAGCATTAGAGGAAAGTATTCCGAACAGTACACAACTGCTTCAACGCGCGAAAGATCGTGCGGATGGAAAACAGGTTGATGACTGGATTGCACCGACAGATAAAAAAACCGGCACAGGCGCCGCATCGGGGGACGTTATTTCTTCCGATGATATGCTGAAAAACGCAAAAGCCAATGCCACCCGTGGCAGTAATGTGAATACGACGGCTTAATATTTTTCATCAAGGTCAATCAAAGTTGTCATCCCGGCGAAGGCCGGGATGACGGTGATAATGAATTAGGAAACAAAAAATACAAAGAAGCGCCCCGCGGGGCGCTTCTTTCTTAAATTACTGCGTATTGATACGCGTATTCAACGTACCCATACCAGGCTTGTTCAAATCATAACGGTTGATGCCACGCAGATATTCCGCCTCACTGATTTTGCCGTCCGTGTTGGTATCAAAGTTTCTATAGAAACCCGAGTCATTCAGGATGCGGGAATAATCACTTTGGGTCAGGCGCGCATTGTTCGTGGCGGTAAATTGCGTCTGGAACGGCCTGCCCAGGAAGCCGCTATAATTCGTCCATTCCGTGCTGTCGATCACGCCATCTTTGTTGACGTCGCCGGATGCATAGCTGCTCCTGCTGAATTCATCATTGCTGATGTTGCCATCATGGTTTGTATCGAACTGGCTGAACCCGGCGAACGAGAAATGGGCGTTCGCCGTATTGCTTGTCACTGTATCGCGGGCGACGGCTGACCCTGATGTTTGAACACCGTTCACTGTTGATGCACCTGCCGGGGCGGTGGTTCCACCTGTTGAAGCCGTACCTGCAATCGGGCTAAGGGGCAGGCCGCTGTTGGCATTGATGGATGTATTCGTCGTCGCTCCCCCAACCGAAACTGTCGTATCAAGGCCCGCGCCATTGGTCGTGATGTTATTGCTTCCAGCCGTGGTGCGGTTGGTCGTATTGCTGTTGGTGCCGTTCACAATGGTGCTGGAATTAAACGAGCTGCCGCCACCGGTTGTATTGGTGTTGGCTGTATTCCTGACATTGGTTCCAGAAGTCTGAGCCGAGGTCGGCGTTGCCTGGCCGGACTGTGTCGGCGATGAGGACCCTGTATTGCCAGCGCCACCGCCGCCTTGATTGGACGATACATTGCCGGACGCGCCTGAAGACGCGCTCGCGGAACTTCCTGATCCACTACCCTTATTTTCACTATGCGCGATGGATGGGACAAGCGCTGCAATGGCGCATGTGGTAAGAAGCGTTAAAACTTTTATACGAGCGGACATGGGTAAGCCCTCCTGAATATTGATGTTTCAGTACGATAACGCCCGTGTCGCATGGAAAGTTCATAAAAAAAGCGGCCCGGATGGGCCGCTTTTGCATGCATTGCATGTATTTTAGTGAACGACGACAACGCCTTCTTTTTGTTCAACCTTGACTGAAGGGTCTTTCGGGATGGTTGAATCTTCCAGCGGTACGTCTGACTTTGCGGCTTTATCGCCAGCTGTCGTTGCTTCGTCCTTACCTGTTCCGGCATGGTCTTCGCTTTTCTTTTTGTTTTCAGGCTGTTTTGCCGGGATGCTCGGGTCAACCGGCGGCGGCTCGTCGCCTTTGACGCTGGTTACGGTTTCGACGTCATGCGTGGTGGTCGTGGTGCTGACCGTGCCTTCAGTGGAAACGGCTGCGCCATCTTCATCGGTAGGAATGGCGACATCGGTGCCGTCATCGACGGTAACAGCCGTCGCTGCGCTGCCCGGAATGGTCACGGTCGCGCCTGGTACGCCCACGCTTTTAACCGCTTTGGTGGTTGTTGTGGTCGTGGTCGAAACCTCGGCGGCACGGGCTGTGCCACCGGCGATCAGAAGGGCGGCGACAGCCGCGCCCAGTAAAAGTGCATGTTTCATTAGAATGGCTCCCTTGGTAAAAGTAAAAAAGCGTGAATCTGTATCCCTAACGCGCGAACGATCATAATTGATCCGCATCGCTTGGCAATCGGGCGAAATAATTATTTCGCCAAAGGCAGCGTATCTTCCACAAGCTTTGAGAAGAAACTGACCCCGATGGGCAATGTTTCATCGTTAAAGTCATAATATGGGTTATGCAGGCCGCGGTTATGCGGGCTGTTTTTGTCCTTTTCCATGCCCTGGCCGATGAAAATAAACGCGCCGGGATGTTCATTCAGGTAAGCCCCGAAATCTTCCCCGCCCATGGTCGGCGGGCAATCGGCCTCGACATTGGCGTCACCCAGCACATGGGCCGCCGCCCGTACGGCCATGGCCGCGCCGTCGGCGGAATTGACGGTGGCGTCATTGCCGAATTCATAATCCATATGAAATGTCGCGCCGAACGCCGCGCAGATGGACTGTCCCATTTTTTCCATGCGGTCCTTGATGGACTGGCGCAGCGTGTTGTCGAACGTCCGCACCGTGCCGGTCATGGTCGCAGTATCGCCGATAATATTGAACGCGCCCGTTCCCGCGCTGATGTTGGTGACGCTCAAAACCGCCGTGGCGATGGGGTCGACATTTCGGCTGACAATGGTCTGCAGCGCCGTCACCAGATGCGCGGCGACGATCAGCGGGTCGGTCGTCGCATGCGGCATGGCGGCATGACCGCCATTGCCGGTAATTTTGATATCAAACCCGTCCACGGAGGCCAGCAACGGGCCGGAGCGCGTCGCCGCCTTGCCCAGCGGCAGGCCGGGCCAGTTATGCAGGCCGAACATATAATCGCAGGGGAAATCCTTGAACAGCCCTTCCTCGATCATCTTGTGCGCGCCGCCGCCGCCTTCCTCCGCCGGCTGGAAAACCAGATAAACCGTGCCGTCGAAATTGCGCGTCTCGGCCAGGTATTTTGCCGCGCCCAGCAGGGTCGCCGTATGCCCGTCATGGCCGCAGGCATGCATCTTGCCGGGGTTTTTCGATGCCCAGGGCTGGCCGGATTTTTCCTCGATATCCAGCGCATCCATATCCGCGCGCAGGCCAATGGTCTTTCCTGAGCTGGATTTCTGCCCGGTGATGGTCGCGACAATACCCGTTTTCGCAATACCTTTTTTAAAAGGAATGCCCCATTCAGTCAGTTTTTTGGCGACGAAAGCAGAGGCAAATTCCTCCTCATAACTGGTCTGCGGGTTCTGATGCAATTCCCGCCGCCATTCGGCCATTTCGTCTTTCATATCGGCTGCGCGGTTCAGGACAGGCATACAAAAAGCTCCATTTTTGGCAGAAAGGCAAAAAGACCATATAATGTATAATTAAAGTCATTATCCTTATGAAAGGTCAATATATGCTTCGTTTTTTTGTTTTGGCATGGCTGGTTTTTATCTTGGGTTCCCATGCTGTTTTTGCTGATTCATTGCCGAATGATAATATAGCTATTGAGAATCGGAATATTCCGCCGGGTGCGGTCCCGGTTCCAGCACAAACACAGCAATCACCTGTGCCTCCATCCGCTGATTCAGTGGGGCAGGAGGATCAGGCCATTGTCGACCCAGCCTGCACTATTGATAAAGAATGGCTCGGCCGTAAGATAACGCCGGAACAGTCCGCGAAGATGCCGGCGAATTACCGCGTCCTGAATGGACATGCGCCCGTAGATTTTATGTATGTAAACGGGCGCGTTAATATCGTCGTTGATAATAATGGAATCGTAATTGATATATATTGCGGTTAAGTACGCCTTGGTCGGCGTTTTTTTCCAGCATAGAAGCAGCGAGAGATTATCCGAGAAAATATCTGCGAAAATAAAATAGTCCGGCGGATAGTTCATCCATGCATGCAAGGCCTGCGATGCGATAACGTAACGATAAAGCCAAGCCCTTCAATCGCGGCGTGGGCTGATCCGATTCCGATCCAGGCGCAATCATTCATGCATCCTTTGAGAACCACGCCGATATCGTGGGCATGGTATTTGGTGATGGCATTGAATTGAAAGGTGATCTGGGCGAAGAATTGAACGTAGCGCTATTTGTAACAGCTCAGAACAACGGCTTCGAAACAGCCAAAGTTCTATTGAATCATGGCGCAAATCCGTTGGATCAATCGTCTGGCTTCGGCACGTCTCCGCTGGAACGCGCCCGGCAATCAAAAAATCAAAAAATTGTCCGGTTATTTGAAGATTATGTCGCCAGCCATCCTGAACTGGCCAAGGCAACAGCCAATCCTGCACCAAACCCCGGCTAAATCATATGGCTCATGAATAGTTCAATCCTTCGTCTCTGCATGAAACTTGTGCAGAACGCGATGGAAGACGGGGGCCAGCAGCATGCCGGTTGAGGCAATCAGGAACAGGCCGCTGTAAATCGCATACACACTGGCGAACAGCTTTCCGCCAGCGGTGTGCAGTGTATCGACCGGCCCCATGCCGCCGAGGATCATGGAGGCATTGAGAAGTGCATCAAGCCAATCTATGTCTTCAAGGAAATGATAGCCCGCCACGCCAACCAGCAATGAAATGGCAATCATTATCAATAAGTAGATAAGGCAGCGTGCCAGCCGCGATAGGAACAGGTGGCGCGGCAAAACAGGCTCTGAGCGACGTTCAAAATCGGTAAAGATCATATTTTATTTTTCCGCGGATCGAAGGCATCGCGCACCGCTTCACCGATAAAGGTCAAAAGCGTCAGGGTTGTACCCAGCACGATAAACGCCGTAAAACCCAGCCATGGCGCCTGCAGATTATCTTTTCCCTGTTTCAGCAATTCGCCGAGCGATGCCGATCCCGGTGGCATGCCGAGGCCGAGGAAATCCAGCGCGGTCAGAGCGGTGATGGAGCCGGTCAGGATAAACGGCATCATCGTCACCGTCGCCACCGTGGCGTTGGGCAGGACATGGCGCAGGATGATTTTCATGTTGGATACGCCAAGCGCGCCCGCCGCCCGCACATAATCGAAATTCCGCGTGCGCAGGAATTCCGCCCGCACCAGATCCACCAGATGCGTCCATGAAAACAGCAGAAGGATCAGCAGCAGGGTCCAGAACCCCGGCACGAACATCGACGCGAAGATAATCAGGATATACAGGCTGGGCATGGACTGCCAGATTTCCAGGAAACGCTGCATCACAAGGTCCAGCGTGCCGCCGTAATAACCCTGCACCGCGCCCGCAAAAATGCCAATGGCAGAGCTTAGAGCCGTTAGCGTCAGGCCGAACAAAACCGAAATCCGGAACCCGTAAATAATCCGCGCCAGCACATCACGCCCCTGATCGTCCGTCCCCAGCCAGTTGTCTTTCGTCGGCGCGGACGGGGCAGGAGTCGGCAAATCGTAATTGATTGTCTTCCACGAAAACTTCACCGGCGGCCAGATCATCCAGCCCTTATCCTCGATCAGCTTTTTCGCATAGGGGTCGCGGTAATCCGCCGCCGTCTCAAATTCCCCGCCAAAGGTGGTTTCGGGATAATCATGAAACACAGGTGTATAAAACCGCCCATCATAGCGCACCAGTAAAGGCTTATCATTGGCCAGCACATTTGCAAACAGGCAGATCAACAAGAGCACACTAAAGATCCATAAGGAATAGTAGCCCCGCTTGTTGGCCTTAAACTGATGAATGCGACGACGTGTGATGGGGGAGAGGTTCATACGATTAAATCTTCGGAGTACATGGTTGTGGCGTTGGCTGTTTCTGTGCGAGCAGGGCATCAAAAAAATCAGGGCTGATCATTCGATAGCCGATTGTGACTTTACCAATTTTATCCGGCAAATCATGTGATTTCATAATTGGTTTGTCGGTCATTACTAAGACGAAATATCGTTCAGAGCCTTGACCTCCCATAACTCTAACGGGAAAAAAATAACGCAATCCGGTTTTTTCAAGGATGGACTGGAGAATAGGTTTGACTGCGAAAGCGTCCTCTCTTGTGACAGATGGATCCAGTTCACCATGTATAATTAGGCTTTCTTCTATCGGTTCATCCATATTTATAAATTCCTGGTTTCAAAATCTATCCGCGGATCCACCCACATATAAACTAGGTCGCGGATGAGAGTCATGATCAGGCCGATCAGGGCGAATACATACAAAGTGCCTAAAACCACCGGATAATCGCGGTTGATCACGGATTCATACCCAAGCAACCCGATCCCATCCAGGCTAAAGATCACCTCGATCAGCAGGGAGCCGGTAAAGAAAATCGCTATGAAAGCCGCCGGAAACCCGGCGATCACGATCAGCATGGCGTTGCGGAAGACATGGCCGTAAAGCACGCGATGTTCGGACAGACCCTTGGACCGTGCGGTCAGCACGTAATGCTTGTTGATTTCATCGAGGAAGCTGTTCTTGGTCAGCATGGTCAGCCCGGCGAAACCGCTGATGACCATCGCGATGACGGGCAGGGTCATGTGCCACAGATAATCCAGAACGATCTGGATAGTGCTCAAATCCCGCCAGTCGTCGGAGATTATGCCGCGCAGCGGAAAGATATGCCAATACCGCCCGCCCGCGAACAGGATGATCAGCAGGATCGCGAACATGAAACTGGGGATGGCATAACCGATGAAAATCACGGCGGAGGTCCAGATGTCGAAATTCTCCCCGTCCTTCACCGCCTTACGAATGCCAAGAGGAATGGAAATCAGGTAAATGATCAACGTCGACCACAGACCCAGTGAAATCGACACTGGCATTTTTTCCAAGACTAGCTGCCCGACACTGACATCGCGGTAATAACTTTTGCCAAGGTCGAACTGCAGATAACTTTTGATCATCAGCCAGAACCGCTCCGGCGCTGGCTTGTCGAACCCGTACATTTTCTGGAGTTCCTTGATAACGTCGGGGTCCATTCCCTGTGCGCCGCGATATTTACTGGCATCGCCCGTCTGTGCCATATCTGCCCCGCCGCCGCTGATACGGGCCGTGGCGTCGGTGCCCTGCCCCTGCAGCTGCGCAATCATCCGCTCCACCGGCCCGCCGGGCACAAACTGGATAATGGCGAAGTTGATCAGAAGGATACCGAAAACGGTCGGCACCATCAGGGCAAGACGGCGGGCAATATAAGTAGAGAGTGCGTTCATGAGGAAAGGGTAGTGCAGTAAGGCGGTTTGAGCAATTCGGAATATAATTTACTCTGTTGCTTATATTTATTTGCATAATTTTATATTATGTTATATAAGCATAAGTATCAAATAATATTTAGGAGTGGTAAATGAGTTCAAAAACTATAAGAGATGGTCTTCGCAAACATGGCTTGTCCAATTCCGCCATTGTGTCATCAGCAAGACTTGGAGAGGATTTTGATGCGTCCAGGCTTGAGCGCGGCAGTTCCGAAATTATTTCTTCTGATGTCGATTATCCTATAACCAGCGAAGATCTTTGTGTCGGATTTGTGGTTGAGACGCTTGGAGTGGTCCCTGGTAAAGAGATTGATCACCTGGAATTCAGGCTTTAATATACCTTGGAATGAATTTTGTGCGATGGATTAATTCAGCGCAGGCAAGACCGGTTTTATATTCCATCTGCCAACAACCCATCGCCCGTCGATAAACTTCATAACACCGACTGCGCCCGTGGCCAGTTTGATATCGTTCTGCGCCGCAAATGAATCGTAATCACCAGTAATGTAAGGCGCGAACCGTGCCGTGCCGTTTGATGTCACGGCCAGGATGGTTTCGTTATCGTCATGGGTGCGGATGCTGTCGGCAAAGCCCTGCCAGTTTTGGATGATCTGCGCAGGATCGGCGATCCATCCGTTCGGTACAACGGCTTGTTCATCCCAGTCTTTTAGTGCGTTTGCGCCAAGGCGTGCAATGACTTCGTCTTCCGTCTTGTTCTCATCCGGGCCGTAATCGATCTCGTTGAAAATCTCCAGCTGAAACACAGGCTGCTTCACGCCGGATTCAACAATGGCCAGTTGCGCGGTTTCTATGGTGCGTTTCAGCCGGGAACTGTAAACAACATCAGGAAATAATTTATTTTCCTTCAGCCATAACCCGATCCCGCGCGCCTGCATCCGGCCCTTTTCGGTCAGCGGCAGATCGGTGCGCGCGCCGACGCGGCGGGGCGGTTCGCCGGATTCGAACGTATTGCCATGGCGGGCGATGATCAATGTTGTCATGGATTTAATGTCTTATACTGATGTTTCAAATCCACAAGCGATTTCAACTTTGCCTGCAGCGCCAGCATGTCTTTCTCATCCTCAACCGAATGCGGGCGGGCCAGACCCTCCTGAAGCAATTCATAAGCCTGTTCCGCCTGGCCACGTGCCATCAATGCCTCAATCAATCGCGCCCGTGACCCAAGATCCAGCGGATTCTTGCGGACGGCAATACGCAACTCGGTTTCCGCCTTTTGCTGCCAGTCTTGGTCCAGTTTCGCTTTCATTTCTGTATAAAGCGTGGCACGCTTGCTGTTGATATCCGACCAGAACGGCACGGTTGCCTCCGCCAGCGACAGGGTGCTCAGCACGTAATCGGCCATGGTTCTTTGCTCGGCATCGCTGAAAATTCCGGCGGGCGTATTGAGCAGATCGAGATAGAGCGCCGCACG
This sequence comes from Alphaproteobacteria bacterium, assembly GCA_044220535.1. Taxonomy (GTDB): domain Bacteria; phylum Pseudomonadota; class Alphaproteobacteria; order Micavibrionales; family Micavibrionaceae; genus JBDHTS01. The sequence goes on along the minus strand of JBGAQU010000001.1, from coordinate 38,633 downwards.
TTGTACCTTCGCATCGACAAAACTGCCCGGCGCCCAGGCATCGGCCTTGTCCAGCGTGGAAAGATAGGCTTTCGGGTGGCCGTCCTGCCGCATCGTGCTGACCGCCTGCATCAGGTAATACGTTGCCATCGCGCCGCGTGCGGCTGGCACGGCGAATAAACCCGCAATGGCAAGGATAGATACAGCAATAATCGCTTTCTGCGCCCCTTTCGCCTGAAAACCTTGCCATGACAGGGCAGGCGGCAATGCATCCGCCGTGCGTGCATACCAGGCCGCCAGCCACACGCCGCTGACAATCAGGATAGGCATCACATAAAACTGAAATTCAATATGGGCATGCAGGACCACGGCCATAAACCCGAGCAATGGTCCCATCATCAAGGCTGGGTTATCCGTATCCGGATTCTTTAAGGCCTTCGCCGTTTGCCACAGCAGGCTGAAAACGAAAACATAAAACAGGATGGGTGCCGCGATTCCTATTTCCGCCGCAAATTGCAGCGGATCATTATGCGCCCATTGCCCTGCCGACCATTTATCCGCAACCGGGCGGTTGGAAGCATAAGTCAGGTAAAAACTACCGAAACCCGTGCCGGTGAAAGGCCGTTCCGCGACCATAGCCGCTGTCGCTGCCCACAACACAGGGCGGTTCATGGCGGAATCGTCAGTCTGGATGCTGGTAAAGGACGATATCCGCGCCGCCGCGCCGCCCGTATGGCTGTAAAAGCTTAAACCCGCGAATAGTGCGGCCATACATCCCAGAACACCGTGGAGGCTTTGGTTTTAAGGGATTGCGCCGCGGTGATTGCAATCGCCATCATCGGCAGCAACCCCAGATTCATCAGCGCGGCAAAATTATTGGGATCGAGCAACGGATGTCCGGCACGCCCCGGAAACTGCGCATGCAATACCGTTACCTGCGCCAACGCCCATAAACCCAACAAAGTCAGTGCCACATGCAGCGCCATGACGGACATTTCAATCAACGCTTCGCGCCTAGGGCTGAGCAGCAACGCGAAGAAGGAAAGCGGCAGACAGCTGAACACAAGATAGGTCACAAGGCTGGGGAAAGGCGTCGTGCTCCATAACAGGCTGATCGTAACATATAGCCAGAAGGCAAACATCAACCAGGCCGGCGCGGCTTTCGGAATTTCAAACGGTTTCCAGACGCATCCGGCACAGGCAATCAGCAAGCCCGCCAGCAGGCAGAAAAGGGCAGGGGCGTAAATATAGCTTTGCGCCCCTTCAAAAAACAGGCTGGTGCCGAAGGATAAGGCGATCAGCAGGGCGATGAGCGTAGGAATTGTTTTTGATTTTATAAACATCTTTAGGCGTCATCCCGGCAAAGGCCGGGACCCATACGCTTTTGCCACAGCACTGCCGGATGATTTTTGCCTGTAATGGCCGGCATCACCATCGCATGGGTCCCGGCCTTTGCCGGGATGACGATATGAATGATCACGGCTAACCACCGGCCAGAACGCGCTCGGCGCGTTCAACATCTTCCGGGGAATCAATGCCCGCCTGCGCCAGCCCCGCATCAACGGTCAGACGGATAGTTCGGATAGGAATGCCGTTTTCGATCAACCGTAACTGTTCCAGACCTTCCATCGTTTCATAATACCCCTGTTTCATGCCAACAAAACGGCGCAATGTTCCGATGCGGTAACCGTAAAGGCCGATATGCTGGAGCACGGGGGAAAATTCCGTGCTGCGGTCTTCGTTACGAATGGCGGGAAGAATGTTTTTTGAAAACCACAGCGCGTTGCCATTCTGGTCAACGATGGCGGTCGTGCCGCTGAACGGCGTCACGGTTTTTGCCTGCCGCAACGCGTCCAGTTCCGCCCAGCGCAAGGGCACGACAGGCGTGATCACCTGGACGGAAGGATCGGCCTTGGCCGTATCAATCATTTTATGCAGCGCTTCCGGTGGCGTAAACGGCGCATCGCCCTGCAACCCGATCAGAAAATCGAACGACGCGCCGGAAATCGTTGCGGCCTCCAGTACCCGGTCGGACCCGGTGGGGGAGTTGGGGGATGTCATGATGCAATCGACATGAATATCGTCCGCATGCTTTGCAATGCGTTCATCGTCCGTGGCGACCATAAGCGTAACCTGCGGATGCTCACGTGCAACAGCCTGACCGATTTCAACGACACGCTGCAACATGGTTTTTCCGGCAATCTGGACCAGTGGTTTGCCAGGAAAACGAGTGGAACCGTAACGTGCGGGAATAATAATGGCTGTTTTCATGGATTTTAGATATGTCAGGGATTAGGTCGGGCTGGTTGTTCAAGCATGGCTTTGTATTTATCCCTTACATTGATCAGAGCATTCGCAAGCGAGGTCTCATGCAATTCCATTTCAAGTTGAATGCCGGCAGCTATAAACAATTTTCTTAATTTATCCGTTGTAGCAAGTTCATCAGTCCACATTGGCACAACATATCCTTTTGCGCCGCGCTCTTCGGCATCTTTGCGGGCCTTCTCACAAATCGCCTGCCTTTCAACTGCAAATGTTCGTCTGGTTAATTCCATCAGACCTACTGTTTCCTGAAAAATTTCTTTCAAGGAATTTTCTGCTTCAAGGCGATGTATAATGTCATTAAGTTTGCTCATGATTAACCTCCTGTTATTTTATCCACCACGTATCCGCTACGCCCAGCGCGTAAGGTGCCTGGGTTTTCGGCTGGCCAAATTTGTTCCAGTAAGCAATGCGCCAGGCCGGGATATGCCAGTTGGGAATGGCATAGTTTGAATCCAGCAGTACATAGTCCAGCGCCTGGCATCGCGCGATCAATTCGTCCCGGCTGGGCGCGGCGATAATCATGTCCACCAGCTTGTCAACAACCGGATTTTTGATGCCCAGCACGTTGCGCGATCCGTTCAGATCGGCTCGGCTGGATGTCCAGAATTCACGCTGTTCATTGCCAGGAGAAAGGGACTGCGGAAAGCTGGTGATGATGACATCAAAATCAAAACTGTTCAGCCGGTTCACGTATTGCGACACATCTACCACGCGGAACGTCGCGGCGACGCCGATCTTTTTTAAATTCTGGATAAACGGAATGATCCAGCGGTCCAGTGCCGCATTGCCACCATTGGTCAGGAATTCAAACGATAAAGGCTTGCCGGTTTTCGGATTGACCCGGATACCATCCGGCCCGACTTTATACCCTGCATCATCCAGAATTTTCATCGCCATGCGCAGATTGGCGCGGTTATTGCCCGATCCATCCGTTTTCGGCGGTTCATAACGTGTGGTGAAGACAGAGGCCGGAAGCTGGTCTTTAAACTGGTCCAAAATCTCTTTCACCTTGCCTGTTGGCGGCCCGTCCGGCGCGGCCATGTCGGAATTGGCGAAGAAGCTGCGCGTGCGGACATAGGAGCCATAAGCGAATTGCTTGTTCGACCAGTCGAAATCGAATGCGTAATCCAGCGCCTTGCGTACGGCTTGATCCTGAAATACAGGCCGCCTTAAATTATAACCGAAGGCCTGCATGCCTTGTGGCATGCCGTTTTTGATCTGCGCCTTGATCACGCGACCGTCTTTCACCGCAGGCGCGTTATAGGATGTCGCCCAGGCCTTGGCGGTGTATTCCTGGCGGAAATCCGACGACCCGCCGAACAACGCTTCCAGTTCGACATCGCGGTCACGGTAATAATCATAGGTGATGGCATCGAAATTATACCGGCCTTTAAAAACAGGCAGGTTTTCACCCCACCAGTTTTTGACGCGTTCATACACAATCCCGCGTCCGGCCTGGAAAGAGGCTATGCGATAAGGCCCGTTTCCCGGTGGCGGCGTCAGCGTAGTTTCACCGAATTTATGACCCTTCGCCATCCAGTAATGTTTCGGCAAGACCGGAATCTGCCCGACGATCAAGGGCAGCTCCAGATTGTTTGCGCCCTTGAACGTGAATTTCACTTTCTTGTCGCTCAACGCTTCTACCTTTGCGATGTCGGCATAATAGCTTTTATAAAAGGGCTGGCCATCTTTCATCAGCGCGTCATACGTCCATTTAACGTCGTCAGCCGTGACAGGCTTGCCGTCTTCCCATTTCGCCTCCGGCCGGATGTTGAACACGATCCATTTACGGTCCGCCGGCATTTCAATGGATTCAGCCAGCGCGCCATATCCGCTGAACGCCTCATCCGAACTTTGCTCGGTCAGCGTGGAATAGATCAGGCCGATCCCGTCCGCAGGGACGCCTTTGACGATATACGGGTTAAAACTGTCAAACGTCTCCAGCGCGCTGAGGCGCAATTTCCCGCCCTTGGGCGCGTCCGGGTTGACGTAGTCGAAATGCTTGAAATCCGCCGGATATTTCAAATCCCCATACATCGCAATACCATGGACGGGTTTGATATCGTCTGCATAGGCGGGAAGGATCATGGCAATAAAAGCGATCAGAAACAGGCGGATCATGGCGGCCCCTTGAAAATTGGAATGCCTATTTGTGCCATGGAGGGAGGCAGGGCGGAAGGGGGGGAATAAAAGATATTGAATTTTATCTATTGACCATAAATCAAAAATCTTTATGAATATAAAAAACCAAAGGAGGATATTATGTACACAGAGAGATTGGCCGCATTTAAGGACTGGAGATTTTATGCTGTTGGTGCTGTTTTTGCTGGCGCTGTAGCATATGCCGCACATAACGATCAGCAGCGCTACGATGCATGCAAGCCCATTCGTGACCAATTTAATGCGACAGCTGCGGCAGAAGGCGTAAATGCTGCTCTCAAACAGGTAGGAGCTGAAGCAAAAGATATAAGTATTCATTTAGGAAAAAATCAGGGTTTAATTTGCCCTCAAACTTTGAATTTGCATCCCTAAATCACGCCACCGCGCCCGGCTTTGGCTTTGCCTGCCGGTCGCGCCAGACGGCGTAGAGTTCGGGTTTGCCGAACAGGAAGCCCTGGCCGTAATCGATATTGAAATCCAGGAGTTCACGCAGTTCGGATTCATCTTCGATCCGCTCGACGATCAAATCGATCCCGGCGGCATCCAGCTGGCCCTTCAGGCGGTTGATCCGGGCGCTGCCGCCCTCGCTCTGCGCCTCGCGCATCAGCCAGGCGGCGTTCATTTTCACAAAGCGGATACCCAGTTTTTTAATCTGCGTCATGTTCAGGCGGCGGCTGCGCACGCAATCCATGGAGAACCGCACGCCGAGTTGGGACAGCGCCTGAACCACCGGCACGATGGTGGCGGGCATGGCGTCGAGTTCGGTCTGTGCCAGTTCGAACACGATACGCCGCGCCATTTGCTTGTCGGCGGCCAGAAAACCGGTCAGGTCCTTCATAAAAGTCGGGTTGCCGAGAGTCTTCGCCTCGATATTCAGCATGATCGACACGCCGGGCGCGATACCGCTGAACGGGCTTTTCAGTGCCTCCAGCGCCGTGCGCAGCAGGCGGTCGTCGATGGACGGCACCAATGAATCGTTGGCGGCGGCCTTCATATAACGTTCAGCCGCCAGATAGATGCCGGAACGGCCTTTGATGCGTCCGAACAGTTCCACCATCCGCACCTGACGCTGGGGCAGGGACACGACGGGCTGAACGAACATCTCAACTTTTTGCTGGCGCACCGCATGGCGCACCATCTCGGCGATCACGGCGTCACTGAATTTTTTGCCGCGCGGGTTCAATGCCTGTTCCAGCTTGGTGACGGGCGCGTTTTGCAGCGGCGGCGGCGGGGATTGCATTTCAAAATGCACATCGTCGGATACGGGAGCGGGCTTCGCAACTTGCGGCTTACGGCCCAGCGATCCCAGTTTTTCAGTGATCAGTTTCAGCATGCGCGTCTCCAGGCTTGCGGTCGCGATGGGCAGGCGTTTGCTTTGGACTTCCAGGGCGGACGCAGTTTCGGCCAGCCCGTCTTTTAACACGGCGATATCGTCATTGGCGCGGGCAACATCCCGTGCCAGTTTTGCCTGGCCCAGCATCGTCGCCTCCAGCCGCGTGGTGATAATTTTTTCCCAGCTGCGGCGGCTGAACACTTCATGCAGGATCAACCCGGTCAGGCCAGTGAGGGCGGTGACGATAAACCCGAATTCCGCCGTGGCATGCAGAGCGAACAGCAATGCACCCATGCCGATGGCCAGCGCGATCCCCAGGCAGGCGGACAGGACTTCGCGCACGACTACGCTTTTTTTGCCGGACGGGGCGCGGACATTCATACGGCCGTTCGCCGCGGCATTCGCGGGCGCGCGGCGGTTTAACGCGCTAAAAAAATCGATCCAGGTCTTGGCCATGATGGTCCTATCAAGCACGGAAATCACGCGTTGCGTCAATGGTCTGAAACAGGTTCTTCACATGCTTTTACGGACAGGGTTCTTTAGTCTTTGGCGTCCAGTCCGACAGCATCTGAAACATGCTCCAGACCATCTCTTCGCAAAAGCCGTGCCAAGCCGTCATTGACCTGCCGGACGATGCTGGGACCCTTATAAATCAAGGCGGTATAGATTTGCACCAGGCTGGCCCCGGCGCGGATTTTGGCATAAGCGTCTTCTGGAGAGCCGATCCCGCCCAGCCCGATAATGGGCATTTTGCCGCCGGTCAAACGGTAGAAATTACGGATAATTGCCGTGGATTTGTCCTTAAGGGGCTGGCCGCTCAAGCCGCCTTTTTCCGCCGCAAAGGCCGGATCAAGCGAAGCGGGACGGTCCAGCGTCGTATTGGTCAGGATCAGCCCGTCAATACCAGAATCCAGCGCCGCCCGCGCCAGTTCTTCCTGCCGTGCCTCGTCTAGATCCGGCGCCAGCTTCACCAGCACCGGCACGGGATGCCCGGCGCAGGATCGTTCGCGCTCCGCCAGAACTTTGGCGGTCAGCTCCAGGAACGCATCGCGTGATTGCAGGTCGCGCAAACCGGGCGTATTGGGGGAGGATATGTTGATTGTCAGATAATCCGCCATCGATCCCAGATGCTGCATCAATAGGCAATAATCCCGCGCAGGATCCGTCTGCGTCTTGTTCATCCCGATATTGATGCCCAGCAGCCCGGGCGGGCGAGGGCGCGTTTCCATGAAACGCTGGAGGTTGTCTTTATAAATCTGCAGGCCCAGATTGGGAAAGCCCATGCGGTTGATCACCGCCCCATTCGGGATATTGCGAAAAACGCGGGGTTTCGGGTTGCCGTCCTGCGGCTTTGGGGTGACGGTGCCGGTCTCCACAAAGCCGAACCCCATGCGAAAAGCGGCATGCACCACTTCCGCATTTTTATCAAAACCTGCCGCGAGGCCTAAAGGGTTGGGAAAGCGTCTGTTCCATAGGGTCACGCCCAACGCCGGATGGTCGGCGCGCTTCGCGGCCGGCAACAGCCCAGTTTTAAGCGCCTTCAGCGTCAGGTTATGCGCCTGCTCGGGGTCCATGCGCATCAGCATGGGGCGAATAAGGGTGTAGATGTGACTCATAAACCCGAGTCGTACCTATCCCGACGAAAAAGGCAAGCGGCTTTGGAAGGAAAGCAATGTTCAGTAAGCGTATGATTTCGTGCCCAGCATGGCGATGGACATACGTTCCACATAGCTGGCGATCAGCGGGTCAAAGCTTTCATTGCGAAAGAACGATTTCTTGATGGAGATCAGTGCGCTCCTGTCTTCAGGGGACAAGTTCCTGTTATAGCGGGCCAGGATACGCCAGGCCGCCCAGTACAAGCGCGTACGTTCGCTATCGTTATTATAAATGCCATCTTGAAACATCATGGTTTGCCCCATTTCGCCACAAAATACTCTGGATATAATTAATGATAAGGCCGTTTATGTTATATACGCACGAAATAAATTTTAGGGAAAATAGATAAAAATGCAGGTTTATTAACCTGAAATTTACCTTTAAACGTGCTGCCAGGCGGCTTTGACGTATCCCCAGCCTGTTACGGCGGTCAGAAGAGCAGCGACCCAAAGCATAAAATCGCCTGAAAAAGCTATAGTCAGTGACACTGGTTCAAGGATCAGCATGCCAGTCGCAATCATTTGTGCGGCAGTCTTCCATTTAGCAAGATTGGTGACAGGCAGTTTGATGCCTTTCGGGCCCAGGAATTCCCTGATACCCGCCACCACAAATTCCCGCACCAGGATAATGATGACAGGCAGCACCATCAGGTCTTCAATACGATCGGTCGCGATCAGCATTAGCAAAATCGTCACGACAAAAATTTTATCTGATATCGGATCAAGAAATGTACCAAACGCGCTGATCTGATTATATTTTCGCGCCACCCAGCCATCCAGCCAATCCGTCAGTGCGCCAAGGATATACAGCACCAGCACGCTCCACGACGCCCAGTCCGCATGCACGAAAAGCAGCAGGATGATAACCGGCAGCAGGAGAATGCGTGCCATCGTCAGCATGTTGGCGATGTTTTTCATGTGCGCACTATAGCATTATTTACGTCCGGGCAAACCCGTTCCGGTTAGGCACTCAAAATACTCCCATGAAAAAACCCGCCTTGAAAGGCGGGTTTTTAAAAATCAGGCGTTGGCGGCCTGCTTGGCCTTTTTCTTTTCCTCTTCCGGGTCGCGCAAGACATAGCCGCGGCCCCAGACGGTTTCGATGTAATTGTCGCCATCGGTCATGTTCGCCAGCTTCTTGCGCAGCTTGCATATAAACACGTCGATGATTTTCACCTCCGGTTCGTCCATGCCGCCGTAAAGATGATTCAGGAACATTTCCTTGGTCAGCGTCGTGCCCTTGCGCAGGGACAGCAATTCGATAATGCCGTATTCCTTGCCGGTCAGGTGCAAAGGCTTGCCTTCGACATCAACCGTGCGCGTATCCAGGTTGACATTGACGCGGCCGGTCTTGATCACGCTTTGCGCATGGCCCTGGCTGCGGCGGACAATGGCCTGCAGACGGGCGATCAGTTCGCGCTTGTCGAACGGCTTGGTCAGGTAATCGTCAGCGCCGAAACCCAGGCCCTTGATCTTGTTATCCAGTTCGGACAGGCCGGACAGGATCAGGATCGGCGTTTCGATTTTGGAGGAGCGCAGGCGCTTCAAAACCTCATACCCGTCCATATCGGGCAGCATCAGGTCGAGAATGATGATGTCATACTCATAGATCTTGCCGATTTCCAGGCCATCCTCGCCCAGATCGGTGATATCGACGATATACCCTTCGGATTTGAGCATCAGTTCGATGCTCTTGGCCATGGATGCATCATCTTCGACTAATAAAACCCGCATGATGTGGTCCTCGAATTTTTAAAGTGTGTTAGCGCGATAGATCGGGATCGCTTAAGGAGCATTCTATTAATAACTATATTAACAAAGATTAAAGATTTTAACAATTGTGAATACAACCTGAAATAAAAAAGCGGACGGGTCAAACCCGTCCGCTTTACGAAAAATATAGCGAAATCAGCTTATTGGGCTGTTTTCGGAGCCGTTTCGACTTTGGCGGCGCTTTCAGTTGAAATTGCGCCTGTGCTCATCGCCAGGCCCAGCTTGTTCAGCGTATCGGCGTTGACTTTGCCGTTTGCGGTCAGGCCGTTCGCGCT
>JBGAQU010000001.1:0-29107 GCA_044220535.1 Alphaproteobacteria bacterium | reverse complement strand
CGCAGGGCTTTCGCAGTGCGGGGACCCCAGACGCCGTCAGCGCGGCTTTTCAGGAATCCCTGAGCGTTCAGGCTTTCCTGCAATTTCACGATGGTGGTCTTGCTCAGCTGGGGTTTTTCAACGGCAGCTTTTGCAGTGGTGGTCGTGGTGGCTTCGGCAGCAGCCGGGGCTTCAGCGGTCGTGGCTGCAGGAGGTTCGGCGGCAGGCGCCGTTGCTGTTGCTTCTGCAGGTGTCGGCGCCGTGGCTTCAGCAGGAACGGTGGTATTGGCGTTAACCGAAGGCTCTGCCGGTGTTTCGGTGGCAGGGGCCGCTGCCGCAGGTGCGGCTTCCGTGGTTGCCGCTGCCGTCGCTGCAGCAGGGGCTTCAGCCGTTGCAGGGGCCGCAGGGGCGGTCGGGGCTTCACCCGTGCCTGCGCCGGTGGCCAGGCTTGCGCCGCTCTGGACGCCGACGCCGGTCTCACCAGCGGCTGCGCCGGTGCTGCGAGCGACAGAGCCTGCAGTTGTATCAACGGATGTGTTGGCCGATGCGTCAACGCCTGCAGCGACCGGGCTTGCGGTGCCGTTCAACGGACCGGTTTGCGCCATGGCGCCAGCCGCTGGAAGAGTCAGCGCGGTCGCGACGAGCAAGGTGTAAAAACTGCGTTTCATAATCAAGGTCTCCTGAGGTTGTTTTGTTGTTGTTAAATCCAGGTGCCAACAAAGGCGTGCCGAAAAGGGTTCAATCTTTCGATTATCCGCTTAAATAATGGCACAATTTCATATGGTCAAGCGGTGTTTACGGTTTAATTGTGGCAGGTTGCCGTAACGGTTTTATGCTATACTATAAGACTATAGACCGGAATTCTCATGGACCGTCTCACCGAACGCCTCGAAGCCGCCATATCCCAGTTGCCCGATTACGAAGTGTACGGGCAGGTGACGAAGGTGCTTGGGTTGCTGGTGGAGATTGCGGGCTTCGGCCCCGATCTCTCTATAGGCTCGCATGTCCATCTTCGTCCGCGGCGCGGAATTGATGTGCCGTGTGAGGTCGTCGGCTTCCGTGACAACCGCGCCTTGTTAATGCCGTTTGGTTTGCTGGAAGGCGTATCTCTCGGCTGTCCCGCCATAGTTCAACGTACCAGTCCCGTTATTACGCCGGATGACCGTTGGCTGGGACGCGTCATCAATGCATTGGGGCAGCCCATCGACGGCGGGCCGCCTTTGCGCCAGGGCGGGCATCCCATTCCCTTGCGCAACCAGCCGCCGCCCGCGCATTCACGGCAGCGCATGGGCGGGCAGCTGGATCTCGGCGTGCGCGCGGTCAACACCTTCCTCGCCACATGCCGTGGCCAGAGGATGGGTATTTTCTCCGGCTCCGGCGTCGGCAAGTCCGTTTTGCTGTCGATGATGGCGCGCTATACGGAAGCCGATGTTTCCGTGATCGGTCTGGTCGGTGAGCGTGGCCGCGAGGTGCAGGAATTCTTGGAAGACGATCTGGGGGCGGACGGTCTGAAGCGTTCCGTGGTTATTGTCGCCACAGGTGACGAACCCGCGCTGATGCGTCGGCAGGCAGCATACATGACTCTCGCCACCGCCGAATACTTCCGTAACCAGGGCAAGCAGGTGCTGTGCCTGATCGACTCCCTGACGCGTTTCGCGATGGCGCAGCGTGAGATCGGCCTGAGCGCGGGCGAGCCGCCGACATCCAAAGGCTATCCACCAACAACCTTTGGCGAACTGGCGCGTCTCCTTGAACGTGCAGGGCCGGGCGGACAAGGGCAGGGGTCGATCACCGGCTTGTTCGCCGTTCTGGTCGAAGGTGATGATACCAACGAACCCGTCTCCGACGCTGTGCGCGGCATTATCGATGGCCACATCGTCATGGAACGCGCCATCGCCGACCGTGGCCGTTATCCTGCCATCAACATCCTGAAATCCGTTTCTCGTTCCATGCCAAAGGCGCTGACCGACGAACAGAACGCCATTATCCGCCGCGCGAAACAGGTTGTGTCGACGTACGAAGACATGGCCGAACTGATCCGCCTCGGCGCTTATCGTAAAGGCACGGATCCTAAAGTGGACGAAGCACTGAAACTCTATCCGCAGATTGAAGAATTCCTGACACAAGATAAAGAAGACAGCACGACGATCGAGGAAGGGTTTGCGCGTCTTGCAGCTATATTAGGCATGAACTATGGCTGACCTCAAACCCCTCATCCGCTTCCGCAAGCATCTGGTGGATGAAAAGCAGAAGATGCTGTCGCAACTCTATCGTGATGCTGAAAAAATCGAGCAAAGCAAACAGGCGATCCTCGACCAGATGGAAAAGGAAAGCACGCTCGCCAACGAAATGGGATCGACCGAGGCGCATCAATATCTTGGCCGTTATCTGGAAGGCGCAAGAAAAAAAATCAAGGCACTGGATGCATCGTTAAAAAAAATGGAAGTCCGCATCGCCGCCGCGCAGGAAGATATCCGCAACGCCTTCGCCGAAATGAAAAAAGTCGAGATTATTCAGACACGGCGCGAAGACGAAGAGGAACGCGTAGAAGATAAAAAAGAAAGCGATACTCTGGATGAAATGGGGATAGAGCGGTTTAATAAGAAGGATAAGTAAAACTTTACTTATTATTTAGGCAACAATTCTGGAAGATTCTTGAGGAATTGTTCACGAGCCATAGATCCCGCAGCTTCTGTGGATTGGTCGGACATGATCAGCTTGGAAAAGAGAATTTTTCGGAAGCCTTGAGTTGCCCAGCCGACAAACCAGCCGAGCATCCTGTTGTCTGTATGACCGATATTTCCTGTTCCTGTTTTCCCATGGACAATCCAGTTCTCGGACAAAAATTCAGGGATAATCGCCAATGTTGTCTCATACGCATGGTTTGAAACATCAAGATCGCGATTGAGAAGCCGGGTTAGAAAACCGATTTGCTCCTGCGGGGAAATCATTAGTGATGATGATAACCACGATTGTGTGAGGCCGTCGTCTTGTCCTTGGTTTCCCGACAAATCCATGTTGCCATAGTCGAATTGATCGACATAGTTCTGGAACTTAACCATCCCCAGGCGACTGGTTAGATGTTGCGAATACCAGACAATGGACTCCTTCTGCCACAATGTCGGATCAGTGGTTTTTTTCTGTGAATCATAGCCGTTATAATCGTTCTGATAGATTAAGGACGGTGTATGTGCATCCTGAAGAAGTCCGGAATCGAATGCCATTAAAGCCAAAGGGATTTTAAATGTCGAGGCCGGGCTGTAACGTGTTTCGCAATCGCCATCGTAATGAAGAATATTTCCTTCCGGATAAGAGGTGATCAGAGTGCATATATTCTTAGTGTGGGCCGCCATAAAATTATTTTGATCCAATCTTCACAAACTGCTCGACCCTATCCTGAAACGACAATTCCCCCGTAAATGACGCATTTTCCAGCGCACTCAGATATTTCTGACGCATATCCTGGCGCATCGGCGCGCTGACCGGTTTGGTGGTGCGGAGGATCAGGTCGATGCGCTGGCCTTTCGCCAGCCCGTCCAGTTGCACCTGGCCCATACGCGTCAGGCGCAGATCAAATACGAAACGTGTTTTACGTTCTTTCGTATCGTCTTTTTCATCCTTCTGGCTGTCGTCGCGCCTGTACCACAGCATCATGCCCTGCATCTGGCCGTCGTTATAAAACGGCAGGGGCACGGGCCGCCAGTCCTGCGCCACGGGTTCCGACGCGGTGCGCGTGAGGGATGCCGCGTCGCGGGTCAGGCGGCCCACCAGATCCGTTTTATCCGCTTTCCGCAAAATATCCATCGCTTTCGGCCCGATCCAGGATTCAAAATCGCCGGACCGGATCGCCGCGATAAACAGCCACGCCGCCGCGGGCAATTGCTGCGGCAGGGACGCGTTGGGCACACGATCTGCGCGAGCGCCTGCGCCAGATGCGGTGATGTCTGCGCCAATGTCGCCGATGCTTCCTGCAATGCAGGCCAGCCGGACCACGCCATGTCCAGCGGGTCGAAGGCGGCGGGCGATGCGGAGACCGTAAATGTGCCGGCTGCCGGTTGCGGTATCAGTGCGATTTGCGATCCCACGGTCAGGTTGCTGGCGTGGAATTGCAGGACAAAGCTGCGGGCTGCCGTTTCGCCCGGCTGGACCAGGGAAACGACGGGAAGCCCCTGTTGCGTGAATCCTTCGACCGTTGCCGTCAATGCGCCTGCTTGCGGCAGGGCAGGGGGCAGGGGCGACAGGATGGCGGACGGCCTGACCGTCATGCCGTTCTGCACGATCAGATGGCCGGGATCGGGCTGTAACGCCTGGATCTGCCCGTCAATGACGGAAGCGCGTGGAAACACGGCAGATGTGCCGATGTCAGTATGCGGAACTGTATTGTGCGCAGGGATCAACGCGATATTCGAAAGCGCGCCGGGCTGCATCGGAAGCAGCGATGGTCCTGCGGTATGTGGGGATACAGGCAATGACAACTTGAACGACGCATCCGGAACAAAACCCGGCACAATGGTTTGCGCGCCCGGATTGAAAAACAAAGTCAGTGCATTCGGTACCGGCGTTACAGGGAAGGGCGTTGTGGTGAAAACCGGAAGCGTAATCGCGGCGGATGGCGGCGCGGTGACGCCGGACGGCGCAAGAGGTAAAAGCTGAGCCGTTATCACTTCAAGAATCTGCGCGGGCGGCAATGGCAGGGTCGGCTGGCCCGCCGGAAGCGGGAGAAGACGCACAGGTTGGCCGGGCTGCAATGGGAACGATGTTGTTGGCTGCACCGCATCCGGTACGTCAACCGTCAAAGGCCGCGCTGTCGCTGTTTCAAGTGAAAGCGGCGGTGGAGAGGATGGCGAAGCCTGCGCCGGTTGTACTTGTGTCGTCGTTGTTTGTGCAGGTGCCGGACTCTGGCCGGCAGGCAGTGATGGCGTATTGGCTGATGCAGGCAATCCGGTTTGTACAGCGGGGATACGCGGCGTGTTCACGGAAGGCTGGTTTGAAGCGGATGACGGCGTGGATTGCTGCTGCTGTTGTTGCGATGTATCGATCACGCGCAAAACGGCCTGTCGCGGCGGCTTCCCTGCTTGCAAATCCACCTCCACCGTCTGGCCTTCCGGCACTGGCTGCGGCGAACGGATAAAGGCGCGGACTTCGCCCTTATCGGTGGCAATGGTGGTGGACCCGTCGCTGTTCTTTGCAGTGACAATCCCTTCAATCCGCACGGTCCGCGGCACATTTCGCAGACTGCCCGTCACATCGAGGATCGTCGCCTTCACGTCGCCACGGGCTGGTTGAAGGACGTTGACAGGCCGCGCGGGCGAAACAGGAGGTGTAGATTCGGTCATTCTTTTATTATATGCCCCTTAAATCAATTCGTCATCCCGGCGAAGGCCGGGATCCATACAATGCTTCAGCATATATGAAGGAAATAACAAAATCGCCATAAGTGGAAAAGGTTATGGCCTTCTGTGGAACTTTTATATTGCATGGATCCCGGCCTTCGCCGGGATGACGATTAAAAATTGAGGGGAAGCGAGATTAAGCCGTCGCAACCTGCCTGTTCGCTTCAGCCAGATCCTTCAGCACCACCTTCGCGATTTCCTCCACGTCCTCCGCCGCATCCGCATGCGGGGAACGGATCAGGATCGGGGTCTGGTGGCGGATGGATTCCTTTACGCGCGGATCGGCGCTGATCATCCCGGCCATGGGCGGGGACAGGCGCAGGAAATTTTCACAGGCTTTCAGCAGTGTGCGATAGGTCTTTTCGCCTTCGATGCGGTTCGGCGCCTGGTTGACGACGATGCTGACATGTTTGGACATGCCCGCTGCATTGCCCAGCTTGATAAACGCATAGGCATCGGTCAGGGATGTCGGTTCATCCGTCGCGACCAGCAAGGTACGCGTGGCGGAGGCGGACATCATCCGCACGGTACGATCCACGCCCGCGCCGAGATCAATCACAACGACGTCATAAGTATCCGCCACTTCCAGCAACTGGTCGCGCAATATGGTCAGGCGCTGGCTGGGCAGGGCGGAAAGGGACGCCTGGCCGGAACGGCCCGCGACGATATCGAACCCGCCGTCTTCATAACGCTGGATCACTTTGTCGAGGCTCAGGCGTCCGCGAATGACGTCGTTCAAATCACGCTTGGGCATCAGGCCCAGCTGCACATCGACGTTCGCCAGGCCCAGATCGCCGTCGAACAACAGGACTTTTTTGCCCATCTTGGCGAGCGCATGAGAAAGCGTTATTGAAAACCATGTCTTGCCGACGCCGCCCTTGCCGGATGCGACTGCGATAACGTTTTTTCCGCGCCGGAATGTCGGTGTGGCCGTATCGGCCTCCGTGGTCTGCAAAGCGGCTGTGATCGGGTCGTTCATGGTCTAGCGTCCTGCGTTTGCGTTATGTTTCTTGCGTGTATTCGTGGCGGTGTCGTTCAGGCGGGCCTGGGGCATCAGAAGGGCGGCCAGCCGGCGCGGCGTCAGGGCGAACAGCCCGTCCGCCACTTTAGGCGTATGCGAACCTTCTGCAAAGATCAGGCCACCGTGATGCGCGGCGGACAGAACACCGCCGAGACGGCGGGCGATATCCAGGCGCGTCGGCAATATGGACCGCACGCCCAGCGCGCCGTAAACCCGTCCGATTTCTCCCGATTCATCGGCGTCGATCCCGGCGGGCAGAACCAGTACAGGATCGATATCGGCAACCGCTGCCAGGCGGGCCAGCTCACGCATGTCTTCCGGATTGAACGGGTTGATCCCGGCCGTGTCGATGATGATATGGTCCGCGCCATGCGCCTGATCCAGCGCGCTGCGCAATTCTTTCGGGCCTGAGGCCTTGGACAGATTGACGCGCAGGATCTTGGTAAAAGCAGAAAGTTGTTCAACCCCGCCCGCGCGTTGCGAGTCCGTTGTAATGACGGCAACGCTTTGCGATCCCATCACCGCGCGCGTGGCCAGCTTCGCGGTCGCCAGCGTTTTGCCGGACCCCGGCGGGCCAACCATCATCAGCGCCTTGCCGCCCTTTTTCTGGTTCAGCGGACGGAAGGAAAACAGATGTTCCAGCGCGGCGACCAATGCCTGGTCCGCCTTGTTCGCGCCCATGATCGTGGCGCAGGAAATAACCTGGTCGGTGATGTCTTCCGGCACGGAATGGCGAAGCATGACATCGGTCAGCTGTTCGACGACGGCGTTCTCTTCGTCTTCATCGTCATATTGCAGCCAGTCGTCGCGGTCGTTTTGAATGGCGGGGGCGGCTTCGGTATCCAGCTCAAACCCTTCAAAATCATAGCCTTCGTCTTCCCGCTCATCCTGCTGCTCGACCGCAGCGGTGACGCGCACGGTCTTGCCGCCGCCTTCTTCACGTGTGGCGACGATAATGGCTTCTTCACCGAGTGTGTCGCGGACCATCTGCATGGCTTCTTTCATCGATTTGGCATAGAAGGACTTTAACCGCATGGGGGGACCGTTACCGATTCACTTAAGAGTATATATTTTCTAGAATCTTCATTCTAGAGGATAAACGTAAAGATTCGTTAAGGGAATCCCGTTTGTGGATAAATTTGAACTATTCACCCCCTCGGCGTCATCCCCGCGAAGGCGGGGATCCGGCAACAATAAAGCGCGTGCTTTGCACGCACATATCTCCCGGGTCCCGGATCGGCGGTCGGCTTCGCCTCCCTGGTCCGGGATGACGACGGTGTTATATATGCAACTGCCTGTTTGCCCGTAATGTATCGATCAGTTTGAGAAACGCCTCGAAATGCTCATATATGGCCAGCAGGTCTTCTTTTTTAACAGGCATCCATAAAGGCGGCGGTTCCGTGACACTGGCTCGGGCATCCATAAAGAACACAATAGCCGTTTTCTGAAAGCTGGCTGCCAGCCAGCGGGATTTCATGGTTTTTCCGGCTTCGATCAGCCGCTCCAGGAAAGCGCCGTCGGCGAGCAGCCGTGCCTCCAGCCGTTCGGTTGAGACGATATCCACCTGCTTGTCGAATGCCCCGGGTGCGCCAACCTTGCCGTAATTGTCAAAACGGCCCTGAAAATACTGTTTCAGGGCATTGCGGGTCATGACAACCGTATGCCCATCCACAGGACGTTTCACAAGAATGCGCGCAACCACGGCCTTTCCGGTGCGCCCCGCTTTGGTCAGCGTGACATCCTGTAATGCCAGGGGCACGCCGTTATAGCTGCCCTCAAAACCATTCGTGCTTGTCGCTGCCTCAGCCGCAGGCCAGATGGCATGACCGGATAAATCGCGCAGCGTCGCAAAACCGTTCGGCATAAAATGAAACCCGCTGCTGAAGGTCAGTGTTTCAACGATCATCGCGCGGGCTCTTTTGCGAAACATTTTATCCACCATGCGGAATACAAGCGCGGAGAGCAACAGGGGCAGGGAGATCGCCAGCGGAAACACCGCTTCGGCATAAGGATAAAAGACAAGAAGCCCCAGTGTAATAACAATGGTCAGTGCCAAAGCCGCGCCCATGAATGCGCTCAGATAGTTTAGACGCAGCTTCGCAAGCTCAGGCTGCAGGCCTGTAAGCTGGTCGCGGAGCGCCTTTGCGGCGGATGGAATATCGTTTGAAACCATGAATCATGATGGATACGTACACGCGTCTATAGTGTAGCTGAGTAGGCGGAATAATAAAGCGCCCGCCTGAATATGAGAGGATTCGTATCGAAATGGGATTCGTGAATGGAGAAAGGGTCGCTTGAATATCTCAAGAAAAAATAATGATTTTATTATAAGTCATTGAGATATATATAATTTTTATTATTACCCTGATTCACCAACTATATCCTATTGCGCCGCAAAAACACAAGAAAACAATATGTTTGCGTTCTATTGCGCTGCAAACATATAAGGAATGGCGAGTAGCCCCTTTCTGAAAGCCCGGTGCGATGATCACAGGCATTAAAATAGATATCAGAACCCTTCCTTCGGGCCTCCGCGTCTTGCATTTTCCTTATTTGACATTTTCAGATACGCATCTTCTGACTAAATACACACGCGCAAAAAGATTGTGCAATCTGCTCAGGCATGTCAGTGAGGGCCGCAAGATCAATTATTTTACCGGCAATCATGACGAATATCTGCGCGGCAGAAAAATTATGGTCGATGGCAAAGAGCATGACTACCGGAAGTTAAGCGGCAAGACAATCGCCGGCATTCATATTCTGGATGAGGGTGAATACATAGCACCAGACGGTACGAAATATTTGGTGGTTCATGGAGATATATATGACTCCACTCTGTGCAGAAACGGATACTCCCTGGGAAATTCGGTGTTAAGCGGCCTTTATGAACTGGACCATATCATCCAGGAAAACCTGAGTGAAAAATTTTCTGCGGCCGCGAATTTAAAATGGATGTTTAAATCTCTGGTCAGCGCCGCGACAGGTACGAGAAGAAAAATAGCGAAAATGCTTGATGAAAGCGATTATGACGCCATTATATATGGCCATACCCATATGGCTGAATTCTTTCAAACGCAAAAAGACAAATGGGCCATCAACGATGGTTCAGGCATAGATAGGATGACAGGATTTTTTCATGACGGAAAAAACGAAGGGATTATAGATTGGGGCAAGGATGGCCTGATGGTCACATACAAAGACCCCTCGGCCAGATGGTGGAAACCACTGAAAACCGAATATGCTACATGGGAAAAACTGGGATTCCCTGAGGGCGGCATCGATGTCGAGCTGGAAGAAACCGAAAATTCTGCGGAGATCGACCAGCTTTTTCGCTTGATGCGGATGCAATGGCCGGAACGCGAACGCCAGAAACTGCTCGCTGATTATAAAAAGCAAAGCGATCTGGTCAGAAGCTTCGAAAACGCATCACAATGTAACGATAACAGAAGCCCCGAAGAGCAAATGCGGTATGAGAATGAGTGCCGCATTCTGATGCAAAAACGCGAAAAACTGAAACTGACCCGGCCTAAGCGTCAGGCTTTGCCGGCGGATAACGTGATCCATCTCAAAATTCCGGCTTAAAGGCTCAGCTTTACTTCCGAACGTTTTGTATCACGCCATAGCCGTTCAACCATCGGCTCGATACGGTTTGGTTTTGCGCCGTCCACGACCCACTGCGCAATCGCCGCGCCGACATCCGGCCATTGCAGGCGCACGGCGGTGTTGCGTTTCAGCCATTGCCTGACGGTTTTTTTATCCAGTGAAGCCATGGCGCTTCCATATCTCAGCCGCTCCAGCACGCGGCCGTTCGATTTTTGCTCCGGCTGTCCGTCGACCGGTTTCACCAAAACTTTCTTGCCCATGCCAAGCAGCTCCGACGTGAATTCAAACCCTGCATTGGCAATCGCCCCTGCGCAATCTGACAGATCCGCTCGGAACCCGTCATAGGACAGTTTGCGCAGTTTCAGGTTGCCTTCATCCGCATCGGCTTTTATCTGGGAAGAATAAATATAAAAATCGTAATCTTTAAACGCTGCAAAAAATTCTTTCAGGCTGTCCAGCTTTTCAAAGTTCATATAAACCACGATCTTGCGCGGATTGATGATGTCTGCTGCCTTCGGCACATTCACCATCGGTGGCAGGATCGGCTGGTCGAAATGATTCCAATGCAAAGGCAGATTGTGCTTGGCTGGCGCATATCCATTGATAACTGCGCGCATCGGATGCAGTTTTTTCATCCCCGGAATATCATGGATAAACGAATACATATTACCCACGCCTATAGCTGGCCGCTTGCATAACCGCGCTGCATGGGCAAGCAGGGGCTCGTAATCTGTAATCAGCACATCAAAAAGATTTTGTGATGGCAATTGCAAGGTCAGCATCACATGGGCCAGTTCGCCCGGTATATCCTTGCTGTTCTTGTTGAATACGGTCTTCAGGTTATTCACCTTGCCGTTTTCCGTGATCATGCTGATGCCATTATAGGCCATATACGGATTAAAGAATTCATCTTTCGGCAATTCACTGCGATCACGCCCTGAAAACAGGCAGGTTATATCCGCGTCCAAAGCCTTGAGTTTTGGCACCAGTACCCGCCCCCGCGCGACGTGCCCGTTACCAACGCCTTGAATACCATAGAGGATTTTGAGCGACATGATTTCCCCTGTTTCTGATTATTTAATCAGGTTTTAGGGTTTTTTATGTATTTGATCAAGGGGGTTAAACTTGCCCCAGCGTCTTGATCCGCGCCTTCGGATGGATCTCATTCTGTGACATCACAGTCGTCTGCGGCCTGAACCGTTCAATGACTGACCGCACATAAGGACGGATGCCCGGGCTGGTCAGTAATACGGGTGTTTCCCCCATCTGCCCGAATTTCTCATACACGCCGCGCACAGCGGTGATGAAGTCCTGCAGATTGCTTGGGGCCATGGCCAGCTGGCGTTCTTCGCCGTCGCCGATCAGGCTTTCGGCAAATGCCTGTTCCCATTGCGGGGACATGGTCACCAGCGGCACGACGCCATTCGCATTGACCTGTGAATCGCATAGCTGACGGGCGAGGCGGCTGCGCACATGCTCCGTTATGATCATCGGGTTCTTGGTATAGCTGGACGCTTCGGACACGCCTTCCAGAATGCTTGGCAAGTCGCGCACCGAAACGCGTTCCGCCACCAGGTTTTGCAGGATGCGCTGCAATCCGCCGACGGAGGTTTTTCCCGGCACCACATCGGCTACCAGCTTCTGATATTCGGCAGGCATTTCGTCCAGCAGCTTCTGCGTCTCCATATAGGACAGCAGATCTTGCATATTGTCTTTGATAATCTCTGTCAGATGCGTGGTGACGACGGTTGGCGCATCCACAACCGTATAGCCTTTGAAATGCGCTTCCTCGCGATATTGTTCGTCGATCCACATCGCGGGCAGGCCGAAGGTCGGTTCCACCGTATTCTCGCCCGGCAGGCTGATCGGTTCGCCAGACGGATCCATGCACATCAGCATGCCCGCGCGGATATCGCCGCGCCCGGCCTCGATCTCTTTAATGCGCACCACATAGGCGGTAGAGGGCAGTTGGAGGTTGTCCTGGATACGCACGGCGGGAAGGATATAACCCATATCCTCCGCCAGCTGGCGGCGCAGGCCTTTAATTTGTTCGGTCAGCTTGTTGCCGCCTTCGCCCTGCACCAACGGCAATAATCCATATCCAAGTTCCAGGCGGATCGTGTCCATGGCCAGTGCGCGGCTGATCGGCTCCTCCGCCGGTTTGGCGCGGGCGACTTCGGCTGTCGCGGCGGTGGCAACGGCGGTCGTCGCGCGTTTCTGCGTCTGCCAGCTGTTCCATGCGATAAAACCGACAATCGATCCCATCAGGAAGAACGGCACGGTCGGGATCACCGGCATCATCCCGACGACGAATAATAGCCCAGACGTCATGGCCAGCGCCATCGGGTAACGGCTGAACTGGCTGAACAGGGCTGCCTGTGACGATCCCTCGACACCGGCCTTGGACACCAGCATGCCCGCCGCGACCGAAACGACCAGAGCCGGGATCTGCGTGACCAGGCCGTCACCGATGGTCAGGACGGTATAGTTTGAAGCCGCCTGCGCCATGCTCAGCCCGTGAAAGACCGTGCCGATGACGATGCCGCCAATAATATTGATAAAGACAATCAGGATGCCCGCAATGGCATCGCCGCGCACAAACTTCGCTGCACCGTCCATGGCGCCGAAGAATGTGCTCTCCTGTTCCAGCTTTTTACGGCGGATCTTCGCTTCATCCTCGTTGATCAAGCCTGCGGACAGATCGGCGTCGATGGCCATCTGCTTGCCGGGCATGGCGTCCAGGCTGAACCGTGCCGCGACCTCCGCGATACGCCCCGAACCCTTGGTGATGACGACAAAGTTGACGATCACCAGGATGGCGAAGACAATCGCGCCGATGACTGGATTGCCCTGGATAATAAATTCCCCGAACGCCTGAATCACGTGCCCGGCGGCATCCGTGCCCGTATGCCCGTCCTCCAGCACCAGCCGCGCCGACGCAACGTTCAGGCCCAGCCGCAAGGCGGTAGTGATCAGCAGCACAGTCGGAAAGGTCGAAAATTCCAGCGGCGTCATGATGAACAAGGCCGTCATCAGGATCAGCACCGAAAAGGTGATGGACAGGGACAGGCCCATATCGATCATCCAGGTCGGCATCGGCACCAGCATGAACGCCAGGATCAGGATAACGCCGACCGCCAGCAGGATATCGCCACGCAGCAGGGTTCCGCCAAATCTCTGTGCAGGTCCGCCGGTCGGAATGATAGTGGGCAAATCAGCCATGGGCATTCTTATGGTCAAATGGGCGGGAAACGGACGCTACCCTTTATTTTACCTGTGGGAAGGGGAAGTTGCAACGCAGGAAGGGCGATTGCCATTTCCATGAAATCCTTTACGATTTCCCTATGATACGGACACTCCTTCTTCTCATAATGCTGCCGCTTCTGGCTGCCTGCGCCGATCTCAGCCTGACGGTCGACGCGCCTGTGCATACGGAGTTTTCGCGTACATTGGATAGCGAATACATCAACCTGGCCGATTACCACGACTCGGTGCAGCACGACTCCAAGCTTGCGGAGTATTTCCGCGCCAAGGCGCAGAAAGCGCGCAACGGCAAGCCGCCCTTGCCTGACAATCCTAACGACGCCAAGCTGACCGGCCCGATTAAGGAAGAAGTGGACAGGGCGTATAAAACCCTGATGTCTTCCCTCGAAACCGGCGAATGGATCGAAAACGGGCCAATGGTCGCGTTGGCGCAGACAAGGTTCGATTGCTGGCTGGCCCTGGAAGCGACAATGAAGCAGGGCGATTCCGGTTATGGCTGCCGCTCCAAATTCGAGGAGGCGATGGACATGGTGGCGCAGGCGCGGCCCGTGCCGGGCGCGGCATCCTTCGCGGTCTATTTCCTGCCCAACAGCATCGGCATCAACATGGAAGGCATGGAAAGCATCCGCATGGCCGCGCGTTCTGTCCGGGCGCAGCCCGATTGGCTGGCCGTGCTCAGCGGCTATACCGACTTAAGAGAAAATGAGGAAAACAGCCGCAACCTTTCTATGCGCCGGTCAGTCTCGGTGCGAAACGCGCTGCTGCAACAGGGCGTGCCGCCGGAATCCATCAGGGTCGATGCCTTCGGCAAGGCACCGGAAGGGCAATCCGGCAATCCGGACAGTGAACGCCGCGTTACCATCCAGGTCATGAGCCGACCGGATGCCAACATGCTGCCGCCCTCCCATATTCAGGATCTGCTCCCTGAAAATTTCGGCAAGGCCGCGTCGGTGTTTTAAGGCTTATAGCCGGGTAAATTTTCAGGCGCTACCCGCAAGACGGGCAGGACAAGCGGTTCGCGCCATGCCGGACGGGTCAGGTTTTTTGAAAACTGCTCAGCAGCGTGCGGCCTTTTCACGCCCTTAAAGCTTTCTTTGAGAATATCTGCCAATGTCATGGTCATATCTCGTCTCCCTATATAAACAATAAAATCTATTTCGCTCGTAATACCAATGCAAGACTTGTCTTATTGCTACCTTGCTTGGTTGGCCAGGGCAGATCGCCCAGTGGCATGACTTTTAGCGCGTTATTTTCATTCGTGATGCGTTTCAGGGCGCGGAACGGGCCGCTGATGATATTCCCATCCTGCCATAAAGGTTTCGCATACGGGTAATAATCATGCAGCAGGATCACGCCGCCAGGGGCAAGGATGTTCAGCGCCGCCGAAACTTCACGATACACTGCATCCGGCGCATGGTCGCCGTCCAGGAAAATAAAATCGAAGCGATCATTTGTCTTCAGCATGTAATCGACAGCGGGCGATTGCACAAATTGGATACGATCATCAAAATTCAGCTTTTCAGCATAATCGGCGGGGGACATTTGATATCCGGCTTCACGCCACGGCGCATCGGGCGCGTTGTTGACATCGGCGATATCGACCGTGGTCAGATGACCGCTATTCCGTGCCGATGCCGCCGCGATATAAAAACTGGACGCCGCAATATGCGTGCCGACTTCCAGGATTTTTTTCGGCTGCAATCCCGCGATCAAAAAATAAATCGCCTTGCGGTCCCCGGGATTGACCCCGCCCATCAAATTCTTCGCGCCAATGGCGGCGCTTAAGGTTTCGTGATCCGCCTGCCAGGATTGTTCAATCGAAGGATCAGCAAAGATCGAGTTCACATGCAGATTGGCCGCCGACCTTAGCCGCGAAGGATCCATCGGCTGCCGCTCAATCCCGTTCAGCATGATTTGCCCCTGCCAGTCGCGCAAGGCGTTGAGGAGGGGAAGGGGCAGAATGGTTTTTAAAAGTGCTTTCATGCCTAGGCTGTAATGCTCAATTGTGTTTATAAGCCGTTATACTGTAAGCCCTTTGAAGCTTTTTGTCATCCCGGTTCTGCTTTATCCCAGCAGAGGCCTATGCATCAGGCCGCTTAGCCTCGAAAGGCGGGGCGGTTGTTGATGCCAGCCGCCAGGGGTTACTTCAACGGTACAGGCATCTTCCTCTTCCATGCTTTCAAATTGAACTTGTTTTAGGCGCATCATAGCCTGTCCCATACTGTGTCCAAAGCCGGCATGGCTTTCCATACGGAACACAGAGCTTAAGGATCCTTCCTCTACCAAGCGGTCCTGAAGTTCACTCGCAGGGCACAAAAACTCACGGTGTTCCAAATAAAAATCACTGACGGCATACGGGCGTTCCGCGACATATCCGCCGTTTTCATGCATGAATAATGGCCAGTAATTTTGAATGATGCCACGCATGTGACCAAGGCCGTTCCTCTCTATATCCCATTTCATGATGGAAGTCAGGCGATCATCGGCAATGGACTGGAATATGGTTCGAATGCTTTTAAAGTTTTTTTCTGCCATTTTCATGTATGTCAGGCTGGAAATTTTGGCCCAGTCAGGACCGGCAAGCGTGACTGCAAAATCTTCACCAACCGTATCTGCAATTTCTTGCAAGCTTAGATTTTTACCGACTGATAAAGCTTCGCCTGTATTGCCGGAAAAAGATTGACCGATAAAATTCCTCGCAAAATTTGCTTTCATCCATGTCTTCATTTCAGGCGCTGTGGGCAAAATACGTTCAAGAATAAGGTTTATGTCGCTGGCATCGAGAAAATTATCAGGTTTGTTTAATGTATAAATATTATATTTGCTAACCCCATTAGCATTACCAAACAGACTGCCTTCGATTTGCCGAAGCCTCACAATCCCCGGCATCAGTTCGTTTCCACTTAAACATGGCAGGAACGATTCTCTGTAGCATAAGTAATTTGACCAGTTATGCGGCTGGGGAGAGGATTGTGGTCTGTACCGCTCCATATAGGGCTGCGGAGCGAGATCGCTTTTACACTCAAAAATAAAAAGTTTTTCGAATAACGGAGCCAATGCGTTTTGATCGGACATAGTCACTTTCTTTCTTCTGAAAAAAGAGAACTAACCATAACGTCAGGCGACCGTCAACCCCCGCCCGCTGCCTCCGGCACGTCCACACCTTCATCCTTATACTGATGCAGCTTATTCCGTAGTGTGCGGATGGAGATGCCGAGAATATTCGCCGCATGGGTGCGGTTGCCGAGGCAATGGTCGAGCGTATTTAAAATCATGTCCCGTTCCACATCGGCGATGGTGCGGCCTACCAAGGTTTCAACCGCACCCGGATGGCGGATCACATTGCCACCCGCGGGGGCAATGATTTCGGACTTTGCGGTGGGTGATGGCGCAGCCATGCCTTCGGCATGTATGGCTTCACCTTCAATCTCGTCATCCACGGAAATCAGGATGGCGCGGTGCATGGCGTTTTCCAGCTCGCGGATATTCCCGCGCCATCCGGCGGACTTCACGCGCTTCATGGCGTCCGCACTGAGTTTTTTCTTCGGCACGCCGTTGGCATCTGCGTATTTGTCGGCGAAAAACTGCGCCAGGCTGGGAATGTCGGACGGGCGTTCACGCAGGCCGGGCAGGCGGATGTTGACGACATTCAGGCGGAAATACAGATCCTCCCGGAACCCGCCTTTTTTTACAAACTCTTCCAGATTGCGGTTGGATGTCGCGATGATCCGCACATCGACCTTCACCGCCTCATTGCTGCCGACGCGGGTCACTTCCTTTTCCTGTAACACGCGCAGCAGCTTCGCCTGAAGCTGGATGTGCATCTCCGAGATTTCATCGAGCAACAGCGTACCGCCATTCGCTTCCTCAAACTTGCCGATGCGCCGTCCGGTCGCGCCGGTGAACGCGCCCTTTTCATGTCCGAACAATTCCGATTCCAGAAGGTTCTCTGGAATCGCGGCGCAGTTGACGGCGATAAACGGCCCGTCCTTGCGCTTGGATTTTTTGTGGATGTAGCGCGACATCACTTCCTTGCCCGTGCCGCTTTCCCCCGTGATCAGGATGGTGGCTTCGGACGGCGCAACCTTATCCGCCATTTTAACCACCGCCTGCATGGCCGGATCCTGCGCGACCATCGCGCTAGGTTCTTCAGTCACCGCCGCGATGACGGCGGCAATCAGCTCCGCATCCGGAGGCAGCGGCACATATTCTTTCGCGCCCGCCTGGATGGCCTTTACAGCCGACCGAGCATCCGTGCCGATGCCGCACGCGACGACCGGAAGATGAATACGTTCGGCTTTCAGCGTATCAACAAATTCCGCGATCTTCTGCTTGATATCGACCATGGCGACATCCGCGCCCTTGCCGTTGCGCAGGGCGCCCAGCGCTTGCTGGATATCCTCGCAATGGATGACCTTCGCCCCCCGCTGCAGGGCGATTTTCCCCGCTGCGCTGATATACCCATCCAGCTGGCCGACGATCATAAGACGCATGTGAATCTCCAGAAAATGCAATCCTATCTTAGCGTTAAAAGGCGAGGCTGCAACTGGCAAATACCAATATGCCAAGTTGATTTTATTGACATATTTATAATGCTTCGTTAGAATTGATTAATCATGAATATTATCGAAGGCATTCCATCCAACACTTATCCTGCATTGCATCGCGCCTTTGTTGCTGCGCTGGAACGAACAGAATTGTCGCGTGAAGGTTGCCAACAATTGATCCATTATCCTGGCGGCGCACAGATTAAATTGAAGACTCAAAACGAACGGCAGGAATTGTCACTGCATAGGTTAATTGTTGTAGACGGCAATTTTGAGCGCATTTCTATCGTCGTGCGTCAGAATGGGCCAGAAACACAACCTTATCAAGAGCGGCCAAAGATGCGGAGTTGGCTGGATAGGCCAAAGCGGTTTGCTAAGTCAGAATTTAGCTTCTATCCGACTTAACAATCTCGGTCATCGTAATGCCCAGCCTGTCTTCCACCACCACGACCTCGCCGCGGGCGACGAGGCGGTTGTTGACGTAGATGTCGATAGCCTCGCCGACTTTACGGTCAAGTTCGACGACAGCACCCCGGCCTAATTTCAGCAATTGGCTGACCTGCATGGTGGATCGGCCAAGGACGGCGGAAATCTGTACCGGAATATCATAGATAGCGGTGACATCGCCGACCATTGGCTCGCCGGGGGCGAAATTCTGTTCGTCCTCTTTCACCGAGGTGCCGCTGATCTCGTTATAATTCATGCCTTTTTCATCAGCCATTTTTATTCTCCTTCGCGCCCGGCGGGCGATTCAGCGGAAGCCGCCTCTACCCTATTATCCTGCAGGAGAGCCTTGCCAGCAAGGGCCTCATCCAGTCTTTTATGTATTTCTGCGGCCAGGGCGGTGGCATTGCGTTCCGCTCCCCCGTCATTCCATGACATGCGGCAATCCCCGCGGGCCAACCTGTCATTCGCAATAACATTGACCTGTCCCGCGCCATGAAGGCCTTTCATAATATTTTCCGCGGTCATACGGATATCATTTACGAATTCGGAATGCACTTCGATCAGGATTTCGGGATGCTGGCGCTGGTTTTCCAAAACCGCCCGAATAACCTCTTCTACTTCATCCAGCCCATGCTTCAGGTTCAGGGCAGGGAACAGCTTGTCAAAAACCGCCCGCGTCAATTGCAAGGCTTCCGCCTCAAACTGGCCGCTGCGTTTCTTTTCAGTCGTGAACAATTCGGTAAAATTATCGGTAATGGTTTTGATCAGTGTAGCGACGGTGCGTTCGCGAAACGCTTCAGCCTCGGCGATTCCCGCCTGGCGACCCTGTTCATGTGCCTGCAGTTTCGCAGCCGCCATATCCTCCGGCGTATAGACCACGGGCAGGGAGGAAGGATCGGGGTCGGTCTCATCGAAATTGTTCACATCGAAAAGGAATTTCCGATGGAGGCTTGGGGCTGTGTCCTGTTCGGCCATGGGTCACACTGCCTTAGTAAATCAGTTCGTCTTCTTCAGCACCCGAAGAAATAGTGATTTCGCCGCGGGACTCCAGATCCTTCGTGACGCCGACGATATATTGCTGCGCTTCCTCCACATCCTTCAGGCGGACAGGACCCATTGCAGCCATATCTTCCTTCATGATCTTCGCGGCGCGTTCCGACATGTTGGAGAAGAACAGGTCGCGCAATGTTTCCGTGGCGCCTTTCAGCGCAGTCGGCAGCTTGTCCTTGTCTACTGCGCGGATCAGCGTCTGGATTGCGGTCGGGGCCAGCTTCAGCAGGTCCTCGAAAGTGAACATCAGGCCGCGGATCTTCTCCGCTGAGTCCGGTGCGCTCTTCTCCAGCTCTTCCATAAACTTGCCTTCGACCGTACGGTCGAGGTTGTTGAAAATCTCCGCCATCAATTCGTGGCTGTCGCGGCGCTGGGTACGGGACAGGTTTGCCATGAACTCTGTCCGCAGGGTTTTTTCAACGTCTTCCAGCACTTCTTTCTGCACGGATTCCATGCGCAACATGCGGTGAATCACCTCAAGCGCAAAATTTTCAGGCAGCTTGGCCAGAACGCGCGCGGCATGGTCGGTCTGCACTTTCGACATGACGACGGCGACAGTCTGTGGATATTCTTTCTGCAGGAAGTTGGCGAGGATTTCCTCGTTCACATTGCCCAGCTTTTCCCACATGGTGCGGCCGGCAGGGCCACGGATTTCCTCCATGATCTGGCCGACTTTTTCCTTGCCCAAAACCTTGGCCAACAGGCGTTCGGTGGAATCCATCGTGCCGATCAGGGCGTTGGTCGAACTCATCTGTTCGGCAAAATCAATAAACAGGCGCTCGACCACCTTGGAGTCAACCTTGCCGAGCCCGGCCATGGTCTGGGAAATCTCCAGGATTTCTTCTGTATCCATATGTTCAAAGATTTTCGCTGTATGCTCTTCGCCCAGGGCAAGCATGAAGATTGCCGCCTTCTCCCGGCCGCTTAACGTCCTGTAATCTTCGCGAACGCGCATCGCCATGGCGGCTTATGCCTTTTCCTATGTTTCCTGGCTCATCCAGCTGCGGATGACCGAGACGGTTTCTGCCGGGTAGTTTTCAACAATATCTTCAACTTTTTTGACGGAGGATGCTTTCACCTTGCCTTCGACACGCTGCATGTCGATCAGGGAATCGTCCTCCTCGACCATCGGCGCGCTGAATTCTTCTGATCTTAAGGAGTCAGGACCCATCAGTGCAGGGTTGGCTGCGCGGGCCGCGATCATTTCAGGTTCCATGTCGTCGCCCATGCCGCCGCCTTCATTCGCCAGCAGACGGCCGACCATCGGCTGGATCACCAGCAGGATCACAAGGATGACCATGATGGCGACGGTAATGATTTCAACCGCGTCCAGCAGATCTTTCTTTTCAAAGCCCATCAGCTTGCCGTCATCCACCACATCGGTCGAGGTGTCGATATCGGCGAACTGCATATTGACGACCTGGACGCTGTCGCCGCGCTTTTCATCGAAGCCGATCGCCGTCTTGACCAGCGCTTCGATCTTTTTGATCTCATCATCAGGACGCGGCTTGTAAGTTTTTTCGCCTTTGTCATTGGTGATATAGGTGCCGTCGACCAAAACAGCCACGGACTGGCGTTTGATATCGCCGCCTTCATGCACCTGGCTGCGCGTGGTTTTGCTGATCTCGTAATTGGTGGTTTCTTCCGTACGGTTGCCTTCCGCGGTTGGCGCTGCATTGGGGTCGGCGCCAAGGCCGGGCAGGTTGTTCTGCACAGAAACGTCGCCGCTGCCTTTTTCGCGCTCGGTGGTTTTGTCGGCAACGGTTTGTGACGAACGGATCACCTGCTGATCCGGATTGAACAATTCCTCGTTGGTTGTCACACGGTCAAAATTCATTTCTGCCGTCACATTGGCGCGGACCTTGCCGTATCCGACGATACGGCCAACGATATCTTCGAGTGTTTGCGTCGTGCGGTTTTCATAGCTGCGGCGCAGTTCTTCAACCTTGGCGGACGCCATGGAGCCGTCGTCACTGGTGCCGCGCGCCAGCAGGTTGCCCGATGAATCGACGATGGCGACGTTATCTGCTTTCAGACCAGGCACCGAAGACGCCACCAGGGACTGGATCGCAATGACCTGTTCCCGCTCAAGCCGTGCGCCGGGACGCAAGGTAATAAACACGCTGCCGCTCGACGCCTGCGTTTCACGGCTGAACAATTCACGCTGCGGCAGCACCAGATGCACGCGCGCGCTGCGGATTTGGTTCAGCGAACCGATGGTGCGCGACAATTCGCCTTCCAGCGCACGGACCTGGTTGATGTTCTGCACGAAATTGGTGGTGCCGAACCCGCTTTGCTTGTCGAAAATCTCATAGCCCATGGATCCGCCATTGGGCAGGCCGTCCTGGGCCAGAAGCATGCGGGCGCGGGCGACATCGGCTTCGGAAACGCTGACGCGGCTGCCATCCGGCGATACTTCATAAGGGATATTCGCCTGTTCCAGTTTTCCGGCCATGGCGCTGGAATCGCTGGAGGACAGATCGCTGTAGAGCATCTTCATATTCGGCGTCGACATGCGCATCGATACGAAGACGAAGAACAGCAAAAGCCCGACGAGCACACCGGCCATAACGGCGAGGCGTGCCGGACCCAGTTGCTTGAATGTGTCCATAAAACTGTTCAAGGGCGAAACCTGCGCAGTAGAATCAAACTGTTACGTGGATCCGCTGGACTGCCGGAACGGGCAGGGCGGAAGGGAACGAAAAGCAGTGGCCTGAAACCAAGGAAAGGCTTCGAAAAACCATTGCATTCCGCTCAGTATAAAACGATTTTTCTTTTTTTTCCATACACTTCCTTCGGCTGTTCGCAGAAGAAAGGGAAGGGGTGTTCCTTAATTATAACCCGCGCGGTCTTTATATACTCATTATAATAATGATTAATGAACCTTAATTTTTCCTTAATTTATAAAGACTTGAGTCGAAAATATGTGGAAAAATCCGTCACGCTTTGATTGACTTTTGCAGAATTATGGATTACTATGATAGTAGGGTATCAGGTCTGCGCATCAGGAGATTCGCAGCGTATATCTGGGGACACGGGATTAGAACATGCTGGAAGCTGTCAATTCAGTGATACAATCCGCACCGGTCGTTCGGGGTAACGCCGAACAGATCAGCACATCCGACTCTTTTGCAGCCAATCCTGACCGTATTCAGAAGGCCCCGCAGGCGCCGGTCGTCAGCCCTTATATATCCGTTGACTCGGTCAACAACGCAGTTGTGTTGCAGATCCGCGATGGTGACACTGGCGCGGTGAAGGAAACCTTCCCGTCCAGGACAAGCATCCAGGCACGGGAACAGGAAAACCGCCGGGTCAGCAATGAAACGACGCGGTCGCCTTTCACGGAAGTCCGTAGCAAGCAATCCAGCCCTGCGCCGACGCAGAAGCAGCTGGCCGCCTTCTCCCACGCTGCATCGTCCGGCCAGGATCAGGCCAGCCAGGTTTCGGTTCTGGCTTAACCTCTTCAACTCAATTCAGTGTGATTTAGACCGAATGGTTCGCGCCTGTGGTCCTTTGCGCGTCTGCCTGTGGGGGCAGGGGGGCAGTGGCGCCCGGCACAACGGTCATCAGGCCGGCGGCGATCTCGCGGTTGATCTCGATCAGGATGTTCAGCCGTTCCTTCTGCGGATTCGCCAGAACATCCAGCGTGTGCTTGAAGATGAACGCGCCCAGATTGGCGATGTTGTTGCGCAGGGAATTCGGCCGGTCGGGGCTTTTATCCTCAATCGCGTTATCAACGAACATCATCCAGATCTGGCGGTTATAGGTCAGCGTCTGGTCCAGAATCTCAGGGGTCACGGCGTCCCATTCGGCCTGCAGATCCTGCATAAACTGCGCGGCGCGCAACAGAACGCGGCCTTCAAGCTCACGCGGGCTGGTGGCCGTGTTCTTGCGGGCGTGCTGGTCATAGGCGCCGGCCGCGGCGCTGTACGGGTTAGCCGGTTTTTTGCTGGACATTCGCAATCAACTCTTGTTCGTGTTTGATCAATTCCCGTGCTTCCTTCATGGCTTTGTAATAAGACCCGTTCAGGATCATCTCGTTGATCTTCAGGAAGAAAAAGGTCGTGGTCGGCGCGGCCTGCTGAATGTCGCCGATATGCTTGAAGTAGGTGTCGTAATAGATCTTCGCGTCCGGCGCCAGATACATGCATTGCAGGAGGAAATAGATCCGCTTGCAGGGCGTGTCGGCCTGTTCTTCCTGCATCACGTCCTTCTCCCGCAGGATGGGGGCGTCGCCGGCGATGTTCAGGCGGGTGCGCTGCGCATCGTTGGTGATGACGGCGGTGCCGATCAGGATCTTTTCGAATGGTTTCAAGTCGATGACGAGCGCCATGGGGTTCTTCCCTTATTAGCCGGATTCTTCCGGTCGAGTGATACGTTAAGTGTAACACGGGATTCGTTAATATTCTATGACCACCGCTGCGTAGAATGCAAAACCGGCATTGCGCCGATTTTACATTATATATCAATAGTTTATGCAATAATCGTCCCGTTCGCATACAGCGTCGCCTCATCGGTCAGCCCCGTGGCCCCGGTCAGTGTCGCGATCTGCGTCAGGCTGTAAGTCGACCCCGTCCCGTCCAGATCCACCTTCAGGATGCTGTTGGAACCGGAGGTTGTAATCTCCACCCAGTCGGTGATTGCGTCCGTCATCGGATCAAACCCGCTGATGATGGAGGACAGGTCCAGCTTGTCACTCTCCGCCGTGCGGAAATCGGAGAGGATGTCGCTGCTGCCATAGCTGGCGATATCAAACACAAACGTATCCGCCCCCGCGCCGCCCACGAGCGTGTCCGCCCCCGCCATGCCGGAGATGGTGTCGTTCCCGTCCCCGCCGCTCAGGAAATTGGACACGCTGTCGCCCGTGATGGTATCGGCATAGGCCGAGCCGTTGATATTCTCAACCCCCGTCCAGCTATCCGTGCCGCCGGAACCGTTGGTGCCCGTGCCGCTGGTCAAATTGACGGTGATTGCTCCGACATCGGATGTGTAATTCACCGTGTCGGAATTGTTGCCGCCGTCATAGGCATTGTTGCCGGAGGAAGCGGTGAAGGTATCATCCCCATCCCCGCCATACAGCGTATCGTTCCCGCCTTCGCCGTTCAGCGTGTCGTTCCCCGCCAGGCCGTAAATCGTGTCATTCCCGTTGCCGCCGGAGATGATGTTGACGCCCGACGTGCCGGTCAGCGCGTCGTTATAGGCGGACCCGACCAGGTTTTCAAAGTTGGACAGCGTATCCGTATCGCCATACCCGTCCGTCCCCGTGCCGGTGTTCAGGTTGATGTTGACCGCGCCGGTGTCGAGCGCATAGCTGAGCGTGTCCGTCCCGCTGCCGCCGTCCAGCGTATCGTTACCCGACCCGCCGTAGATGGTGTCGTTATTGCCTTCGCCGTAAATCGTATCGTCCCCGGCCTCGCCATACAGCGCGTCGTTGCCTGCGCCGCCATAGATAGTGTCGTTCCCCGCGGCGGCGTGGATGATGTTGGTCGCGCTGCTGCCCGTGATGGTGTCGGCATATCCAGACCCGTTCACATGCTCAAACCCGTTCAGCGTATCCGTGCCGCCGAACCCGTCCGACGCTGTGCCGGAGGACAGGTTGATGACCGTGCCGGAGGTGGAGGAGGTGTAATCGACGATGTCGAAATCCGAATCCCCATACATCGTGTCGTTGCCGGAGCCGCCCTGGATGGTGTCGACACTGTCGCCGCCATAAATCGTGTCATCCCCCGCGTCGCCATACAGCGTATCCCCGCCGCCATTGCCGTAGATAATGTCGTTGCCGTCATCGCCATGGATAATGTCGAACGTATCCCCGCCATAAATCACATCATTCCCGTTCCCGCCATTGATCGTGTCAAACCCGACGCCGCCAAGCACCAGGTCGTTGCCGTCGCCCGCGTTGATGGTGTCGTTTCCGGCCAGGCCCTGGATCACGTCATCACCGGATGTGCCGGTGAGGGTATTGTTGCCCGAAGTGCCCGTTACACTTCCAGTAAGAGAGGCATTTGTAAGATCGTCTGCATACTTGATATTTTCGACAGCCAGTGAAAGCGTATTACCTGTAGAATCAACACTGAATTGATTGTTAATTGTGATGGTAGAGTTGAAGACATTACTATTGATGAAAATAAGATTGTATCCGCTGATCTGTGCTGTGAAATAAGAATGGCTACCGCCTCCCAAAAGCAACGTATCGGAAGATCCTGAGGTTTCATAAGCAGTGCTTGCGGTCAACGATGGCCCAACGGCATACCATGCATAGGTATCATTATCAGCTCCCCCATATAGATCATTTGTCCCCTGGGTAGCGTAAAGAGTATCGTCTCCGGCGTCACCGTACAACGTATCGGTAGAAGAGCCCTCAACGCCTACGCTGGATGCTAACGGGTTAACATTGTCGTATAGAATATCGTTATCATTGCCGCCGTGGATAGTGTCAGAGCCCAAATTTCCGGAGAGGATATCGGCGCCATCGTCCCCTGTGATATCATCATTACCAGTGCCCGCGTCTATCGTATCATCACCAGATCCGCCGATTAATGTATCATTACCTGTTTTGCTGGTAATCGTGTCATTGCCTGCACCACCATCGATGTAATTATCGTAGTAGTTCGCACCTGCAGTTCCATCCCAATGAGAATTTAGATCAATGGTGTCATTTCCGTCGCCGCCATAGGCAATATTGGCTCCGGAGCCAAGGTGTATAATATCATCGCCATCACCGCCATCTATTGTATCATCTCCAAAGCCACCCTCGATCGTATCGTCATCATCGTCACCATAGATGGTATCATTTCCACCTCCGGCAATAATTGTATCTTCTCCATCACCGCCATATATTGTTTGAGGGCCAGACGTGAAAGTTACACCTGGATCTGTATAAATAGTATCGTCACCAGTGCCTCCATAAATTGTTGAGATGCCATAGGCGGTTATATTGTCATCCCCATCATCGCCATATATTAAGCCAGTATTATATTGGCCTAAAATTACATCATTTCCATTCCCACCATGTATTTCGTCATTTGTTAAGTAGCCGCCAACAATTGTGTCGTTTCCGTCTCCGCCCTCAATATAGTTTGATCCTGAATCAATCCCGTTAGTATCGCCAGCATAAATATAATCATTGCCCGCTCCACCATAAATGTTATCGCTTCCCAAGCCGCCGTATATAGTATCATTACCTGAGGTTAACCCTGAAATATCGTCCCCATATATGATGTCATCACCTGATCCAGCATCTATAGTGTCTGCGCCACCATTTCCAACAATAGTGTCGTTGCCTTCTCCACCAAGGAAATAGCCATAGCCATTGCCTCCATAAGCAATATCATCTCCATGTCCCAGATATATGTTATCGATGGTACTGGTGCTTACAACATTAACAATATCATCGCCGTCACCTGTATAAACCACGTTTGTGGCAGAGTTTGCATTAACTGTTGTGTCGCCAATACCGCCTAAAATCGTATCGTATATGCTTCCTGATCCATTGATTGTTTCTGTTCCTGTTGTGGTTGAAACAATTGTAGCTGACATGTACGATCCAAATAGCGACACATAGCCAATATCCTGCTTATATTGGTTGTAAAGATGAAAGCCGCTGATGGCATCATCTGGGTTCGTTACTGAAAAAGGATCGTCTATTTCTAAATATGCTGCTGTTGACGTTCCGTCATTATAATAAACAACAACGTCATTGCTTCCATTTTTTAGAAACGAAAAATTCCCAGTATGGTCACCTGTTGTTGTAGTGCTGGAATAAAGGTCGGCAGTGCCACCGCCACTTGATTCATAAATGGTATCGTAGCCTTCACCTAACGTATATTTATAATAATCCCATGCATCTCCACCATATAATGCATCATCACCCGCGCCACCATTTAGCGTATCGCTTCCAGCCTCGCCATAAAGTGTATCATTATCGCCTTGGCCATTTAGGGTGTCGTTATTATTGCCGCCATAGACTGTATCGTTTCCATCATCAGCGTTGATGATATCGTCGCCACCTAATCCGTAAATCGTGTCGGCTGAGCTTGTGCCGTTTAATGTTTCGGGGCTATTGGTGCCGGTGATGGTGGCCATAGTGCGCTCCTGTTTTGCGATGTGGGATGCGGGCAGGGTAGGGGGGAATGGTTAAGGGATGGTTAAGATTGGACGGGGCTGCAAAGTTTATGCACAACTTATGGTGTTTTACGGAATGGGGTAGGGATATCAGTTCGTTCGCAGGAATTTTTGTTGGTGATGCGGGTGTATGCGGGGATGGCGCTTTAGTTCGTTTTTGAAAAAATAAAATGGTTTGGGGTAGGGCGTTGATAGGGTTGGGATTTTCTTTTAGTTCGTTTGGCGGGGTGTTTTGAGCGGAGAACAGTTGATAGGGTGGAAGTGTTTGGATGGTTTGGGCGTGCGGCTTCATTCTAAAATCTCCTGTTGAAATTATAGGAATAAAAGCCTAGTTTGTCAAGGGGTAATTAAATTGACTGTAGATGCAATTGTAGTTACAATAATAATATGTTCACCTGGGATGAAAACAAGAACGCGGCCAACATCGAAAAGCACGGGGTGGGTTTTGCGACCGCTATCCGTATCTTCGACGGCCCGGTTTTGACGGTGGTGGACAGACGATTCGACTATGGAGAAGTCAGGGAGAACAGCATCGGCGTAATTGATGATGTTTTGTTCCTGATGGTCACCCATACGGACCGCGACGGCATAACGCGTATTATTTCCGCCCGTCCCGCTAAGAAAAAAGAAAGGGAACGCTATGAGCAAGCGATACAAAAAAGAACTGAGCGTTAAGCAACTGGCGGCCCTGCGGGACGACCAGATCGATACCAGCGACATCCCGGAACTGGACGACGATTTCTGGAAGGACGCCAAACTGGTTGAGCCGGAGGGGACGGAGCAGATTACCCTGCGCGTTAAAAAATCCGTCCTGAAAATCTACCGGAACCTGGGCAAAGGGTACCAGACGCGTATGAACGCTGTGCTGGAATCCTATGCCAATACGCTGCGGGAATAATATATGTCGTCATCCCGGCGAAAGCCGGGACCCATTCACTTTTGACGGTACATTAACGGCGCAGATTGTCACGCCATTTGAAACATTACAGTGGCCAGCTTTTATAACATCATCATCACATGGGTCCCGGCTTTCGCCGGGATGACGGTTAAGGGGGCATAAATTGACAATCTTTGCCAATTTATGCCAAAATTGTAAATAAAGGAGTATAAACAATGGCCACGATGAATGTTTCACTTCCGGAACCCATGAAAATATGGGTTGAGGCCCAGGCCGAAACGGGGCGGTACAGCAATGCCAGCGACTATGTGCGCGACCTGATCCGCCGCGATCAGGAACGGGCGGGCAAAATCGCCGCGCTGCAAAAGCTGCTTCAGGAAGGGCTTGATAGCGGTTATGCCGATTACTCCATGGATGATATCCTTCTTGAACTGGATAATGAAGGCCGCTCCTGATGCCTGGTTTCCGCCTGACTGGTTTGGCCATATCCGATCTGCTGGATATCGGCCGCTATACTGAAAAAACATGGGGCCGGGTACAACGTAACGCTTATTTATTGCAGATTGATTCCTGTTTTCACATGCTGGCGGAAAACCCAGGCATTGGCCGTGACCGCGGGGTGCTTATGCCCGGATGCCATGCCTACCCTGTAAATAGACATGTCATTTTTTATCGACAGGCCAAAGCGGGGATCGAGATTATCCGCGTTCTGCATGAGCGTATGGATATCCCGGCGCATTTGGTTGATGGATAATCATACCCGTCATCCCACTGTCGTGGT
>JBGAQU010000091.1:0-10309 GCA_044220535.1 Alphaproteobacteria bacterium | reverse complement strand
CGGCCTTTCGATGGCTTTGGGCCGGGAAATAGCTTCAAGCCCACCTATGGCCCTTAAAAGACTATTTTCCTTTTTGAGCTATGAAAAATATGTGTTAATTAAGCTCGGTCGCCGGAAAATCGGCTACAATTAACCGTCGGACTTCGGGATCGGTTCGCAAACTGTTCACTAGGGCCGACCACCCTTCGCCCTTACGGGCATTAGGCGGCCGCCACCGTGAAGATGGCGGCCTTTTTATTTCAATCATTATAATGCGCGGTGGCAGGCGCGGCGATTGAGGCGGATGCGGGCATTTTGGCTGTCACGGCGCTTGTCGTCACGATATTTCTGACATCGGCGGTTTTTTCGGTCGGGACGCTTTGCAGCAATGCGGCGACCGACTGCACCAGCGGCAGGATCAGGTCTGTATAAACGGCGCGCTCGGTTTTCGTGTTCAGGCGGGCGGCGATCCAGGCGGATATTTTCGTGCCGACCACGCCGGTCAATATGCCGGAAGCGTGAGAGGCAATAAACGATAGCAGGGCAGTCAGCAAAGTGGCTGTCATGGGTATTTCCTTTTTTGTTGGGACGGGTGCGCGGAATGCGGGCAATAAAAAAGAGGCGCAATGCGCCCCTTTATGGGCTCAGTGTAGCGGGTTTATCGGACGGCGGCAAATAACATGCAGTCGTGTTCAATGATCAGGATGACCGATCCACCACATACCTGGCGATTTCATCCAGCATGGCGCGCAAAGACCCATCCGGCGTTTCAGCCAGGGCGAGACGGGATTTTTCAACATAGTCAGCCGCCAGTGCCATGCCTGCGGTGAGCGCGCCATTATCCTTCAGAAGGCGCTGCGCGGTTTCAAGGTCGCCGTCATGAATTTTGCGATCGCCGATCGTGCGTTGCCAGAAGGCGCGGTCTTTTTCGTTTGCTGTCTGCAGCGCCAGGATGACGGGCAGGGTCATCTTCCCTTCGCGGAAATCATCGCCGACATTCTTGCCCAGCTTCGCCTGATCCGCCGTGTAATCCAGAACATCGTCGGCGATCTGAAACGCGATGCCTAAATTCATGCCGTATTCGCACAGCGCCTGTGCCGCACTTTTATCTGCACCCGCAATAATCGGCCCGATTTCGCATGCGGCGGCGAACAGGGCTGCGGTTTTTGCCTGCACCACCTGAAGATAATCGTCGATCGTGGCGTTTAAATCGCTGGCGGTCGCCAGTTGTTTCACTTCGCCCTGTGTAATGATGGCGGCGGCATCGGACAGGATGCGCAGCACGTCGAGTGATCCATCCGCAACCATCAACTGAAACGCGCGCGAAAACAGGAAATCCCCGACCAGCACGCTGGCCTGGTTGCCAAACACAAGGTTGGCGGTTTTTTGCCCGCGCCGTTCACCACTTTCATCGACGACGTCGTCATGCAGCAGCGTGGCGCTATGGATAAATTCCACGGCCGCCGCCAGGCCGTAAGTACGCTCGCCGCGATAACCGTATAATTGCGCGCATGCAAGGGTGAGGAGAGGACGAATGCGTTTTCCGCCCGCCGCGATCAGATACCCGGCCAGTTGCGGGATCAATGGCACCTCCGCCTGCATATTGCGGATGATCAGCGCATTAACGGCCTGCATATCCGTAGCCAGATAATCATTCAGGTGGTCCAGCGGGCTGACCGAAGTTTCGGCAATTCTCTGAGTTTTCATACTCAAAGGCTTAGCGGAAACGAAGGGCGCGCGCAAGCGGGAGTTAGGGGCAAAGTTTTGCAGACATGGCGGATGTTTGCTCAAACGTGTCATATGTGCCCGATCTTAAAAGACGGTGTGCCTCAATCACGGTGCATTGTCCATCCATTTGCGTGGTCAGGATATAAGGCGTGCCGTTCAGCACAATCTGATCCTCTTTTCGGCTAAACGCGTCTTTAAGGCTTTGTTCGGGATTGGAAACAGGGGTCAGCGGGATTGATGCAAAATAACTCCATAACCCTGTTAAAATAACAACGCCAATGACACCATCTCTTAAACTATCATGCCCATTCATATTTTAATCTCCCTGTATATCGGGAGATTAAGCCGCAATAGGCTTGCGCCTGTCAAATTTTGGCGGTTTACTTGGCTGAGGAGTACTGCCTGTCTGGTTACTCCAGCGCTGCCGCCGCTTCCTCGGGTGTCGCCTTGTGGCCCGGCTTCCGCATAAACAAAAGCAAGGGCATGGCAATGAGCGTCACATAAAACATCAACCTGAAATCGTTGAGATAGCTGATGGTCGCGGCCTGCTCCGTGACCCTGGCGTTCAGCATGGCAAGCGCGGAAGACATGGCGGATTCCGATATGCCCGCATTGCCCGATATGGCCTCCGCTATTTTATAGGCAGGATTGAACATGGTCAGATGCGTTGAAAGCTCCGCATGGTTGATCTGGATATTCTGGGCCAGCAGGCTGGTCATGATCGAGATGCCGATCGAACTGCCGATATTGCGAAGCAGGCTGAAAAATGCAGTCGCATCATTGCGATAGCGCGGATCGAGCGTGGCATAGGCGACGGTGCTGAGCGGGATGAACACGAACCCCATGCCAAAACCCTGCAACAGGCCGGTGGAAATCAACAGATGCTCCGGTACGCTGTCCGTGAACAATGTCATCTCCCACAATGACCAGGCCATCAGGCTGAGGCCGAACAGGAGCAGAAGGCGTACCTCGATCTTTCCCATCAGCCGCCCGACCAGCATCATGGCCACCATCGTCCCGATACCGCGCGGCGCGAGCATCAGCCCGGTGGTAATGACGGGATACCCCATGATGCCTTGCAGGAAAGGCGGCAGCAAAGCCATGGAACCGAACAGGATCACGCCCATGATAAACATGAAGATCAGAGAGGTCGCATAATTGCGATCCGCGAACATGGCGGGCTGCACGAAGGGTTGTTTAACCGTAAAGATCTGCACCAGAAACAGATAGCTGCACAGGATGGCGATTCCGCATTCGAGTATGACTTCGGGCGATGAAAACCAGTCCTTGGTTTCGCCGCGATCCAGCATCAGCTGCAATGAACCGATTGCGAGGCTGAGCAAGGCAAAGCCTGTAATATCCAGTTTTCGTCCATGGTCTTTTTCCGTGTCGGGCATGAAGGACAATATCCCGAGCGTGGCAACGATGCCGATCGGCACATTGATGTAGAAAACCCACCGCCAGTTATAATATTCGGTCAGCCATCCGCCCAGCGTCGGCCCGAGAATTGGCCCCAGCATTACACCCACGCCCCACATCGCCATGGCCTGGCCATGTTGTTTTTGTGGATAAATATCCAGAAGCACGGCCTGGGACAATGGCACCAGGCTGGCTCCGAATACGCCCTGCAGAAGGCGAAACAAAACCATCTCCGGCAATGTTTCCGCCGCGCCGCACAGGATGGAAGCAATGGTGAAGCCGACCACCGCAATCGTGAACAGGCGTTTGCGGCCCAGCCGCGACGCCAGATATCCGGTCGGTG
This sequence comes from Alphaproteobacteria bacterium, assembly GCA_044220535.1. Lineage (GTDB taxonomy): Bacteria > Pseudomonadota > Alphaproteobacteria > Micavibrionales > Micavibrionaceae > JBDHTS01. Next base: position 6,840 of record JBGAQU010000091.1, on the reverse strand, counting down.
CGGTCATGATGGCGGCGGCGACAATATAGGAGGTCAGCACCCAGGAAATCTGTTCCTGCGTCGCGTTCAGCGATCCCTGCATATGGGGCAGGGCCACGTTGGCAATGGTGGTATCCAGCGCCTGCATGATCGTTGCCAGCATCACCGACAGGACGATAAAAGGGCGGTTTTTTAATATGGTTTCTGGAATGCTCATGGGAGGTGCGGATAGCTGCCTGTATCCACTTTGACTTCGGTGCTCATGCCGGCGCGTAGGGGCGGCGCTTCGCCGGATTGATCGATGGCGATGCGGACGGGTATGCGCTGCACCACTTTCACCCAGTTTCCGGTGGAGTTCTGAGCAGGTAAAATAGAAAATTCCGCGCCTGTGGCGGGGCCCATGCTTTCAATATGTCCCGACCACTCATGGGACGGATAGCTGTCGACGTCGATTTTTACAGGTTGCCCGTTTTTCATGCGCGTCAATTGCGTTTCCTTGAAATTCGCCTCAATCCAGACATGGCTGGATTTGACCAGGCTCATGGACGGCGCGCTGGCGCGTGCGTAATCACCCGCCTTTGGCGCGCCATAGACAATGCCGTCGAACGGCGCCAGCACGGTCGTATGCTCGACATCCAGCGCGGCCTTGTCGCGTGCGGCGAGGGCGGCTTTATATCCGGGATGATCTTCGATTTTTATATCGGGATCTCCGTCCAGCTGCGCCAGAACGCCCGCGGCCTGATGTTCCATCATCGACGCGGATTCTTTCGCGGCTTTCAGGTTTTTAGTGGATTCATCGATATCGGTCTGTGAAATCGCCTTGCTGGCTTTCAGTTTGATAATCCGGTCATATTGTTGCTGATTGTACAATAAATCAGCGCGGGAGGATTGCAGGCCGGCCTGTTGCTGCAGATAATCCGCTTTCAGTTTCTCGACATTGGCGCGTGCGGTCAGAAGATTGGCTTCCGCCTGCGCCAGCGCAATTTTGAAAGGGGTGGGATCGATGCGCAGCAGAACGGTTCCGGCCGTCACCTGCATATTGTCCTCGACCGGCACGTCGATCAGCGGACCAGTCACCTGCGGCGAGATCGAAACGATGTCGGATTTTATGTAGGCATTGTCCGTGCTGGCATAACGGCCTGAAAACAGATACATCACCAAACCGATCACGACGATCACGCCGGTTCCGGCCAGCATCATGACGCGCCTGATATTTTTTTTCTGCATATCGGTCATTTTGTATCTTCTCCCTCCGCCAGATTGGCCCGCATGCGTGTCAGCATGTCGAGCAGGGCGGCTTTCTCTTTCTGGTTCAAATTCTGCATGGCTTGTCCGCGCATTTCGGCGCCATGGACGGCCATCTGTTCAAGGACGGATCCGGATTTAACCTGCACGTAAAGCTTCACGGCGCGCCTGTCATCGGGGTCCGGGCGGCGCTCAACCCATCCGGCGGCTTCCATCCGGTCGATCAGGCGCGCAACGCTGATGGGTTGTACTTCGATAATATCCGCCAGCGCGGACTGGCTGATGCCTGGATTGCGCTTGATATAGGCCAGAGCCTGCCATTGCGCCTGGGTCAGGGCGAGCGAACCAACGCGGCGGTTAAAGTTGCGGCGCATCAGCCGCGCCACGTCCTGGATCATAAACGTTAGATTTTTGTCAGGGTCGTCCATTTCATTGCACCTACTTATTATAAGCATGCTTATAATATAAGTATATAGGTTTTGAAAGTGCCGCGTCAAATATGCTAAGGGATAGGCAATGACCGCACCGGAAGAGATATTCGTCCTGAACCGCCGCGTCCGCCTGTTGCAGCCGCCGGGCGGGTTCCGCACGTCGCTGGATTCCGTGATGCTGGCGGCGGCCTGCCCTGCTAAGGCGGGGGAACGGGTGCTGGATATGGGGGCAGGGGTCGGCGGCGCGTCTTTCTGCCTGCTGGCCCGCGTGCCGGATTGCCATGTGACGGGTGTGGAAATACAGCCGGAGTATCATGCGCTGGCGGTGCAGAATATCCACCTGAACAAAAGCGATGCCGATTTTGTATGTGCCAATATACATGCGTTTGAGGCAGAGCGATTTGATCACATCATTTGCAATCCGCCCTATCTGGAGGCGGGATCGCATACACGCTCACCCGATGAAGGCCGCGCCGCCGCGAACGGGCATGACAGGGAAAACCTGTCGGCCTGGATCGACAGTGCTTTTCGTTTGCTGAAATCCAACGGCAGCCTGACGGTGATTCACCGCGCTGACGTGACGGATAAAATCATTCTGGCTATGGGTAAACGTTTTGGCGCGACAGAGATCATTCCATTATGGCCGCGCGTGGGCGAGGCGGCGAAACGTGTTATCATTCGCGCGATCAAGGACCGGCGTTCGCCGTGCGTTTTACATGCGGGAATTGTTTTGCATGGGCCGGATGGCGCCTATACGCCCGAAACGGATGCCGTGCTGCGCGATGCGCACGCGATTTAATCGAGGCCGGGAATGCGGATGCTGAGCGTGTTTTCAGTTTTGCGAAGCGCAGGCTTTATGCCTTTATGCCATGCGGTAGCGGCGGCCATGTAATAGGTACTGCTCAAGGCCGTAAAAACGACGAGGTCCGCAACAGATTGTTTAGCCAGGGAGCAAACAGTTGCTGCGATGAGCCATGCGGCACCTATCTTCCAGTCGAAAACCCGGTTCGCGATATCGCTTAGGGATGTTTCTTCCCTGTAGCGTTCAGTCGGTATCTGTACATTTTCAAACATTCAGACGAACCCTATTGCCTTCCAAATGGGTCTGACCGCTTTATGCCAGATGCCCATAATGACTGTATAGCAAGTGCCCATATATATTCCATAAAAAATACCATTAACCAGCGGCTGGACAAGATTGAGACTCACGGACGACAGGCTCACGAAAAACATAATCCAGCCAAAAATAATGCCAAAACAAAGGCTTGTATAGTAGCCTTTGTAAGCAATAGCACCCAATGAAGGGATCAAAGAATGATCTGCCTGATGCGTCACTAATTCAATTCCATGTGATCTTAAGCATGTTATTTAACAAATTATTTTTGTTATGAAAAGATTTTATTGCGCATCTACCTTAAACATTTGAGAAAAATTGATAAATTGGTAACATTTACAAGTATAAATAGACGCTATGACTCTCCCTCCCCAAGGCTCCTCCTATGTCTCAACCGCGCAGCGTTCAGCCGCCCAATACATTGAAAAAGAAAGTCGGCAGCGGCGGGTTCGACCCCGTCAAGCTGGAAAAGGCGCAGGACGCGATCGTCAATAACAAGATCGATATGAAAGCCTTCGCCTATGAGATGATCAAGGTGATCGACGAGGTAACGGAAGGCGAAGACGAGCTGGAAGACAAGATCAAGTTTGTCCTGTTCCCGATGATGCAGCTGAACGCGCACGGAACGATGTTTCAATACGGCTCCATATCAAGGCTCAGCATCATCATCATCGACTTCCTGGAAAAAACGGATACGCATGACCCGCGGCTTTTCCAGCTGGTCGAAGGATACCGGGCTTCGGTGAAGGCGCTGGTCGATAAAGAGATTAAAAACGAAAAAGACCCGGCCTGTTCCGCCTTCTGCAAGGCGTTGGGAGAGGCATGCGACCGCTATCATAACAAAATCGGTTTTTAAAAAGCGTATTTGAACCATGGCTTATGATTTTAAAAATGTCAGCGTCCTGGTGGTCGAAAGTTCGAAGCCCATGTTCAAGCTGGTCAAGGATGTGCTGAATATTTTCGGCGTACTCAGCGGAAATATCTATGAAGCGTACAGCCCGGAAGAAGCATTCCAGTCGTTTAAAGAAACGAAGCATGATCTGGTGATTGCCGACTGGCTGCAAAACCCTGACCGTGGGATCGAGTTGACCCGTACTATTCGTATGGACCAGACTACGCCAAATCCTTATGTGCCTATCATCATGACAGCCGGTTCAGGTCATTTGAGCCGCGTGTTGCGGGCGAGGGATGCGGGCATATCTGAATATCTGGTGAAACCATTTTCTGCCCAGGCCTTGGCAGACCGAATCAGCCGCGTGATTGAAAAACCCAGAAAATTTATCGTCAGCGCCACTTATGTAGGCCCTGAACGACGCGTGAAAAATGTGCCTTTTGAAGGCATGGAACGCAGACTGAACAAGCCGGAAGACGCGCCGAAATAATTAAGGTTTGCACGTATTGGTTAGAGTTGCGCCTTTATTGGATAGTTCAGATTTGGATTGAATTTCAAGCAGCCTGAAATTTGTTTCTTTAAGGCTGGCCATAAATTGAAGAAACCGCCCCAGCTGATTGGGGTTGGCAAAGCTTGCGAAAGGTGTTTGCGCCGAACCCGGCAGCGGCAGGCATTCTTCCCGGTCATTTCTGACATGCAGAACAAATCCAAGCGGAAAATCGTTGTTGATGCGGATGGCCGCACCGCCATCTGTTCCTTCCTTTCCAAGGCTGTCGCACAGGAAAAGGGTCGGCTTTTTAATGTCGACCAGGCCATGTTCGGTAATGGCGTAGGCTTTCGTGAAGCGCGTGCTGCGGATGCAGCTTTCAAAATCACTTTCATTGGCCATTTCAAAGGCGGGCTTGCCGTCAATAATCTGTAATAGCGGTTTCTTTTTGATTGTCAGGCAGTTTGCCGACGTCGATATTAATGCCGTTGGTCTCTTTGTTTTGTATTCCTATGGCAGGGAATTTCCTTTTCAATTCTGCGCCTAATTGTTCACCAAGTTTGATAAATGCAACTTCATCATCCGTCATCTGCATAGTAATAAGCGTGGGCCTTGAACCATCTGCCTTGTCTGGCATCTGAAGGGAGGTGCCATGAGACGCCATGATAGGGAAGAGCAAAAGCTGGTTGCCGGCAGCCAGAACGGTTTCACCTGTGGCGGATACGACGTCACCAATCGGCTCTCTGGATACAAGCGCGCCTCTATCGTCAACCCTGATACATTCTTTAGGCGTCGCCATTTTGTCCATTTCATCAGGTTTGCGGCCTGTAACAAACGCAACCAGCATGTCGAGGGCCTGCAGCCTGACCAGTCCAGCATTGGAATCGGGGTCAATAGCGCTGTTTTCAGGATCGTTTACGAAGGCCGACAGGGTTCCATCGAAATCCGATAAAACCTGGCCGCCTTCCGTGGCCATGAAAATCGCAAGGCGCGCAAGGCGTTCTTTTTCCGCGCTGGACTGAACGTATTCGTGGATATCAGCCTTATCAATTCTCTTGGGATCGACGGGAATATGGGGATTGGCAAAAATCGCGTTGAATTCGGGACTTTGAAGAACCTTATCGACCAGCGACTTATTTACTAGGGAAAGACAATCTTCCCGAGCTGTTGCATTGAAAGAATGACGCATGAATGATCCTCTAATAATAGAGGTTGATATTTTCATAATTTATAAAATAAGGCAATATAAATTACTTATCGTCCTGTCGCCGTCATCATGTTTTTCCGCATGTAATCCAGAACGCTGTCGATGGCGATACGGTCCTGCTTCATTGTGTTGCGGTGGCGGACGGTGACGGTCTGATCGGCGTTTGACTGATCATCGATGGTGAAGCAGAACGGCGTCCCGATTTCATCCTGGCGGGCGTAACGCTTGCCGATATTTTGTTTGATGTCGAGATCGACATTGTAGTGTTCACGGATATCCATGTAGAGCTTCGTCGCCAGCGGCACGTGCTCGTCCTTCGCGGTCAGCGGCAGGATGGCGGCTTTCTTCGGTGCGATAGACGGATGGAAATTCATGAACATGCCGGCAGGGCGGTTCGGGTCGACTGTGTAGGCTTCGCATAACAGCGCCAATACGCCGCGTGTCAGGCCGGCAGCGGGTTCGATGACATGGGGGATGAAACGGTCATTGGTGACTGGGTCCATATATTCCAGTTTCACGCCAGAATGTTCTTGATGCGCTTTCAGGTCGAAATCGACGCGGTGGGCGATGCCTTCCAGTTCGCCGAAGCCCGGCGCGGTGAAGGGGAAGCGGTATTCGATGTCCGCCGTGCCGAAGCCTTCTTTTGCGTAGTGCGACAGTTCGTCCTTCTCATGATCGCGCATGCGGATATTGTCGGACGTCAGGCCGAGCGACGTCCAGAATTTCTGCCGCTGTTCGAACCAGAAATCACGCCATTGCTTCGCCTCAGACGGATGGCAGAACCATTCCATTTCCATCTGCTCGAACTCGCGGGAGCGGAAGATAAAATTCCGTGGCGTCACTTCATTCCGGAACGCCTTGCCGATCTGCGCAATGCCGAACGGCACACGGACACGGGATGAATCGACAACATTCTTGAAATTCAGGAAGATGCCCTGCGCGGTTTCCGGGCGCAGATAGGCTTTGTTATCATCACCCGCGGTCGCACCGACGAAGGTATGAAACATCAGATTAAATTGCTTGGGTTCGGTCAGAGTGCCAGGTGTTTTTGTGTCCGGGCCAACGATATTGGCCAATGCTTCCTTCGGCAACTTGGTGAGTTCAATCTTTTCAAAATTGCCGATGCTTTTACCGCCGGACAGGTTTTTGATGCGTTTGGCGATTACATCTTCTTCGGTGTTTTCAACAATCGCGTACGAAGGGCCTTCGCCGTTTTTCGGTTGATAGACGATCAGGTGATCCGCGCGATACCGCAGCTTCGTCTCCCGGCAATCGACCATCGGGTCGGAAAACCCGCCGACATGGCCAGACGCCACCCAGGCTTTCGGGTTCTGGATGATCGAACTGTCCAGGCCGACAATCTCCACCGGCTTGCCATCCGGGCCGATCGGCGGTGTAACGACCATGGATTTCCACCACTGGTCGCGCAGATTGTTTTTCAACTCTACACCCAGCGGGCCGTAATCCCAGAAGCCGTTAATGCCG
>JBGAQU010000090.1:0-10428 GCA_044220535.1 Alphaproteobacteria bacterium | reverse complement strand
CCTTTTGAATACGATCAAACTATGAAAAGGAGATTTGAATGTCTGATAACAAAGCAGTGGAAGCAGGCAAAGCTTTCAAACCGGCGGCGCAGGTTGAATCCACCGAGCCAGCATGTCCTACAATTCAGGCCTGGGTTACGAAAGAAGTTCAACAGCCGCAAGCGCCGTTTGAAGATAGAACCATGCCAATGCATGTGTATGGCAACGACTGATTATCAGTCCTTGCCGTTTCCGCCTGAAAGTTCTTTAAGGCTTTCATGCGGCGGCATGCCAACAACGTTGTAGCCGCAATCCACGTAATGGATTTCACCTGTTACGGCAGAAGATAAGTCGGACAGCAGATATAACCCTGCCCCGCCGATTTCTTTCAACTCCACGCTACGGCGCAGAGGCGCGCTTAAAACATTATAACGGAACGTTTGCCGCGCATTGCCGATAGCGGATCCCGCCAATGTGCGCATTGGCCCAGCCGATATCGCATTGACGCGCACGCCTTGCGGACCCAGATCAGCGGCAAGATACCGCACCGAAGCTTCCAGGGCAGCCTTCGCCACACCCATCACGTTGTAATTCGGCATGACTTTATCCGCGCCGTAATAGGACAGAGTAATCGCAGATCCGCCGTTTTTCATCAACGGCGCAGCGCGACGAAGAACCGATGTAAATGAATAGCAGGATATGTGCATGGTATTCAGGAAGTTCTGCAGGGTCGTATCGACATACAGGCCTTTCAGTTCTTCCTTGTTCGAATAGGCAATGGCATGAACCAGAAAATCAAGCTGGCCCCATTCTTTTTCAATCGCCTTAAATACCGCATCAAGATCTTCTTCCTTCGATGCATCGCAATTCAGCATGATATTGCTACCGATGCTTTCGACCAAAGGCCCGACCCGTTTCAGGAAGGCATCGCCCTGGTAAGTGAACGCCAGTTCTGCGCCGTGCTGATGCAGGGAATCGGCAATACCCCAGGCAATGGAGTGATCATTGGCGACGCCCATGATCAGGCCTTTTTTGCCCGCCATCAATCCGTTTGCGTTTTTAGGAGATTCTTTCACGGATTAACCCTCGTACCTGGCGAGCGCCAGCGTGCAGTTTGTGCCGCCGAAACCGAAGCTGTTGGACAGGACGGTCTGGTGGTCGATATTGTCGATGCGTTCACGCGCGATCAGCAAATTGCCCGCGCCTTCATCCAGCGTTTCAATATTAATGCTAGGGGCAACAAAACGGTGTTTCATCATCAGCAGGCTGTAAATCGCTTCCTGCACGCCGGTCGCACCCTGACTGTGACCGGTCATGGATTTGGTGGAGGAAATATAAGGCATAGGCCTGTCCGTCTGGTCGAACACTTCGCGGATCGCGCCTAACTCAGCAAAATCGCCGACGACCGTGCTGGTGCCGTGCGTGTTGATATAGGTCACAGGCGTCTTAATGGTTTTCAGTGCCAGTCGCATGCAACGCACCGCGCCTTCGCCGCTCGGTGCTACCATATCGACGCCGTCGGAGGTTGCGCCATATCCGACGATCTCACCATAAATTTTTGCGCCTCGCGCTTTGGCATGCTCCAGTTCTTCCAGAACCACAACACCGCCACCGCCTGCGATCACAAATCCATCACGATTGGCGTCATAGGCGCGGGATGCCTTAGTCGGTTGATCGTTATATTTACTGGACAACGCGCCCATGGCATCGAACAGCACGGAAAGCGCCCAGTCCAGTTCCTCACCGCCACCGGCGAACACAATGTCCTGCTTGCCCAGCATGATCTGCTCCGATGCGTTGCCGATGCAGTGCGCGCTCGTCGAACAGGCGGATGAAATCGTGTAGTTCAGGCCTTTGATCTGAAAGGCCGTCGCTATATTGGCGGATGTCGTGGAGGACATGCAGCGCGGCACCATGTACGGGCCGACGCGCTTTGATGCTTTAGTTTCGCGCGCAATGTCCGCGGCCGCGACCTGGTTCTGCGGCGACGCGCCGCCCGATCCCATAACGATCCCAGTGCGTTCGTTGCTGACATCCTTCGCCTCAAGACCGGCATCGGCAATCGCCTGCTGCATGGCGACGTAATTATACGCGGCAGCGTCCCCCATGAAGCGTTTCAGCTTGCGGTCGATATGCGCATCCAGATCGATATTCGGCTTGCCGTAAACATGGCTGCGGAATCCGCGCTCCGCATATTCAGGCGCAAAAGTAATGCCGGATTTTCCTGCTTTCAGCGACGCAACGACTTCATCCTGCGAATTGCCGATACAAGAAACAATGCCAATGCCGGTAACGACGACGCGTCGCATCGAGAGTGTGGCTGTCATAGCTTTCTCCGTTGATTAGAGCGCTCTGGGATTGTCGAACAGGCCGACCTTCATGTCGGTCGCCTCATAGATCAGCTTGCCGTCGACTTCCATCCTGCCGTCGGCCATGCCGAGAACGAGGCGGCGATTGATCATGCGTTTGATATCGACCGTATATCTGACCAGCTTCGCTTCAGGCAGCACCTGGCCAGTCAGCTTCAGTTCACCAAGGCCCAGCGCGCGGCCCGACCCTTTCGCGCCTGTCCAGCCCAGCCAGAACCCGCACATCTGCCATAGCGCATCAAGGCCGAGGCATCCGGGCATAACCGGATCGGATTCAAAATGGCACTGGAAGAACCACAGATCCGGCTTCACATCCAGTTCCGCAATGACTTGTCCTTTGCCATGCGCTCCACCATCCATCGAGATACTGGTGATCCGGTCGAACATCAGCATCGGCGGCAACGGCAAACGCGCATTGCCCGGCCCGAACAATTGTCCGTGACCGCATGCGATCAGGTCGTCATAGCCATAGCTGGACTTCGGTGCGAAGGTCATATCGTCTTTAACGGCTGTTTGTGGCGTCATCGCGACTTTATACGATTTTCGACTGCCTATATCAAGGAGAGATAAATTATTATAGATATTATCCAACAAATTTAATGTGTTATTAAATTTATATTGCAAAATTCCATAACAAAAGGCATAAGCTTATTTAAAGACATTAATAGAGGTAGAGCTATGTCATTAAAAGATAGACATATTGTGGCAGCTGCAGGCACTGTCATTTCCTATTGCGCAAACGACAGCTTTACAGGTTGGGAAGGCGCAGGCAAGGCTTTATTGGTAGGCTCCGGAACGGGAATGGGCTATTCCCTTGCAAGCGCTACGATTGGTTTGGCAGCACTTTTTCTTTTAGGAAGAAGCGCCTTAAGAGATGATTATACGACTGTTTGGGCAGCAGCTGTTTTGGCTGGTGCCGTTGGCGGTTATCTTGGCTATTCATATTCAAAAGATTGGCTTACGCCTGATCAAAACAAAACTGCTGCACCGGTGCAAACGATTGTAATCAATCCAAAACTTTCCTGGATGCCAGATACAGATATTATGACCTTGAAGGGATAATATTGATCTACATTTATACTGAAACCCTGACGCCTTCGCGACACACAGTCCGGTAGGTATCCGTCATGGCAGCCATCGCCAAAGGCTTGGCGATAAACGGTTCGATTTCCGGGCTGTCACCGCCAGCCGCCACTGCCAGCATACGGCCCGCCGCCTTGGCACAGGCAACGGACTGGTCGACATAGCTGGTCAGGCCGAGAGCGCGGAAGAAGCCCTGACAAACAGGCTCCAGACTGTAAATCAGATCATAAGGCGCCGTGCAGGGATGGTCGTTGGCGGCCAAGCCAAAACGCCAGTCGGTTCCGGCGGGAATGCCAAGGCGCACAGCTTCCTGCGTCATCACATAGGCAACCTGGTCCAGCTTTTCCGGCACCATGGGCACGGCAAACAACTCGCAGGCATTTTGTGACATGGCCAGGCAACGACCGGCTACGGCGCTTAAACCACTTACGCTTTCGCTTAAAGACCAGCCTTCAAACGCGATCTTTTCCTCAATCGCGATATCGCACAATTCCTGTGCGGCAATTTCATACGCCATACAGCGATTGGTGATTTCAATAAAGACGCGCAGCACTTCGGCGCGCGGCTGCCCTTCCTGTTCCAGGCGGCACATGGCATTATGCGTGATAAATACAATCAAATCATGGAATTCAAAGGCGCAGTTCAACCAGTCTTCGAACAGCCGCCGTGCCAGTTCGCGCCCCTGCTCCGTTTCCGCATCCAGCTGATAGGCCGGGGGCAGAACGTTGGGACCGAGCGGACCTTCCATAGGCGTGCAATCAAGAAGATCGGCCAGGCGGCGATACGTCGCCTCCACCCCCATATCCGGATTATCGAACAGCATCAGCGTTTCGACCGTAATCCCGCCCAACAGCTGCAACAGGCGCATACCGTCGGTTTCCTGGCCGTCCAGAGACGCCTTTTCATTCAGGGAATCATAAATCCGGGCCGCGAAGCCCGCTTTGTCGATCAGGAATGACATGTATATGGAATCTGTGGATAGAAGGGTGGATAAGTCTGGGGAAAAGAGCGAAGCAAATCACCCTTACTCAAGAATCCTAATTGAATTCTTCCCGGTCGTAAATGCCCCATAGAAAATTTCTTTCAACCCAGCCGCTATAGCCGCCGGCGCCCACCAGGCAACGGTTTTCGGTGCATTTACGCAGTTCGGCGATTACGCCGGGCTCAAGCCGCGCGATCAGGCGCGCCTCGGGTTTTTCATTTTCCCGCATTTCAACCACCCCGCCCTTACGGATAGACACCATCCGCCGCCCGGACAGCAACAGGGCATTAATCCACCCTTCGCCGCCATCCGCATCCCGGATCTTCCGCCACGAATCGAATTCCTGGACGATTTCGACCGGCAGGCCTTCGCGCTGATACACCCATTCAAACGGGTACTGCATACCCGGCCCGGAACGTACATAGGCCTTATCCGCCTTCAGAGAGGCAAAACGCGGCACAGGCAAACCGCTGGCGCGGAAAGCCGCCTGCGGGTCGTCCTGCCCGTAAACAGGCAAAACCCAAAGGTTAAGAAGAAGGATGATAAAGAGGCAAACGCCTGTACGCATGGCGCAAAAAACTGGACAGGATTGAGGGGTTTCAATAACGTTATCCTATCGTTATGCGGGAAAAAGGCCCCGAATGCAAGAGCAACCAAAAATCATATCCGTCGCCCCCATGATGGACTGGACGGACCGCCACTGCCGGTATTTCCACCGGCTGCTGTCGCCGCAAGCCCTGCTCTATACGGAGATGGTGACGACCGGCGCCCTGATCCATGGCGATCGCGACAGACATTTGCGCTTCAACGATGAAGAACATCCCGTTGCCCTGCAACTGGGCGGCAACGATCCTTTGGCATTGGCCGAATGTGCGCGGATGGGTGAAGCATACGGCTATGATGAAATCAACCTCAATTGTGGCTGCCCCAGCGACCGTGTGCAGAACGGTGCATTCGGTGCCTGCCTAATGAAAAAGCCCGACAGGGTTGCCTATTGCGTCGAAAGCATGGCGAAGGCCGTGGCCATTCCCGTCACCGTCAAATGCCGGATCGGCGTCGACGATTGCGATGACCACAGCTTTCTCAACAACTTTATCCACAGCGTGTCAGATGCCGGATGCGGCACATTTATCATTCATGCCCGCAAGGCCTGGCTTCAAGGATTAAGCCCGAAAGAAAACCGCGAAGTCCCGCCGCTGAATTACGATCTGGTGGCGGAGATGAAAGCGCGTTATCCGCATTTGAACATCATGCTGAACGGCGGCATCAAAACCACAGATCAGATAGAAGACGCGCTAGACACATTCGATGGCGCGATGATTGGCCGTGAGGCTTATCAGAATCCGTGGCTGTTGAACGATATCGAGCGGGTGTTTTTCAATACCTCGCCAATCCAGACCCGCGAAGCCGTCGCTCGTGCGATGATCCCCTATATCGAACAACAGTCAAAAGATTTTGATACGCCAACCAAATCCATTACGCGGCATATGCTGGGGCTATTCAACGGCCTGAAAGGCGGCCGTCATTGGCGCAGGACATTGAGTGAAAAGGCGCATATGGATATGAAACCTAAATATTTAATTGAAAGTGCATTGAGTAATCTCATTCCTTCCTTAAGAGAAGCAATTGATTCCAATTGCGAAACGGCAGCAAAGTTAGCAATAGTCCGCTAAAATAAAAGTTGTCCACGGATTAATGCTATGGTAAACAAAAACAATAAGATAAAATTATAAGGAAGACGAAATGAGCAAACATTTGATTCGACTGGTTTTTAATAGTCGCGTTAACAATTACGAAGACAAAATTGCTTTCATTGCCCAGCAAATTAAAGACAGATTTGGCAATGAAGTAGATGCTTATTTACCTCTTGAGAGAAAGGCTAATTTAGCGAAACTTATTTATTTGAAGGTAAGTTCATTTGATGATGCAATGAAATTAGCAGATAAAATCAACGAGTTTTTGCGTGAACCTGCGACGACAGCCGGACTTCAAACTCACGGCATCCAAACGTCTGGTCGCTCACTCGATGGTCAGTATGCACAAGGCTGGAGAGGCACTTTCGCACAAAGATTTGATTTTAAATAATCAAATCCAAAGTTTATTGGGGAAGCGAAAAACTCTCTCCGCACCCGCAACGCCCCGTCTCGTTCGGGTTACTATAGGCAAAAGCCGCATTACCCACCGCATCCGTGACGAAATCAATCGTCATGCCAAACATCATAAAACTGTCTGATATTGGAATAAACACTGCGATGCCATCGCGCACATCCATTCCGCATAGTCCCACTTATATTCATTCCCGCCGCAGCCCTTGCCTGTGGCAATACGCAAAATCATGCCTACGCATCCGGTTTTTTTAGCGACCAGCTCCATGATCCGGTCTTTGGCCGCTTCGGTCAGTGTTATCGGAAGCATTTTAAAATTCTCCCCATCACGTAAACATGTTGAGTTGCAGCTTGGCAGTCTCCGCCATCATCGCCGGAGTCCATGCCGGGTCCCAGATGATATCGACATCCACATCGCCCACGCCTTCGATCGGCAGGATCGCGCCCTGCACCCATCCCGGCATTTCCTGAGCGACCGGGCAACCGGGAGAGGTGAGCGTCATTTCAACATACACATCCGCCTTGCCGTCGGCACGGTCGGTGATGGAGACTTTATAAATCAGCCCCAGCTCATAAATATTCACCGGAATTTCCGGGTCGAAAATATCGCGCAGCCCTTTTTCAATCTGCTTCCAGAGCGGGTGCGCCATATCCGCCTCAATCTCCGGCGGCTGCGACAACTCCTCGAAACCCTCATCACCGAGAGCATTGCGTACCATTTCTTCATCGGCCGAGTGTTTCATGACAGCAAACTCCTGGCCTTCGCCAGACCTTCCACCAATTGATCTATATCGTTTTCATCCGAATATAATCCCAAGGAGGCACGTACGGTCGCCTCAACGCCGAACCGCCGCATCAGCGGCTGGCAGCAATGATGACCGGCCCGCACCGCCACGCCGCTCTGGTCCAGGATTGTAGCGATATCGGACGGATGGCCCCAATCGACGGTGAAGCTGATAATTCCAGCCTTGTCCTCAGCCGTGCCGTAAAAATGCAGACCCATGCCATCCAGCCCGTTCATGGCATAGGCCAGAAGATCCTGCTCGCGCTCTTCCATCGCCGCCGGATCGATGGCCGCCATATAATCAATGGCCGCACCCAGCCCGATCACTTCTACTATGGCAGGCGTTCCGGCCTCGAACCGTGCGGGCGGCAGCTTGAAGGTTGATCCTTCAAAAGCCACGGTTTCAATCATATCTCCGCCGCCCTGATAAGGCGGCATCGCCTCCAGAATTTCGTAACGGCCCCACAACACGCCGATCCCGGTCGGGCCGTACAGCTTATGCCCGGTGAAAACCAGGAAGTCACAGCCAATGCTTTGTACGTCAACAGAACTATGAACGACCGACTGTGATGCATCGACAAGAACCTTGATATTTTTATTGTGGTTCTTCGCCGTAGCGGTGATCCGGCGCACATCATTGACGGTGCCCAGCGCATTGGAAATATGCACCATGCCAACCAGCCGCGTGCGTGGGGATAAAAGTTTTTCAAATGCCTCAAGATCCAGCGATCCGTCCTCAAGAACCGGTATGAATTTAATGACCAGCCCGTTTTGTTCTTTGAGGATATGCCAAGGCACGATATTGGCGTGATGCTCCATCCCGGTCAGGATAATCTCATCGCTCGGCTTCAGGTTGGTACGTCCCCAACTTTGCGCCACAAGGTTGATGCCTTCGGTGGCATTCCGGGTAAACACAATTTCGTTTTCGGTTTTGGCATGAATGAATTTGGCAACTTTGGAACGCACGGCCTCAAATTGTTGAGTCATTACTTGAGAAAATTCGTACAAACCTCTATGGATATTGGCATACTGATTCGTCATGGCTTGCGCCATGGCATCAATAACAACCTGCGGCTTCTGCGCACTCGCCCCCGTATCCAGATAGGCAAGACGCTGCCCGTTCATGGTTTTTTTCAGGATCGGGAAGTCGGAGCGGAGGTTTTTGATTATCCCAGCCATGCCCGCACCTTATCTGCCAGAATGGGACGCATCGGCTCAAACGACACCTTCTCCACCACCTCGCCCAAAAACGCCTCGATCAACAACGCTCGCGCTTCCGCTTCGGGAATGCCACGCGCGCGCATGTAAAACAGGGGATCTTCATCCAGCCTGCCGGTCGTCGCTCCATGCGAACATTTCACGTCATCCGCATAAATCTCCAGTTCCGGCTTCGTATCCATTTCCGCGCCTTCAGATAGCAGCAGCGTATTGGCCAGCTGATAGCCATCAGTCTTCTGTGCCTCGCGATGCACGTAGACCTTACCCTGGTAAACACCACGTGACTGATCATCAAGAACTGTGCGCAACAACTGATTAGACGTGCAATGCGGCGCCCGGTGTTCGACCAACATGGTGGCATCCGCCTGCTGCGTGCCGCGCTGGAGGTTGATGCCGTTCAGATAACAATCCGCACCGGGCCCGTTCAGTTCAGCATGGATCTGGTTCCGGCTTAACGCGCCACCGGTTGTCAGGGTAAACCCTTCATATCGCGCATCGCGTCCCAGCACGATATGGGTCGATTGGGTATAAATCGCTTGCACTGAATCGTCCTGCATGCGGTAATGCTTTAACGATGCATTTTCACCCAGCATAATTTGCGTCACACCGTTCTTCAAGAAGCGCCCCTGCCCGTCATGGCGTTCGGTTACTGTCAGGGACGCATTACGGCCCAGCCGTATGATCAGGCGCGGACAGGAAAATCCTTCATTCGCACGGACGATCAGGTTCAGCGGTTCATTGATCACTGCATTATCCGGAATGTCGATTGCAAACCCGTCCTGCAGGAACGCCGTGTTCAGCGCCCACAGTGCCGCCATGCCTTCATCATCCGTATCCGGCATAATGGTCAGGTTTTCCGCCAGCCTGTCCTGCGCCCAGTCGCGCAGAGGCGTAACGGAAGCGCCCGCCGATGCGTTTTCCATCCAGACAGGCGCGAAGGCAAACGCCTCTTTGCCAAGGGCGCGGGTCAGGTTGGTGTATTTCCACCGCTCAAGCCCCGGCTCCGGCAGGCCGCGATCCAGAAATTGCTGAAACGCCTCGCGCCGCATTTTGTCGATGGACGGCGACCAGGATTGCAGGCGTTTATGCTCCTCCGCCAGCGCCGTTTCATGCACACGGCCCTTGCCTGGAAAACGCGTGATATTCGCCTGCGCACTCATGAGATCAGGCCGCCTCTCCCGCATAGGCCGCATAGCCGCTGGCTTCCAGTTCTTTTGCCAGATCGGGCCCGCCTGTTTTAACGATGCGCCCGCCCGCCATCACATGCACGACATCGGGCTTGATGTAATCCAGCAGGCGTTGGTAATGGGTGATGACCAGAAAGCTACGCTCCGGCGACCGCAACGCATTGACCCCGTCCGCAACGATTTTCAGCGCGTCGATATCCAGGCCGGAATCCGTTTCGTCCAGAATGGCGAAGGACGGCTCCAGCATCGCCATCTGCAACGCCTCATTCCGCTTTTTCTCGCCGCCGGAAAAACCGACATTAACCGGGCGCTTCAGCATGTCGTCAGGAATATTCAAAGTCTTCTGCTTCGTCTTCATCAGCTTCAGGAAATCCAGCGCGTCCACTTCCTTTTCGCCTTTGAACTTCCGCACGGCGTTCATAGCTGTTTTCAGGAAGGTCGTCATCTGCACACCGGGAATTTCCACCGGATACTGAAACGCCAGAAACAACCCTTTCGCTGCCCGCTCCTCCGGCGGCATCTCCAGGATGCTTTCACCGTTAAACAGGATATCGCCGCCGGTTACCTCATACCCCTCGCGCCCTGCAACGACATAGGAGAGCGTCGATTTCCCCGAGCCGTTCGGCCCCATAACGGCATGCACCTGGCCTTTCGGGATGTCGAGCGACAGACCTTTCAGAATTTCCTTGCCGTCTATGGAAGCGTGGAGGTTTTGGATTTT
>JBGAQU010000089.1:0-10657 GCA_044220535.1 Alphaproteobacteria bacterium | reverse complement strand
GCCGGTGCCGGAGCGGATCGAGACGATGGGATTGTATAGCTTTGGCTATCGCGGCGGATTTTTATTTCCGCTGGACGTGACTGTCGCCGATCCTTCAAAAATCGCCTTATTGTCGGTCAAAGCAGATATCATGGTGTGCCATGATATCTGCATCCCACAGCATTTGACGGCGCAGCTGAGCATCCCCGCAGGCAAAGCGAACAAATCACGGGACGCCGACCGGATCAGCCTGGCAAAAAAATCCGTGCCGCATCAGGGCGACCTGCCCGTCCTGAAAATCCAGAGCGCAGTGCTGGGGCCAAAGGCGATCGTCATCCGCGCGTGGTCGCAGAAAGGATTTGGCGATGCCGACCTGTTTGTCGAGGCCGGCAAGGATATTCCATTCTCCTTCTCCGCCCCCGCGAAGATCGAGCCGGATAAAAACGACCCGCGCAATGCCACGATCAGCGTCGCCGCGCCGGACGACGCTGACAATATCGCCACCGCCTTGATGCATAAATCCGTGACGCTGACGCTGGTGCAAAAAGATATCGCGATTGAAAAAGTGATCGGGTTCTAGCGCGCGATCAGCACGTGGTAATAATAGTATTTTCCATCCGCACAACGGGCACAGCCTTCCATGGACGGTTTCCGGCTGAAGGTCGTGTCATCAACCGTATTTGGACTTAAATCATCGAAGGTATGGGAATCGTTAAAGCGTTGAGTTGATCCGCCATTCATGCAGGCGCCGGTATCCTCCGGCTGGATTGCCGGATCATAGCCGATGGTTTTGTTGAGTTTTTCACAGAGTTTTTTATCGACGACGGGCAGGACCGCAATCAAATCGCCGCGCGCGGGGGATCCGACCTCCGGCAATGTCGTCGTACCATAAAATTCCCAGGCGCTGCCGTCATTGACGCCGGATGGTTTTTTGTATTGCGCGCCGCCGCCCTTGCGATCAAACACCTGCCGCGCTGGATTGTTGGTGATATCCCCATAATCGCTATGCGCTTCGGGATGGGCGAAACGTATATCGGATTCACTAATGCCGTTCTGCTCTATAATCGCCACGGCGCGTTCCAATTCCGAGGCGTATTGACGGACTGTCGATGCGGCAATCGTCAGCTGTTCACGGTCGATGTTTTCCCCTGCGCCGCCCCCGGAGCGGATGGCCGCCGTGACCAGCGCGATCAGGATAATGCCCAGCAGCACGAAAAACACCACATTGCCGCGTTCGCCGTCGCGGCTTTTAATTCTGTGTGGCATTGGGGCTGACCGCTATGCAATGGGAAAGGGCGCCGCAGGCCTGCGCGGCTTCCTGCTTGGTGAAGCCGCCGAGCCGTCCGCGAAACACCCAGCCCTGCGTCGTCTGCAGCGGCGCGATCATCGCCACGCCGTGACCCAGAGCGGGCGACAGGTTGCGTTGCGCGGCTTGCAAAGCTTCATCGGTTTTGACGCGGCTGTTGAACGCGCCGATCTGAATCGACCAGTCGCGCGTTTCGCTTCCCTTTGGCAAAGCCGCCGGGCTGGTCAGCATGGGAGCGTCAGGCTTTGCCGGCACACTGTCCGCAGACGAGCGCGACGGATCCAGGCGGGAAATGACGATAGGATCGATGTCCCCCTGCCCAATCACATTGGCAACCGCCTTGTTCTGCAGCATCGGCGCCAGTTCGCCCCAGCGGGCGGCGTCACCGGTTGCAGTATTTGTCGCAGCAACCACCGGTTTCTGCGCTGGCGCTGCATTCGCCACCGCGACGGTACTGGGCCGCGCAAATCCACTGTCCAACAGGCTCGCCATCTGCGCATCGCGCGATTTGGCGGAGCGTCCGCCGAAGACAACACCGATCAAGCGGCGGTCACCGCGCTTGGCGGATGCGACAAGGTTGAAGCCGGACGGCACGATATACCCAGTCTTGATGCCATCCATCCCGCGATAGGTTTCCATCAGATGGTTGTGGTTGGCGTAGATATTGCCTTTATAACTGAAATTCTGCATCGAAAAATAACGGTAGTAGCGCGGATAATCATAGATCAACGCCCGGCCCAGCCGCGCCATATCCCGCGCCGTCGTTACCTGTTTTGCATTGTGCAGGCCGCAGGCATTGGTGAAGTAAGTGCTGTTCATGCCGATAGCGACCGCCTTGCGGTTCATCATCGATACGAACGTGCCATGGGTGCCGCCGACATGTTCAGCGACGGCGACGGCAATATCATTGGCCGATTTTGTCACGATGGCGCCGATCGCCTGATCCAGCCGAATGCTGGAGCCAACAGGCAGGTTCAGCTTGCTGGGCGCCATGGAGTGGGCATAGGAGGAGATGTTCACCTGGTCATGCAACGTCACCCGCCCCTGCTGCAGGGCGTCGAACGTGACCATCAGCGTCATCATTTTGGTCAGCGATGCGGGATAGACCACTTTATCCGGCGAGTCCTGTTGCAGGATAATGCCTGTATCGGCATCCATGACGATGGAGGCATATTTGGGATCCCGTCCGATCAGCACGACTTTGGGCGGAGAGTTCTTCGCTGTTTTCTGACTGGTTTTTTTAGATGCGGCTTTTTTCTTTTCCGATTTTTTAGGTGCGGTTTTTTTAGCCTGGGGTTTTGAAGCCGTCGCGGCGGGTTTGGTTTCGGCGGCGTAAGAAGGCACGAGACATGCCGAAGAAAATATCAGGAACATAAAAATGCATATCAGTCTGCACATACCGCTCCACGCTGATCCGGATGTTTGTTTGGTCGTTGCGGATGTCATGACGGCTCCGGAAGGAAAGCGGGCGCAGTGTGTAAAGACAGTCTTAATAGGGATGAAACGAATTTCACTAACCATATTAAACGACCATATCCGGCCTGTCCATGCAAACGGTTTGGTTTAGGCGAAGATATGGGAATTTTCAGGACAATTTAAGGGTTGAGCGCAATCGCACCGCTTTTGTGCGCTGGCACGCGGGCAACGCTGGCAATCTGATACCATTCATCAATGCGTTCGGCAAGCAAGGCGCTTGCCTTTTTCGCGCCGTGAACACCCATGACCACGCCAATCAGGCGCGGACCGTTTTCACCCCGCTTCACTGAGACTAAAAGGTTATTAAAGGACGCAAATGTAAAACCGGTCTTGGCTATCTCCGCGCCCGGAACATCCTCAAGAAAATGGCTGTGGCCTTTATAGGTCTTGCCGCCAAAGGTAAATTCGGTCTGATTCATCAGGTCGAGATACTGCGGGTAATTCCGGACGATGAATGATAACAGCAGGGCCATATCATGGGCCGTTGTCACCTGTTCGGGATCAGGCAGGCCGGACGCGTTGCGAAACACTGTATCCTTCATGCCATGGGATTGCACAAATTTTGTCATCTGCCGTGCAAACTCCGCCTCATCGCTCGCCACAAATTCCGCAAGGGCTGCGGCAGCATCATTGGCGGACACAATAAACAGAGCTTTCAAAGCATCTCCTATTGTGATCTTCATTCCCTTTTTCAAGCCAAGATTTGTCCGAGGCATGGATTCCGCATGGGCGGATACATCTATCTGTTTATCCAAAGTGATTTTTTTCTGCGCCAGCAATTCATAAACCATGGCAGCCGTGGCGGCTTTGGTCAGCGATGCCGGATGACACAGCGCATTCTCATTTTTCCCCTGGAGTTTTACGCCTTCGGGATAGGTCATGACAAGCATGGCCTGCTGACCGACATAGGGGCTGAAAGGCTTGATTTTTGTTTTTGATTTTGCGTCGGCTGCGCCGGCGCCTGCCAGAATGCAGAAAGACAGGCTTAATACGCCCACGCATCGTGTTAATCCCATTGTCCCAACCCAATTTTGATAATTTTTTTGTAAAGATACGGCAGGAAGGTCAATTTTGTCAAGCGAAGCAGTATAAAATATGTCCTATCCTTGATTTGTGCGATGCACAAAAATACGCTTGACCTTGCCTAAACTTGGGTCTATATTGGTATTGTGCGCTGCATCATAAATGGCGGGGGATATCTGCTCCTGCATATTGCGATGCGGCATGGGCTGTGCGACACTGCCGTCAGACGCACAACTCAACGACTGATAGAAAGCTTTAACATGGCAAAGAAACAGTCCACCAAGAAACCGGCTGCCAAAGGCAAGGCCCGCAAACCCGCAAGCCGCGCCGCGCAATCGGCCACGAAAATCATCCGGCCCGGCAGCACCGTGACGGCGTTCCGCCCCCGCAACGCGGCCGTAACACAGACAATGGAGACCCTTATGACCCAGAAAAAACAGCAATTCGACCGCATGACCCAGGACGCCGCCGCATCCGGCAAGGAAAGCATGGACGCCGTGATCCAGTCCGGCAACATCGTTTTCAAAGGCATGGAAGACGTGTTCAAGACCTGCATCCAGATGGCCCAGACCTCGGCCGAGAAAAACGCACAAGGCTTCAAGAGTCTGCTCGGTTGCCGTACGCTGAGTGAGCTGACCGAAGCCAACAACCGCCTGGCGCAGCAAAGCTTCGACGATTTCATGGCGACCACCACCCGCCTGTCGGAACTGACCGTCAAGCTGGCCTCCGAAGCGTTCGAGCCGATCAACGACCAGATGAACCGTTCGATCCGCAAGGTTTCGGACGCGGTTGCCGCTTAAGGTTTAAAGAATGCTTGTTACAGATGTCCGGTCTCTTACAAGAGGCCGGATTTCTTTTATAGAACCTCTCAATCACACCCGTCATCCCGGCGAAAGCCGGGATGACGATAATGGTTAACGGGCGCGTTCTGTAAGTTCTGCCTCATCCATCTTCCATCTGTTCAATTCACCTGTATTCGTGATAAGAAATTTTTCATGAACCGTGATAAAATAATCCCATGGCATTGAAACACTTTGTAAATATGACCGAACAAAACGGCACGGGCGACGACCGCGACCATGAGCGGGAGGACAAACGCCAGACCGGCATTCTGCTGAAACCCCGGCAGAAGACCAAGAAGCCGTCCATGTACAAGGTGCTGCTGCTGAACGACGATTACACGCCGATGGAATTCGTGGTCCATGTGCTCGAAAAATTCTTCAGCAAGAACCGCCAGGAAGCCACCGACATCATGATGCATGTCCACAGGCGCGGGGTTGGCATCTGCGGCATTTTCACCTATGAAGTCGCGGAAACAAAGGTGCAACAGGTCATGGATTTCGCCCGCGCCAGCGAACAGCCGCTGCAATGCACGATGGAAAAGGAGTAATTGGTCATTAGTCATTGGAATAAAAGGAATTTCCAATAACCAATCGCCAACACCCCGTTCACCTTCCTTCAACCTTTCCCTGATAAACTGAAATTAAGGACTCCTTTACCTTAAAAGGTGTTCTATGTTTATATTATTCAGACAACTGGAAAGACAGTATCCGCATGCTCTCACGCAATCTTGAACATACCCTCCACCGCGCCCTTGCCATTGCCAATGAACGGCATCATGAGTATGCGACGCTGGAGCATCTGCTGCTGGCCCTGGTCGATGACCAGGACGCGATGGCGGTTTTAAGATCGTGCGGAATCTCGCTGCCGTCCTTGAAGGAACAGCTGCAGCATTACCTCGACAATGAGCTGTCCTATCTGGTCGACCGCAATGCGGAGGAGTCGAAACCGACGACCGCGTTTCAGCGCGTGCTGCAACGCGCGGCGATCCATGTGCAGTCTTCGGGCCGTGAGGAAGTGACGGGCGCGAATGTGCTGGTCGCCCTGTTCTCCGAACGCGAATCCCATGCCGTGTATTTCCTGCAGGAACAGGATATGACGCGGTTCGATGCGGTCAATTATATTTCGCATGGCATCGCCAAAGTGCCGGGCCAGTCGGAAACCCGTACGCCGGAAGGCGCGGATACCGAAGCCACGGAAGAAAAACCTGTTAAGACGGGGCGCGAGTCGCTGGACGCCTATTGCGTCAACCTGAATGAAAAAGCCAAAAAGGGCAAAATCGACACGCTGATCGGACGGGAGAAGGAAGTGGACCGCACGGTCCAGATCCTGTGCCGCCGCAGCAAAAACAACCCTCTGTATGTCGGCGATCCCGGCGTCGGCAAGACCGCCATTGCCGAAGGCCTGGCCAAGCGCATCGTCGACCGCCAGGTGCCGGAAGTGCTGTTCAACGCCACGATCTTCGCCCTCGACATGGGCGCGTTGCTTGCCGGGACGCGTTATCGCGGCGACTTTGAAGAGCGCCTGAAGGCCGTGATCGGCGAGATCGAGAAGATCGACGGCGCAGTCTTGTTTATTGATGAGATCCATACGGTGATCGGCGCGGGCGCGACATCCGGCGGCGCGATGGATGCGTCGAATTTACTGAAACCCGCCTTGTCATCCGGCGCAATCCGCTGCATCGGCTCCACGACCTATAAGGAATACCGGAATTATTTTGAGAAGGACCGCGCGCTGGTGCGCCGCTTCCAGAAGATCGACGTGAAGGAACCAACCATCGATGAGACGATCCAGATCCTGAAGGGCCTGAAGCCTTATTACGAGAAGCATCACGGCATAGAATATACGCCGGAAGCTTTGAAGTCAGCGGTCGAACTCTCCGCCAAATATATTGGCGACCGGAAATGATGTCCATGACATCGAACAAGTCGTGGCCGCGATCACGCGCATCCCGACGCAAAGCATTACGAAAGACGACCGTGAATTGCTGCGGAATCTGGAACGCGACCTGAAAACCATGGTGTTCGACCAGGACGAGGCGATCCGTATCCTTGCGGATTCCATTAAGCTATCACGCGCAGGATTACGCGAAGCGGAAAAACCAATCGGCTCTTACCTGTTTTCCGGTCCTACAGGCGTCGGCAAGACGGAAGTCGCGCGGCAGCTGGCGAAGACGCTGGGTGTCGAATTGCAGCGCTTCGACATGTCGGAATACATGGAACGCCACGCGGTGTCACGCCTGATCGGCACCCCGCCCGGCTATGTCGGGTTTGAGCAGGGCGGGCTTTTGACCGACGCCATCGATCATCATCCGCATTGCGTGCTGCTGCTGGATGAGATCGAGAAAGCGCATCCGGATATTTATAACATCCTGCTGCAGGTCATGGACTACGGCAAGCTGACCGACAATAACGGCAAGACGGTCGATTTCCGCAATGTGATCCTGATCATGACCACCAATGCCGGGGCCCGTGAAATGGCCCGCGCGCCGCTGGGCTTCGAGCGTGAATTCCGCATGGATGACGACCAGGAAGAAATCAAGCGCAGCTTTACGCCGGAATTCAGGAACCGCCTGGACGCCATCGTGCCCTTCGCGCCGCTGAAACCCGAAACCGTGATCCGCGTGGTCGACAAGTTCGTGATTCAGCTGGAAGCGCAGCTCGCCGACCGCAACGTCGTCATTTCCCTGACCGAGGATGCCCGCAAATACCTGGCCCGCATCGGCTACGACCCCGCCATGGGGGCAAGGCCGCTGTCCCGCGTGATTCAGGAGAAGGTCAAACGCCCGCTGGCCGAGGAATTGCTGTTCGGCCGCCTGGCCAATGGCGGCCATGTCAGCATCGGCTTTGACGGGAATGAGTTAAATTTTGCGTTTACCGACGATAAATCGGCCAAACGCCTGACCCAAAGCACTGAAATCGCTTAATTCCTAAAATTTTTCTTTCCTTTTGGCGCATGGATTTGCCATACTGCGTCATATTGTCATGACCCATTGAAATAAAAATGCGCCTTATGCGCTTTTCGGGCATGGCCGTTAACAGGGACAGGGAAACATGGCGTTCGATAAATCGGTGAAAGATGCTTTTATTCGGGCCAAGGAGCTGGCCATAGAAAGAGGCAATGACTCTATAAAGCCAGAACATCTTTTAAGAGCGATTATTGAACAGCCCATAGTCCGGCGTTTTCTTAATGAAAATAATATAGATCTTGAAAATTTGACCCAGGCGCTCGAAAGCCATCTGGCTGGAATACCGCTGAACGTCATACCTGCCGAAGATATTCATGTCGACCCTAAAATGCAGAGCCTGAATCAGGCGCTGATGCAGGCGGAGGCTGATACAAATGGACGTGAGGTGCACCCTTTCGGTCTTCTGGATGTCCTATATGTAATGACCTGGCATAACAGTGAGTGCAAAGCGCTTCTTGGAAGATTCAAGGTCAAAGCGACCATGGATAACATGCAAAAATACAATCAAGGAAAGACGAAAGAAATGGCACATTCCAGCACGCAAGATGGTCAAGAACCAGCCCCAAAAAAACCGGTAGGTGAAGCGCTGTCTGCTTATTGCATTGACCTGAACGCCAAGGTGAAGTCGGGAAAAAGAAACGCGTTTATCGGTCGGGAAAAAGAAATCCAGGAAACTGTTCAGACACTTTTCCGCAAAAAGAAAAACAATGTCATTCTGGCCGGTGAACCGGGCGTGGGTAAAACCGCCATTGCCGAAGGCATTGCCTGGAAAATTGAAAATGGCGAAATCCCCGCGCTGGAAGGCGTAAAGATCTATTCCCTTGATTTAGCCGCATTGATGGCCGGTACGCGATATCGCGGTGATTTTGAAGAACGGCTGAAAACTGTTTATATTATTCGTCGACGAAATCCACACCCTTGTCGGTGCAGGCGCCACGGGTGGCGGTTCCCTGGATGCATCCAATATTTTAAAACCGGCTTTGGCCAGCAATGAAATGCGCTGCATTGGCGCAACCACGCTCAAGGAATACGATAATTACTTCGTTAAAGACGCGGCCCTTGCACGTCGATTCAAAAAAGTAGACGTCAACGAACCCACACGCGATGACACGGTTGAGATCATGCTTGGCATTCAGGGAATTTATGCCAAACATCATGGGATCCGTTACACTTTGAACGCCGTCAAGGCCGCCGTCGACCTTTCAGGAAGATATATTCCGGATCGCCAATGGCCCGATAAAGCCATCGATGTGATCGATGAAGCAGGCGCTGCATTCGTGCTGGCAAACGAAAAATTAAGGAAGCAGGGCCTTCCCGAAGAAAAAATCATCAGACCCGCACACATACAGCGCACCGTTGCCCTGATGACAGGAAACAAGCGCGCCGCAGAGGTGACTGCCAGCGCCACGGAAAAACTACGGCATATGGAAGAAGACCTTCAAGCCAATGTTTTCCAGCAGGATGATGCCTTAAGAGAATTAAGCGGAGCCGTCAAAATGGCGTCTGCGGGCCTTCGCGACCCGCTCAAACCCATCGGTTCTTATCTGTTCGCGGGTCCCACGGGTGTCGGCAAAACCGAAGCGGCCAGACAACTTGCCAAAACGATGGGCGTTGAGCTGATCCGCTTCGACATGTCCGAATATATGGAACGCCATGCCGTATCGCGTCTGATCGGCGCGCCACCCGGCTATGTAGGATTCGATCAGGGCGGATTGCTGACTGATGCCATCGATAAACACAAACATGCTGTATTGCTGCTTGATGAGATCGAAAAAGCACATCCTGATGTGTTCAATATCTTGCTGCAGGTGATGGACTACGGCAAGCTGACGGACAATAACGGTAAATCCGTCGACTTCCGCAACATCATCCTGATCATGACAACCAATGCAGGCGCTACAGAAGACAGCAGGCCGGCAATGGGTTTTGGTAACAGTTCACAATCTGAATCGGACAAAGGTGCGGCCATTAAAAACCTGTTCACACCGGAATTCCGCAACCGCCTGGATCGCGTCATTCACTTCAACAAACTCCATAACATGAATCCTGTCGTCGATAAATTCCTGAAAGAACTGGACATCCAGCTCCTCGACAAAAAAGTCAGCATGGAGGTGGACGACCTGGCCCGCGCGTGGCTGGCCAAGGCGGGATATGATCCGCAATACGGCGCACGCCCTCTGGCACGCGTCATTCAGGAATACATCAAAAAACCCCTGGCTGACGAACTCCTGTTTGGCAGGCTGGAGCATGGCGGCGAGGTTTATATTTCCGCTACCGAACCTAAAGACAAAAAATCTGAGTTGACCTTTGCCTTTCGCTCTGCAGCCAAGCCTGAAAAAACGGATGACGAAGACGCGGAGTATGATGATGAGGAAGAACCAGAGGCCAGGTTGCCAACGCCAGCCCTGGTCTGATCAGCGGCTGAGCAGAACGCGGTAATAGTGATAGGTGCCGGACACAGGCAAGGATGTCGATTTGAAACACCCTTGCGTCCGGCCTGACAGGCCCGCACTGCCCGCTTCATCACCGATATCGCCGGTGCCGGTGCTGGAATAAACGCCTGCGAATTTCGTCATGTCATAGCCTGAATCGTCCGGCGGTTCGCCGCCGGGCATGCTGATTTTCAACTGGTTGTTGATGGAGATGCAGACATCCCGGCCCAGCCCCGGCAGCACCATTTTCAAATCCGCGCAGTCCGCGGCGGCACAATCGCTGCCGATCCCCGTGACGCCGTTGGCGCCGGTGAACAGCCAGGCGGAGCCCGCCATCACATCTTTCGGCGCGGCTTCCCACATCACGCCGCCGCCTGAGCCGTCAAACACCTTGTTCTGCGGCTTGGCGCAGCCCGCGTGGTTATACCCCGCATTGCCCCAGCCGGGGGCGTCAAAGCAGAAGGCGGCATCGTCGATTCCGTCGATTTTCATGGTGCTGACCGCGTTGCGGACGGCTTCGGCATACTGGATGATGGTGACGGCGGACATCACCTGCACCTCCCCCTGTTTTCCGAGGGAGTCGCCGCGCATCATATTGCTGACCGCGAAGCCCAAAGCCGCGAACAATACGAC
>JBGAQU010000088.1:0-11054 GCA_044220535.1 Alphaproteobacteria bacterium | reverse complement strand
GCTGAAACAGGCGCATGGGTTAGGCTCGATGATCACAGCACGCATGGCATCGGAAACACGTGAGGGCATATTTAAAAATATCGATAAAAACGGGGCGCTGGTCCTTTTACAGGATGGCAAAGAAACAATGATCAACTCAGCTGATATAATCTTTAAAAATTGACATATTATATAAAACTCTCTATTTTCCTGCTGTCATTGTTTTGCAATGCACTATACATTCGGCGCGACGCCTAATGGCTTAATAATAATGGAATAACGGCTTCATGCTCCTCGCCATCGATGCAGGCAATACCAATTTCACCTTCGCGGTGTTTCGCGATGGCGCCATGGTGCAATCCTGGCGTTGCCGGACCGATGCGGGCCGCACGGCGGATGAATACGCCGCCTGGATTTTCCAGTTGCTCTCTATCCATAAATTGCAGCTTGAGGATATTACGGACGCGATCATCAGCTCGGTCGTGCCGGATGCGAATTTCCACCTGATTCAGTTCTGCAAAAAAACACTTCATGTTGAGCCGCTTCTGGTCAGCGCGGCGCTGGATCTGGGATTGAAAATCAAACTGA
This sequence comes from Alphaproteobacteria bacterium, assembly GCA_044220535.1. GTDB lineage: Bacteria > Pseudomonadota > Alphaproteobacteria > Micavibrionales > Micavibrionaceae > JBDHTS01. Next base: position 10,487 of record JBGAQU010000088.1, on the reverse strand, counting down.
ACAACCCGAACGAAATCGGTGCGGACAGGCTGGTGAATTCAGTCGCGGTGCTGAAAGATTACAAAGTCCCCGCCATCGTCATTGATTTCGGCACAGCGACGACCTTCGACGTGATAGACGGGCAGGGCGCCTATTGCGGCGGCTCCATTGCCCCTGGTGTCAATTTATCCATGACAGCATTACAGATGGCGGCGGCAAAACTGCCAAAAATCACTGTCCAGAAAACCGACGCGGCCATCGGCCGCAACACAGTGGATGCAATGCAATCCGGCGTCTACTGGGGCTATGCAGGCATGATTGAAGGCCTAGTCAAACGCATGGCGGATGAACTAGGCGAAAAACCCTTCGTCATCGCCACGGGTGGCCTGGCCAATTTGTTCGCGGGCAGCGTCGATTGCATCAACAAAACCGACGACGATCTGACTTTGCGCGGATTGTTTTACATTTACGACAGACAGAAAAAGAAAACACACTAGAATGAAAAAGAACAAAACACCGAGTAAGACTCTCACTAAAAATTTCGACCCGGAAAAACTGTATTTCGTCCCGCTTGGCGGCGCGGAACAGTTCGGAGTGAATTTCAACCTGTACACAATCGGCGGCCGCTGGATTGCCGTCGATCTCGGCATGGGCTTTGCTGATGAGAAATTCCCCGGCATCGACATCATGCTGCCCGATCCGGCTTTTCTTGAAGAACGCCTTGATAATCTCGAGGCGCTGATCATCACTCACGCGCATGAAGACCATATCGGCGCGGTTCCGCGCCTGTGGCCGCGCCTGAAATGCCCGATTTACTGTGGCGCATTCACCGCTGCCATCCTGCTCCAGAAATTCCAGGAATTTCCTGAATGCAAAAAGGCGAAAATCAACATCGTCGGTTTCAATGAAACCATCGAGCTTGGGCCGTTCAGCGTAAAATTCCTGCCCGTCACCCATTCGATCCCTGAAGCGTCTTCGCTTCTAATCGGCACATCGCTAGGTAAAATCCTGCACAGCGGCGACTGGAACCTTGACCCAACGCCCGTCCTTGGCGACCCCGTCGATGTCGATATGTTTAAATCCATCGGCGATGATGGCGTATTGGCTTATATCGGCGATTCCACAAACGCTCCATCACCGGGCCGCTCTGCCTCCGAAGGTGAGGTGGCAGAAGGCTTGGAGGCCGTCTTCCGCGAATGCACCGGGCGCATTGCCGTCACAATCTTCGCATCTAATGTCGGGCGCGTACGCAGCATCGTAAAAGCTGCAAAGGCTTGCGAGCGTAAAGTCGCGATCGTAGGCCGTTCTCTCCACAACATGACCAACGCGGCACGTACCTGCGGCTATATGAAGGATATCCATGATTTCCTGACCGAAGATGACGTCGAGAGCATGCCCGATAAATCCATCGTCATGATCGTGACGGGATCGCAGGGTGAAGCACGCGCTGCCTTGGCCCGCATGGCTCGGGGCGAACACCAGAACGTCCTGTTGAAACGTGGCGACACCGTAATCTTTTCCGCGCGCGCCATCCCGGGTAACGAAAAAGAAATCGATATCGTCAAAAACAACCTCAGCGCCGCCGGCGTAAAAATCATCGGCGAAAGCGATACGCCGCATCTGATCCACGCCTCCGGCCACCCACGCAGCGATGAAATCCGGGATATGCTGTCCTGGATCAAGCCACAAATCGTAGTGCCGGTGCACGGCGAACGCCTGCAACTCGAAGCCCATGCCCAATTGGCCCGCGATATGGGCGTGCCGGAAACTGTGGTTCCAATCAACGGCGCCGTCATTTGCCTGGCGCCCGGTAAGGCAAAAATTGAGGATCATGTTCCAACCGGCCTGCTGGCGGTCGAAACAAACCGAATCATAAAGGCCGATCACGAGGCGATTTCCGCTCGGCGCAAGCTGCAGTTCTCCGGCACGGTTCATGTCTCTCTGGTCATGGACGACCGTGGCGAATTGCTGGCTGATCCTAAAATCTCTACCATCGGCCTGATCGACCCGTCCAACGAAGCCGAAAAGAAAATCGAAACCGAGTTGGTCCAAGAGGTTGAGGATATTATTGCGGATATGAGCAATGATGATGTGAACGATGATCACATGGTCCACGAAGAAATCCGCATTGGCGTCCGCCGCTTCGTTCAACATGTATTGGGCATCAAGCCAAATACGACGGTGCATGTGGTAAGACTGGAAGATTGATGCCATGAACCTCGTATCCGGCCTGTTCGTCTATTTTATTGTCTGGTGGACCGCATTGTTTGCGGTCCTGCCCTGGGGAAACGCGCCGCAGGCACAGCCGCAGCTTGGAAATGCCCCCGGCGCGCCCGCCAATCCGCGTCTTAAGCTGAAAATAATTGCCACCACTATTCTGTCTGCGATAATCTGGTTGGTCATTGAATTTCTTATGAAAATGGATATCATCGACTTTCACGAAATCGCATCCGGTATGATGCGGGAGGATGGATTACAATGAGACGCGCAGCCCTGACACTGGCAATTTTCATCGCCGGAACCCTTCCGGCAAAGGCGCAGGACACAACCAGCGCCCTGTGCAAAATCCTTTCAAAACATGAAAGCGCGAAGGGTGTCGCCTATGAACCGGGCGTCGATGTGCATGGCAAGCCGGTCGTCCCGGCGGATTATAACAACGGCGGCCAGTCCATGGTGCCGGATATCGTTAAAATCCCGCTGACTGTCGATCTGGCGCGCCGTCTCAATGGCCCGCTGCCTGCCGGCACCCAGCTTGAAACCGTGACTGGCAATCTTGAGATCCGTAAAGACGGCATCGTCACCTATAACGGCCAGGATATGACGCAGCAGGCCAACGTATTGTGCGGCCGCGCACCCTCTACCCCGGCAACCCCTGCCGCGACACAACCGCCGCAACCGGTCGCTCCGCCTAAAAAACCGCTCGACGTTCCGCCGCCGATCCTGCCGCCTCCACCGCCGCCTGGCGCATTCATAAAAACGCCGGGAGCAAAACAACAGCCGGATCTGTCGCCGCCAGCCGATTTCAAAACACCGCCCGGCACGATGGTGCCCGAAGCGGAAACGGATGAAGAAACGCCGCCTCTGCCCACCATCACGATCCAGGAAGGCAAAGGCATCCAGAAAAAAGACATTAAATGGAAACAGGGTCAGTAATGGCACAGGCACAAAAGGCCGCGCAAAGCGGCGGTAAAGCAAAGACGGCAATCACACCGACGAGGGAAGAAAACTTTCCTGAATGGTACCAGTCGGTCATTAAAGCCGCCGACATGGCCGAGAACGCACCCGTACGCGGCTGCATGGTCATTAAACCCTATGGCTATGCGCTGTGGGAAAACATCCAGCGCGCGCTGGATGATATGATCAAGGAGGAGGGCGTGCAGAACGCCTATTTCCCGCTCCTGATCCCTCTCAGCTTCATCAGCCGCGAAGCCGAACATATCGACGGCTTCGCCAAGGAATGCGCGATCGTTACCCATCACAGGCTTGAAAAAGGCCCGGATGGCGGCTTGGTCCCCGCACCGTCAGCAAAGCTCGAAGAACCCTTTATTATCCGCCCGACCTCTGAAACCATCATCGGCGACTCGATGGCGAAATGGGTGCAGTCCTATCGCGACCTGCCACTAAAACTGAACCAGTGGTGCAACGTCATGCGTTGGGAACTCCGCACCCGCATGTTCCTTCGCACCTCTGAATTCCTGTGGCAGGAAGGGCATAACGCGTTCGCCACGGCGGAAGAAGCGCAGGCAGATGCTATCAAAATGCTTGGTGTGTATAACCGGCTATATGAAGAATGCCTGGCCATTGCCGGCATTAACGGCGAAAAGTCGGACGACGAACGTTTTCCGGGCGCAGACCGCAGCTACACCATCGAAGCCATGATGCAGGATGGTAAGGCTCTACAGGCCTGCACATCCCACAATCTCGGCCAGCATTTCTCCAAATCTTTCAACATCGCCTTCCAGGGCGAAGACGGCCAGATGCACCATGCGCACACCACCTCATGGGGCTTCTCCACCCGTTCCATCGGCGGGTTGATCATGAGCCATGCGGATGATGACGGCATGATCATGCCGCCCCGCATTGCCCCGCATCAGATTGCTATCATCCCTGTCATTCGTGACGATAGCGGCCGCGGCCCGGTCATCGACTATTGCCAGGCTCTGGCAAAACGCCTGAAAGCATCCGGCATACGCGTTCACTTGGACGCATCGGACGCTCGCACGCCCGACAAAATGTGGTCCTGCATCAAGAAGGGCGTACCTGTCCGTGTTGAAATCGGCCAGCGCGAAATGGATGAAGGCCAACTCACCTATATCCGCCGGGATCTCGGCAAGGATTCAAAGAAAACAGTCTCGGTCGATGAATTCGCAGGGTCGATTGCCGGCGTATTACAAGCCATGCAATCCGACATGCTGAACAAATCCCGCGCATTCCGCGATGGCAATATCCAGGATGTGAAGGATGTCAAGGCAGCCCGCGACTTCTTCGCCTCCGACACAAAAGGTTTCGTAAAGCTGGATTCTTCACTGCTGGGCGACTCCACGTTGGACGCCGTGCGTAAAGAATTTTCCGTCACTCCACGCTGCCTGCCGTTTGAGGATGAAGGGCGCAAGATTATTTTGGGAAGGTCATATTGATAAAAAACCCATTTAATGCAGCCGTATCATTTGCCAAAACCGCATATAATGAATTGGCAAACAAAGTTGGGCCAGCGAATGCAACACTGATTGTAGGCCTCCCTGTTTACATGGCCTTTACAATGGCCACCGTCATGAGCGGGCCATTAAATCATTACGATACTATGCAGGTAGGATTTAACATGGCTGTAAAAGGTCAGAAACCTATTTGGACAACTACGCTGATTCCTTATCTTGGCGATGCATTTTGCACGGATAACGCGGTTTCTTATGCCACAAACCAGGTTTCAAAAAACTACACGCTGCCTGAATTGAAAACCTTAACTCACGATGATGTTGTTAAAAAAATTGCCACGATTGCGCAACAGGAACTGGCGCGCCTTCCTGCATGCAAAAACACCGTGATCGACTATCCGGGCTTACTGTTTCATTTCAGTCAACCCGAAGTGTTTTAAATGTCGAAAAAATCGTCAAATAGCTTTGAGGCAATCTCTGGCAAACTTAAAAAAGCCAATACTCATATTGCAAATTTAAGCCCGTTAAAAATGGCGGCGCTGTTGACGGGCATTTTTACAGCCGCAAATGCAGTGCTGCTTTCGCCTGACTATGGTCCGCCTTTATTATTAAAGACTGCCTTTAACATGGCTATAAAAGAAAATATCCATGTATGGACGCAGGTAAAAGCAAACTACAGGGGCGATTATGCTTGCGCAAGCAACGCCATTTCATTTGCAACGACGCAGATACTGGTTGGCCATGAGTTGAAAGAGATCGAATTCATAACGAAGGAAGATTTTTCGTCCATGGCGATACCCGTGGCCGAGCAAGAACTGCATCATACAACAAAATGCGCCAAAACCACTATTGTGGATTTGGCGCATCAAGTTAATCCCTCGGCGGACAGTTCAGTCGGTCATTCCATAGGTCTGAACACGGACGCCGCCGCTTACCAGGAAATGCTGCTGATGTGAAACCGGCTTGCCAATAATATGGCACGTTACCAGTTGCACATCATTGTCAACCGCCATTGCCAAAGGAAATAATTGCCTCAATGAGGGATGGATGTACGCTCCCTTGGCTGGCCTAGCATCTACAGGCGGGCCGGGAGGAACTTCATCCACCAATAAAGCATCATTACCATCGGCAGACAGTGTGAATACGGGCAGGGTCGTTATCATGGTTTTCTCCTTCTATTCATTTCCGGCCTTTTTAGTGAAATCGCTGAAAGAAGGGGTAAAGGCCGTCAGACCGCACTTCCTTCAGGGGAAGAGGTCCGGGCTGTTTTGTTTTTGGCAAAATAGAACGCGGGCACCCCTTCGTCAGGAGAGCCAATAAAATCGCGAGATATGGCGCTGTGGGTTCATGAGGGAATCGTAACAGTCTCTCATATACAATGACAATTAAATTTTTACATAAACATATCTGTCATGCATTTGCTGCATAATAACCAGTTCAGGGACCGGCAATCTGCGGGGTTTGGCGAATTTCCTCACATTCTCCTGATATTTCGTCGGCATAGCCATTGCTGATAAAGGCAGCCAGAATAGCCATCCTTCTCCTTTCAAATTCTTCAACAGTCAAACCCTCGGGTATCCTACCCCGGACGTTTTTTTTAAATTTTATAAGCATTTCAAGCTGGGGTGATCCGTGCTTAGAAACAGGGGCAAATTCTTCGCCCGACTTGGCATCGCCACCCGTAATTGTTAATTTATCCGACATAGCGCTTTCCTTTTTTTCATTTTCAATATAATAACTTACAAACACTTGTACAGAGAAATCCTCGAATGTTCTCACCTTTCGAACGCATGGTCGCCGGACGCTATTTAAGGGCACGCAAAGCCGAAGGCTTCGTATCCGTGATCGCGGCATTTTCATTCCTGGGCATCATGCTGGGCGTGGCCACGCTGATCATCGTCATGTCGGTCATGAACGGCTTCCGCGCCGAACTGGTCGGGCGTATCGTCGGCCTGAACGGCCATGTGAATGTTTATACCCAAAGCGGCCCGATGCAGGATTATAAACAGCTCGCCCGCCAGGTTGCCGAGATCCAGGGCGTCACCGGCGTTGGCGCTTCTATTGAAAGCCAGGCGCTGTTATCTATCAACGGCGCGGCCTCCGGCGCGATCATACGGGGCCTAAGCGCGGAGGATTTCGCGAAAAAACCCGTGCTGTCCACCTCCATTCAGGCTGGCGACATTAAGGATTTTCAGGGCGACGGCGTGGCGATCGGCGACGAAATGGCCAAAAAATACCAACTGCGCATCGGTGACCGCATCACCCTGATTGCCCCGAAAGGCCGCGCCAGCCCGTTCGGCACCATTCCGCGCTCGGCCAGTTACCATGTAGCAATCATCTTTGATGTCGGCATGTTCGAATACAATTCCGGTTTCGTCTTTATGCCGCTTGAAGCCGCGCAGACTTTCTTCCAGATCCCCAACGCCGTGACCTCGCTCGAAGTCTTCACGACCACCCCGACCAAACCGGACACCATCCGCAAGGCCATCGAACTGAAACTTGGCAGCCAGGTCAACGTCTATGACTGGCGCGACCAGAACGGCAGCTTCTTCAACGCCATCCAGGTGGAACGCAACGTCATGTTCCTGATCCTGACCATGATCATCGTCGTCGCCGCCTTTAACATCATTTCTTCCATGATCATGCTGGTAAAGGATAAGGGCAGGGACATCGCCATTATGCGCACCATGGGCGCCGGCCGTAACAGCATGATGAAAATCTTTATGCTCACAGGCGCAAGCATTGGCTTTGCTGGTACAGCCTCCGGTGCGCTGCTGGGTATACTGTTCGCGCTGAACATCGAATCCATTCGGCAGGTGCTGCAACGCCTCACCAATACCGAATTATTTTCCGCCGAAATCTATTTCCTCTCAAAACTCCCGGCAGAGGTGGAATGGCACGAAGTGGTGGGTGTCGTTCTGATGGCATTCATTATCTCCATTCTGGCGACACTATATCCCGCTTGGCGTGCTGCACGTCTCGACCCTGTGGAGGCCTTGAGGTATGAGTAACACGCTCCTAAAAGTCGAAAACCTCGGTCGTATCTTTCATCAGGGTGGTGAAAACCTGAATGTCCTGCACGGTTTGAACCTGTCACTTGACAAGGGTGAAATGGTTGCGCTGGTCGGCCCCAGCGGCGCGGGCAAATCAACCCTGCTGCAACTGATCGGCCTGCTGGATACCCCTACAACAGGCCGCATCGAAATTGCCGGGCGCGATGTCACCGGCATGAAAGATGACGAACGCACGAAACTGCGCCAGGGCTTTATTGGCTTCGTCTATCAGTTCCATTACCTTCAGCCCGAATTTTCCGCCATCGAAAACGTTATCCTGCCGCAGATGATCGCGGGCAAGACGTATGATGCGGCCGAACGCCGCGCCACCGGCCTGCTGCAATCCCTTGGTCTCGGCCACCGCCTCACCCACCGCCCGGCCAGATTGTCCGGCGGCGAACAGCAACGCGTTGCCATGGCCCGCGCTCTGGCTAACCAACCCAAAATCCTGCTCGCCGACGAACCTACCGGTAACCTCGATCCTAAAACCTCGGCTGAAGTTTTCGAGATCCTGATCGAACTGGTCCGCGATGCAGGCATCGGCGCCCTGATCGCCACCCACAATATGGATCTGGCAGAACAGATGGACAGGATTTTGGAATTGAAGGACGGGCGATTGGTTAGCTATTAATTTCTTATTTAATAAAAAAGCCCGTTTGGTTGTCACCAAACGGGCTTTTAAAATAATGAAGGTTAAGGAGCGCAATTGATATTGTAAGTTTGGCCGCCGCTCACAACAGTAATGCTTTTTGTTGTTTTGCAATCAGGAAACTGGACTTGAGCATTTGATGAACCAGAAAAAGCATCTTTTATATCAGCAATGGCTTTTTTAGGATTATCAATCACATTCACGGCAAACATAAACAAGCCAATACCTGCCATAGCACCAATAATATAGCCATAGTTTCCGATAGCTTCTTTAAAATCCTTTAACATAGCCTTATCCTTACATTATGTTGATTTAAAATGCTTATGACATAATGTATAAAAATTTGTCAATAATTAAAATTTCTTGTTTAGAAGCGTCGGAATATATTGATAAAACTTACATAGATTATGTTATTTTTTCCCATGCCTGACCCAACCTTCATCCACCTCCACACCCATTCCGCCTATTCCCTGGCGGAAGGGGCGATCCCTGTGAAGGATCTGGTGAAGCTGTGCCAGAAATACCAGATGCCTGCCGTGGCGGTCACCGATACAGGCAATCTGTTCGGCGCGATGGAATTTGCATTAGAGGCGGCGAAGGGCGGCATCCAGCCCGTCATTGGTTGCCAGGTCAATATGGGCCTCGAAGGGCACCAACTGGTTTTGCTGGCCCAGAGTGAAAACGGGTATAAGCATCTCAGCCGCATTGTCAGCGAGGCATTTTTATCCAGCGATCCCGCGGGCAGCGTATTCGCCGAATGGGAAGACCTGCAAAAATACAATGAAGGCCTGATCTGCCTGACCGGTGGCCTTAAGGGCCCGGTGTCACAATACCTTCTGCATAACCAGGCAAAGGCGGCGGAAGATGCACTAAAACGCCTGAAAGCCATCTTCCCCGATCGCCTCTACATTGAATTGCAGCGCCATGGGATGCCGGAAGAGGAACGGATCGAGGAGCCGCTGATCGATCTTGCCTATAAACACAACCTTCCTCTGGTTGCCACCAATGACTGTTACTTTGGCAAAAAGGAAATGCATGAAGCGCATGACGCGCTGCTCTGTATCGCCGAAGGCCGTTATGTTACTGAATCAGACCGCCGCACGGTAACGACAGAACATTATTTCAAAAGCGCCGAAGCAATGCGCGACCTGTTCGCCGATCTGCCTGAGGCTGTCGAAAACACATTGGTGATCGCGCAACGCTGCCATTTCCTGCTGAAACCCATCCAGCCCATCCTGCCGCCCTTCGCCACGGAAGGTGGACGCCCGGAAATTGAGGAGTTGAAAGATCAATCCGAACAGGGCCTGGAATGGAGGCTTGAGAATTTTGTTTATCCTCTATCACCGGATGCAGATCATGAATTCATCGCAAAACCCTACCGTGAACGCCTGCAATACGAACTCGACGTTATCATCAAAATGGGGTTCTCCGGCTACTTCCTGATCGTCTCCGACTTCATCAAATGGGCAAAGGATCATAACATTCCCGTCGGGCCGGGCAGGGGATCGGGCGCAGGTTCCGTTGTTGCATGGTCCCTGAAAATCACCGACCTTGATCCCTTGCGCTTCGGCCTTTTATTCGAACGCATGCTAAACCCCGAACGCGTATCCATGCCGGATTTTGACGTTGACTTCTGCCAGGACCGCCGCGACGAAGTCATCAAATACGTTCAGGGCAAATACGGCTACGATCGCGTCGCGCAGATCATCACCTTCGGTAAATTACAGGCCCGCGCCGTAGTGCGCGACGTTGGCCGTGTCCTGCAAATGCCCTACGGCCAGGTCGACCGCATATCCAAAATGATCCCGAATAACCCCGCCAACCCGATCACACTGGGTGAGGCATTGGAGCAGGATCCAGACCTTCGCGCCGAACGCGGCAAGGATGAGGTGACGGATAAGCTCATCACCATCGCCCTGCAGCTGGAAGGCCTCTACCGCCACGCCTCCACCCACGCCGCCGGCGTCGTGATTGCCGACCGTCCGTTGCACGAACTGACCCCGCTCTACCGCGACCCTAAATCCGATATGCCCGTCACCCAGTTCAACATGAAATATGTGGAGCAGGCAGGCCTGGTAAAATTCGACTTTCTCGGCCTGAAGACGATGACCGTCATTCAGAAGACGGTCGATATCATTAATGCCCAGCTGTCAT
>JBGAQU010000087.1:0-11587 GCA_044220535.1 Alphaproteobacteria bacterium | reverse complement strand
TCCGCCTGCGCCGTTGCTGTTCCAGGTGTTGGTGGCGATATGGTGGTGGTAGCCGTTCGCGCCGTAGAATGTGGCGCCGGGGTAGCGGCAGGTGACGGGGACGGTGAGGGTGCCCGCGTAGAAATCTTCCGCCTCCGGCAGCGCGCCGACCTGGAGGTGGACATGGCCGATGACGGCGGCGTCGGGGAAGCCCTGCCATGGCTCCGGCCCGGCGCTTTGGATCAAGACACTGAGGTCGAGCGGGTCGCTGCGCATCTCCACCATGCCGTCGCGCCAGACCCAGGTTGCGGGCGGACGGTCGGCATAGATTTCGATGCCGTTGCCCTCGGGATCGGCGAGGTAGATCGCCTCACTCACCAGATGGTCGGATGCGCCCTGCAACGCGATATCCGCCTGCGCCGCATGGCGCATCCACCGCGCCAGATCGCCGCGTGTGGGAAGAAGGAAGGCGGTGTGGAACAACCCGGCCTCTCGCCGCGACCGCATCCGCGCCGCCGGATCGCGCCGCAATTCGAGCAGGGCGGTTATGCCAGTGCCAAGGCGGGCAGTGGCGGCATCGGCGGAGAGGAGGTGCAGGCCGACGGCTTGCTGATAGAAGTCGCTGACCTTTTGGAGATCGTGGACGGTGAGGGTGAGTTTGGAGATGGTGGTCATCAGAAATATTGCCTATCCACCCTGCCAGTCGTTTGGACTTCGCCTATAACGCAACCCCGGGATAATTCATAAGCGTTGACCAGTGATTGGGACGTTCAAATGTTTTTCTGATCGCGCCGAGCCTGTCTATATGATCGTGCTCTCCGTTTCCATGCCGCGCCGCCGCCAGGGCTTTGACCAGCGGAGCAAAGGCAGGGTGATGTTCCACGCCGTCACGTTCAACCCTGGAATGAACTGCCCTGAGCAGTGCGTCTATATACGGCTTCCGGTGCATGGCGTAGTTCCAGCCGATGGATTGATGCGCGCATGTATCGAGTTCCAATGCCACCCATTCGTCAGGGAGGAAGCAGGGATAATATTTATAATCTGTCTCGCGCCATTGTTCGGCCTCGGACAGAATTCGTGGTTGCACTGGTTCGTCTGCATTTCTTTTAAAAAGAATTCCCAACATATGGCTCTCCTGTTTTTTTATATAGGGGCATTATATTTATAATTATGGATAAATCAATGGATTATTCGGGAGCCAGAGCAGTGAGGTAGAATCCGTGGAGAAAAGGCGAAGGCCGACGGATTGCTGATAGAAGTCGCTGACCTTTTGCAGGTCATGGACGGTGAGGGTGAGTTTGGAGATGATGGTCATGGAATAATCAAATAGCATTGTTATAAGAGTAATCCAGCAGTCATGGATCTTGACAAATGCGCAAAAAATGCGCATTATTATAGAAAGCTTGAGGTAAAACGTGAACAGCCGGGACGTTATCAAGGCGCTGCGGGAGGATGGCTGGTTTGAGGTCAATCAGGTGGGTAGTCACAAGCAGTTCAAGCACAAGATTAAAAAGGGCCGTGTGACGGTACCGCATCCGAAAAGGGATATACCGCACGGTACGCTGAAAAGCATCGAGAAACAGGCGGGATTGAAACTGAAATAGCCTGCTTTAAGGAGATGAAGATGGACTATATCGCTTATCTGCACAAAGACGCCGATTCCGATTTCGGGGTCAGCTTCCCCGACTTTCCGGGATGCGTTACGGCGGGCGCGACACTGGCCGAGGCGCAGGCGCTTGCGCCGGAAGCGCTGGAACTGCATATCCAGGGCATGGCGGAGGACGGCGAAGCCATTCCGGAACCGTCAAGCCTCGACGATCTGGCGGGCGACCCGTTGCGTAAGGATGCGGTGTGCATTCTGGTGTCGGTCGACCCTCCGGCGGAACCGACCGTGCGGATGAACATCACGGCGCGGAAAAGCCAAGTTGAGGCGATTGACCGCATGGCCAATCGCGCGGGGATGACGCGGTCGGCGTTTATGGTACAGTCGGTGCTGGCGGAGAAGGATGCGATAGGGAAAGAGAGCCGTTAAATATACGGTGTCCCGTTTTCTCCCCAGTTTTGCGATATGATAATGATCTGCATTTTCCTTCACGGGCAGAGCGGCCAGGGCTTTGACCAATGGCCTGAAGGCTGGATGATTTTGCAAGCCATCGCGCTCCACTTATATACGGCCAGTTACAATTGAATTTTTGTCAGCGCATCGCCCAGTTTCCGGCGGCGTTGATTCCAGGTGGCGCGTTCCTGACTTTGTTCCCTATTGGACTCTTCTCTATACGCAGCTTGCGCCTCCTGCGGATTGGTACGTGCCATGGCGTAAAATACGTCCAGAACTTCCTGGCTGGATTGGCCCAATGGGCAACATATGTCTTCTCTATAAAAATCGTTTGATGCCAGTGGGCTGCGTTCAAGATTATATGTCAGCCAGCCTGCAAGGGGTGCATTTATCAAATCGGGCCGCTGCGCCGCGATGGCATCAAACACCGCTTTGCCTTTCTGCTTCAACTCCGCGACGCTTTCGGTTGGATAGCCCATGTCTGTTGTAGCGGGTCCGCGATTGCACAAAACATTAAGCAGGCCACGCATATGCCCAGAGGTCAGGGCCGCAGGGTTTTGACCAGCCAGCTTGTCTAGGATGCCAATGTCAAAGGCGATGACGGATTGAGCAATCTCGTTATTACGACTTTCCATTAATCGTTGTTCAAGCATCGCCAATCCGATTGCAGTGGCCTGTTTTGGATATAGGCCCGTGTGCTCGGCAACAAGATCACCCATTCCCAGGCGTGTCAGGGTTTCAGCGATTTTCTCATCGTAGTTCGGCATACCGTCACGAAGTCGCTGCATAATATGTTTGAACGCCTGCTCTTGATTGGCGGCATTAAAAAGGCCGCTCAGAGTTAAGGCATGAGGTTCCTGAGCTAGAAGCATCTGAAAACGTCGAAGGGCTGCTTTAATTTCTTTACGATCAGGTATGGAAGGAATGGTCATGATTTACCCTTTATTCATATTGTATAAAAACAGGTGTAAGAATAACAATAGTATTTGTCAATGCAAGCCGTTAGTGCGAAAGGGCCTGGTGTAGCCTGTTCAGGCTTTCCTTTTGTCCCAAAATCTCCGCCGCATGAAAGATCGAGGGCGAAACCGTCGTTCCCGTCAACGCTGCCCGTAACGGCATGCCAATCTTGCCAAGCTTGCCGCCTGCCAGTTCATCCGCGACCTGTTTGCATGCCGCCTGAATCGTATCGTGGTTGAAATCGGTCAGGGCGGCCAGTTTGTCGTGGATGGCTTTCAGGATGGTCAGGGCTTCGGGCGTTAAAGTTTCCTTTGCCTTGTCGTCGAAATCATACGGGACAGTCTTCGCGAAGAAGACGGATTCATCCACCAGTTGCAGCAGGGTTTTGGCGCGGCCTTTCAGTTCGTCCATGCAGGCGAGGATGCGGCGCTTCGCCGTGTCGTCCGGCGTGATGTTGTGGCGGGACTGATAAAACGGCAGGGCCAGGTCCAGCAGGCGCCGGTTGTCGGCCAGTTTCATGTAATGGGCGTTTAGATTGTCCAGCTTCGCGAAGTCGAAGCGGGCGGGGGAGCGGACGACGTGGTCGAGGTCGAACCATTGCTTCGCCTGGTCCATGGAGATGATCTCGTCATTGCCGTGGCTCCAGCCGAGGCGGAGGAGGTAGTTGCACATGGCTTCGGGCAGGTAGCCGAGCGCGGCGTAATCATCCACCGACGCCGCGCCGTGGCGTTTGGAAAGTTTCGCGCCGTCGGGCCCGAGGATGAGGGGGAGGTGCGCGTAGGTCGGCAGATCCCAGCCCATGCCGTGATAGATCAGGTTCTGGCGGAAAGTGTTGTTCAGATGGTCGTCGCCGCGGATGACATGGGTGACGCCCATGTCGTGATCGTCCACCACCACGGCCAGCATATAGGTCGGCACGCCGTCGGAGCGCAGGAGGATGAAATCGTCCAGCTGTTCATTGTTGACGGTGACATCGCCCTGCACCTTGTCATGCACCGTGGATGCGCCGTCCAGCGGGGCCTTGATGCGGATGACGGGTTTAACGCCCGGCGGCGGGGTCGCGGTGCTGTCGCGCCATCTGCGGTCGTAGAAGGTGGGGCGGCCTTCATCCGTTGCCTTCTGCCTCATTGCATCAAGTTCTTCTCGTGTGCAGTAACAGTGATAGGCCTTGCCCGCTTTCAGGAGTTCGTTCGCGATTTCCGCGTGGCGCGGGGTGCGTTCAAACTGAGAGACGATGTCGCCATCATAATCGAGGCCGAGCCAGTGGACGCCGTCCTTGATCACATCGACATATTCGGGCTTGTAACGCTCGCGGTCCGTATCCTCGATCCGGAACAGCATCTTGCCGCCGTGATGGCGGGCGTAGAGCCAGTTATACAGCGCCGTCCGCGCGTTGCCGATATGCATGCGGCCGGTGGGGGACGGGGGGAAACGGGTGATGACGGTCATGGTCGGTTTCAATCTTGTGTTCTGCTGCGCTTTGTATAGACATAGGGCATACCATATTCACCATTAAGATGCATCAGGTTCATGAACGGGGCGGACGGGCGGGCGTTTATCGAGGGGGTCATCGCCCGGCAGAACGGGCTGTATCTCTATTGGCTGCCGGTGTTTTTCGGGGCGGGGATCGTCGCCTATTTCAGTATTAATTTTGAGCCGTCGGTGTGGTTGGGGCTGCTGGGGTTTGCGGGGGCGCTGGGACTGACGGTTTTGGCATACCCAAGGCGGAAGGACGGGCCGTGGCGGATTATCCTGTTCGGCTGCGCCGCCGCGCTGTGCGTGATGATGGCGGGGTTTGGCCTGGCGCGACACCGGACCCATGCGGTGGCGACGCCGATGCTGGATCATAAAATCAACCGGGCGCAGGTAACGGGCACCATCCAGGCCATCGAGTTCCTGGAGGAGGGGAAGGGGCTGGAGGCTGATCCTCGGCGACCTCGATATTGAAAGGCCGAAGACGCCGAAGCTGGCGCGGATCCGCGTGCGCAAGGTGACGGATCTGCATCCGGGGAGCCGTGTGACGATGCTGGCAGGCTTGAACCCTCCGCCGGGGCCGGTGGCGCCGGGCGCGTTCGATTTTCAGTTTTATGCATGGTTCCGGCAGATCGGTGCGTTCGGCTTCGCATTCAAGGAGGCGGAAAGGATTGGGCCATCGCAGGTTGAGCATGTGAGTCTGGCGGAACGGCTGCGTCAATCCATCGGCGAACGGATCGGGCAAACGTTAAGTGGCGCACAGGGGGCATTATCCGTTGCGATGATGACGGCGAGGTCAGCGCCGTGCCGGAGTCGGCATGGGACGCGATGCGCAATTCAGGGCTGGCGCATATGCTGGCGCTGTCCGGGACGCACGTTGGATTGATCGCTGGTTTTGTGTTTTTCACGGTGCGCGGGTTTCTGGCGCTGTTCCCGCGGGCGGCGCTGTATTGGCCGGTGAAGAAAATCGCGGCGGTGGCGGCGATTGTGGCGGCGAGCGCGTTTGTCTGGCTGATCGGGCCGCTGCTGCCGATTTTGCGAGCGCTGGTGATGACGAATATTTTGCTCGCCGGGATATTGATCGACCGCGCGGCGATTTCGATGCGGCTGCTGATGATCGCTTCGCTGGCAGTCATGGCGTTTATGCCGGAATCGCTGCTGGGGCCGAGCTTTCAGATGTCTTATGCCGCCGTCGCGGCGCTGATCCTGTTTTTTGAGAGCACAAAAGACTGGTGGATCCGGCGGCACCGGGATGGCGGAATTTTTACGAAGATCACGCTGTATGTCCTGGCGATGTGCGCGACAACCCTGGCTGCGTCGCTGGCGACCGCGCCTTTTTCCCTGTTCCATTTCCAGCAGTTTTCGGTGTACGGGCTGCTGGCCAACGTGCTGGCCGGGCCGATCATGTCGTTTATCGTGATGCCTTTGGTGGTCGTGGTGTTCCTGGCGATACCTTTGGGGCTGGAAGCCTGGCCGTTGCGCGCGATGGGCTGGGGGCTGGAGCAGATTTTAAAAATTGCCGAATATGTCGCTGGATTGCCGCAGGCGACTTTGCACTGGCAATCCTGGCCCGCCGCGGCGTTGTGCCTGATGGTGCTGGCCGCGTTTTGCCTGACGGCGTTGCGAGGAAAAGCACGGTTCTCTGGAGTGGCGCTGATTGCTGTCGCAACCCTGCTGATCATGAGCAACCGACCGCCGGATATCCTGGTCGCGGCATCGGGCAAGCTGATCGCCGTGCGGATGGAGGACGGACGCCTTGCGTTGTCCAGCCTGTCGGCGGAGAAATTCAGTGCGGAAAACTGGATGCGCCTTGCCGGGCATGAAGGGGAAGACCCTTTGCGCTGGCCGAAGGAGGGTGCGATGAACGGCATGAGTTGCGATGAATGGGGGTGCCGTATGGAAAAAGACGGCCGCAAAATCGCGTTCAGTTTTGAGGAGCCGGGGCAGGCGGAGGATTGCGAATGGGCGGAAATGATGGTCTCGACAATCCCGGTTTATGCGGAGCCGTGTCCTGCGAGGCGTGTGGTGGATTACAGGAATTTACAGCACAATGGCGCGGCGGCGCTGTGGGTTGATGGCAGGATAAAAACGGTCGAGCAGGTCAGGTGCGTGGGGACAGGCCGTGGGCTGTTTCGAATGGTCGGTGATTTCTTCCCCTCTCCCCAACGGGGAGAGGATCGGGGTGAGGGGCCTATGCAGCCAAATTTAACACCGTCATCCCGGCGAAAGCCGGGATCCATACACTGCTTCAACATCACACAAGGCTGATAACGGTCGTAGATCGCACTTTATGACCGTTATCACCTTTTTATACTGGCCGCACTTTCGCATGGATCCCGGCCTTCGCCGGGATGACGGCGGATAGATGGTTGGAAAAGGGGAATAACTTAATGATACGTCCGGTACAAGCTCGCCAGTTTTCCCTGAATCTTCACGCGGTGCGGTTCCAGCACGCGCGGTTCATACTGATCGTTCTCCGGTTCCAGGATGATCTTGCTGCCGGAGCGGCGGAAGCGTTTTAGCGTGACTTCGGAATCGTCGATTAATGCTACGACGATCGAGCCATTCTCCGCCGTCTGCGTTTCGCGGATCACGACGATGTCGCCGTCATTGATCCCGGCGTTGATCATGGAGTCGCCCTCCACCTCCAGCGCGTAATGCGTGCCGTTGCCGAGCATGCTGGGCGGGATATCGACCGACTCGCCTTCATGACGGATGGCATCGATGGCTGTGCCCGCCGCGATCTTACCGTAGAGGGGAATGGGTTCGAAACTGTTGGCGGGCATTTTGTCTTTCAGCAGCGAAGCCACCGTCCGCGCCTGGTTCGCGGGCTGGGTTTTATCCGCGGAGGAGGGCGCGTACCCGTCCGGCAGACGGCGCACCTGCAGGGCGCGGGCACGATGGGGCAGGCGTTCAAGATAGCCCCGTTCCACCAGCGCACCGATGAGGCGGTGGATGCCCGACTTGGATTTCAGGCCCAGCTGCTCCTTCATCTCCTCAAACGACGGAGCCACCCCGCCTTCGTTCATGCGTTCATGGATCAGGATCAACAGGTCGCGTTGCTTGCGGGTCAGCATGGGGAAATTCCTTTTATTCAGTCGAATCAATCACATTATATACCCTCTTTGTTCTAGTTTAGTTCACGGTTCGTGTCAAGTTGATGATTTTCAAGGATTTTGCCTCACACATGTGTTACGACAAAGCATGGCTGACCAAGAACGTAAAAGGCTTGAATATCTACGGCAAACCTATCTGCCCCGGCTGGATGCCGAAACAGGAATCAAAGGCCTGTGGAACATGAACGCAGGCACCCCTTTTGCAGAGACTGTGTTCAAAACCCTCCACAAAGTTGACCCGTCCGAAAAAAGAATTTACCTGCAGCGGCTTTTAAACTGGGCGCTGAAAGGCGAGATAGGCCAGGAGCATCTGGACGACATGCACCGCATGCTGTTGTTTTTTGAAAACAATAAACAGCGTATGCCTGCCTCGCAAAGGGATTTCAATGGATTCAGATTAAGGTCCGACTTCGAACAAGCCGTATGCGGCGATCTTCCCGAACGTCTTCACGCCATCATCTCCAGACACAAGGATGAATGGATCCGCCTGGGGGATGATTTTCCGGCAGAAGCCACCATGGAACAGCACGTTCGTTCCGCAATGAAGATTTTGGTCGATCAAATCCCCGGTCGCGGCGCCTATGCGGCGGATATCATCCGCTGGATGGAATCGGAGAAAGAGCGTCTTCTTCCTGAAGATCTGGATCGTGTTAAAGGCTATCTCCTGGTCTTTAGAAAAAACAGGGACAGGATTTCCCCGACACAAAAAGATATTGGCGCTTACCGGACATGGACGCATCTGCAGGATGTGGTCGAGCCGTTTTCCGGCAAGATTAAATTATCCATTCCTGAAATTGAAGCGAACGAAGCCCGCGCCATCGCATCGCAGAATGCAACGCTGATCGGTAAGGGAAGCGACTGGCGTTTGATCCGCATAGATACCGAAAATGGCGCCATCGTCCTGGGGAAAGGCACGGACTGGTGTACAGCCAAAACAGAAGGCACGAATTACTTTAAGGATTATAACGATGATTTACTCTACCTCCGCATTGATGGTGGCGACCGGTATCAACTCTACCTGCGAACCATGCATTTCAGGGACTCCAAGGACCGCCAATGCGCAAAACTGGCCAACATGATTTGTGACAGACCTGAACTGACAGGGCTGATTGCAAATTATATTAAAGACCCTGTGGAATTCATAGACAATATCCGCGAAGATAACTGGGCCGATTTTGATTTTCTTTCGGCATTCGTTAGGCGGTCTGAAGCCAATCTTCTGAATATTGCGGGCCATGCGCCGGAACTGCTGTTAAAAGCTACCGATCCCGGAAACCCCAAGCCTTTAAGAATTGTATACTTTATGCAGAACGCCCTGGAAACATGTCCTCCATGGAAAACAGCGATGGATAAGGTTGCGGACCAGGCGATCCCTTTCGCATTAAAACAACTGACCGCCCCGAACTACAGCCTTTCGTATCTCGAACGCTTTTTGATGGTTTGCGGCAGGGATGCGCGCTGGAGTCAGGTGGTCGCGGAAGAAATAACCTATGTCTATGATGAAGCCAGAACAAACCATGCCGCGCGCGCCATTATCGAGGATTCCTGCATCAACAATCGGGATAAGGGTTGGAGCATCGATAAACCGGGCCGGGATGCCTATCACCTCTTTTACCGATAAAGAATGACAACCCTCTGAAAACCCTGCTATAAAGCGGCCCTAGAGGATTATGATCATGACCGCGAAGCCGCCTTATTACATCACCACGCCCATCTACTACGTCAACGATAACCCGCATCTGGGGCATGCCTATACGACCATCGCCTGCGACGTGCTGGCGCGGTTCAAGCGGCTGGACGGGCATGAGGTGTTTTTCCTGACCGGCACGGACGAACATGGGCAGAAGGTAGAGCAGGCGGCAGCAAAGGCAGGCGTGGACCCGCAGGCTTTCACTGACAAAGTGTCGCAGAATTTCCGGGCGCTTGGCCCGGTGCTGAATTTCTCGAACGACGATTTTATCCGCACGACCGAGGAGCGGCACAAGAAGGCCTGCGTCGCCCTGTGGAAAAAGCTTGTACAGTCCGGGGATATCTATCTGGATAAATATAGCGGTTGGTATGCTGTGCGCGATGAAGCCTATTATGGCGAAGAAGAACTGAGCGACGGGCCGAACGGCAAGAAGATTGCCCCCTCTGGCGCGGAGTGCGAATGGGTGGAGGAGGAAAGCTATTTCTTCAAACTTTCCGCCTGGGCCGAGCGGCTATTGAAATTTTATGATGAGAACCCTGATTTTATCCTGCCCACGGCGCGCCGGAATGAAGTGATCAGTTTTGTGAAGGGTGAGCTGCGTGACCTTTCAGTCAGCCGGACGCGGCTTTCCTGGGGTGTACCTGTGCCGGACGCGCCGGGCCATGTCATGTACGTGTGGATAGATGCGTTGACAAACTATCTGACAGCCGTGGGATATCCTGAGGAGAACAGCGAAAGCTTCCGGAAATTTTGGCCTGCCGATGTGCATATGGTGGGGAAAGATATTCTTCGCTTTCATGCCGTGTACTGGCCCGCCTTTTTGATGGCTGCCGGTTTAAAACCACCGAAGCGGATTTTCGCGCATGGCTGGTGGACGATTGAAGGACAGAAGATGTCCAAGTCGCTTGGCAATGTGATTTCGCCATATGATTTGGTGGAGCGGTATGGCGTGGATCAGGCGCGGTATTTCGTGCTGCGCGAAGTGCCGTTCGGCAATGACGGGGATTTCAGCCACCAGCAGGCGATTTTGCGGATCAATAACGATCTGGCGAACGGCCTGGGCAATCTGGCGCAGCGGACGCTGTCGCAGATCCAGAAAAACTGTGAGGCGAAGGTTCCGGCCTTTGGCGCGTTTACGGCGGAAGACAAGGCGCTGCTGCAACAGGCGCAAGTGGACATGCTGGCAACCGTTCGCGCCGAACTGGACCAGCAGAAGTTTCATAAGGCGCTGGAGGCGATCTGGCAGGTCGTCAACGCCGCCAACGGCTATATCGACGCGCAGGCGCCGTGGGGCCTGAAGAAAACCGATATCGCCCGCATGAACACTGTTTTGTACGTGCTGGCCGAAACCATCCGCTGCCTCGGCCTGATTGTGCAGCCGTTTATGCCGGTCTCGGCAGGCAAAATGCTGGACCAGCTGGTCGTGCCGCAGGAGGCGCGGACGATAGCGTTTATCGGGGCCGAGCATGCGCTGAAACCGGGGACGGTGTTGCCAGCGCCGGAAGGGGTGTTTCCAAGGATTGTGGAAGAGAAGGCGGCATAACGGATATATACATTTGAGAAAAGGAATTAGGAAATGGATCCTAATATTATATCTTCCATACCAATTGCAACTTTAGCTGCGTGGTAACAATTCAATTTCATAGATAAATTAGAAGAATAAGAAGCAACAGCCGCCTAGTAAGTCACATTTGCAGAACGGCAAGCAAAGCAAATTTAGCATGACGACAGGAACCTTCCAAATGTCATGTTGTTACAGATGGGTGCGTAACGATTTGCCGCGCTAGTTTTTGCTGTAGCCTCTTATCCTCTAATAAGACAAGTCTAACCATTATCTAACCCATAATTTCCTTCTAACTATTTGGCACGGTTGCACAACCGACATAGCGAAGGGGTTAGACTGTCCTATTATTCCTTGCCATCATTCAATAATTTCCTTAAGGTCTTTTTCAGGATAAACCAGTGTTTATCTTGGGGCCTTAGAAACCCTTATTCTGTGCGGTTTGTGACCGTTAAATCACTCCTCGGCGTTATGGTCGGGGAGACATAGGCGTATGTACAACCCGCGAGGGGAAAGGCTTATGTGACCCTTCACAGAATGGGTTTTTCTAACTCCCCGATCACCAACGTAAAGGGGAATTGAATGAAAGCGTTTCTTGTTGTTACCTCCTTATTGTTTCTCTCTAGCTGCGCCACAAACCCGCAAGGGCAAGCGATGCAGAATTTTGGATTGCAAATGCTGGCGGCTCAGGCACAAGCACAAAACCAACCTATGCAGTCTATGCTAGTTCCACAAATGCCCATGCCAGTTAGTAC
>JBGAQU010000086.1:0-11520 GCA_044220535.1 Alphaproteobacteria bacterium | reverse complement strand
CTATGGCCGGATTCCTTGCGCGGTGATGGCGCGGAGATCTGGCTGGTCAAAAAATTGTCCGGCGGCGTGGCCAGCAATCTGAAAGTGGAATTCGGCATCACGGCGCAACGCCCCGTTCCGGCATCGGCGGACAAGCCTGCGACGGGTTGGATCACGGATGTTAAAAATATTATCGGCGGTTTTGATATTGCAGGAACGGATATCGATTATCGCGCGCCATTGACGCCCGTCAAAAACGCATCCGGTCGCGGCGTGTTCAAAGACGGTAATCTGGACCTGAAAATCAGCCGCGGCACGATCGGCGACATGAAAGTGGTCGCCAGTCATGTCGTGCTGGAGAACATCATCCATGCCAGGCAGGGCGTCGCCAATATTGAGGTGAAACTCGCCGGGCCTTTGAAGACCGTCTTCAAGTATATCGAGGACGAACCGATCAATATGACGCGAGAGGCTTTGGGTTTTGATGCAAGCGGCGTGAAAGGGGAGGCCGATCTTACCGTCAATGTCTCTTTCCCGACCATCAAGAATCTTCTGGCTGAACAGGTAAAGGTGAAGGTGAACGGCACGATGCAGAATGTGCTGCTGCCTGGCGTTGTCGAGGGCCTGAGCCTTGCCGGCGGCCCTTTCCGTCTGGATGTGGCGGACGCCGCTGCGACCTTAAGCGGCAAAGGCACGCTGGAAAACCGCGCGATCGATTTCAAATGGCAGAAATATCTGCATCCTGAAGGCAAACCGTTCGCGACGCAAATTACGGCGAAGCTGGATGGTGATGAAGACTTGCGCAAGAAATTCGGTGTGGATCTGCCCGATTGGGTAACGGGTACGTTGCCTGTCGATGTCTTATATACCGCGCAGGCTAATAAAAATGCGACCGTGGATGTAAAGGCTGATCTGACCCCCGGCACAGTGATGGTGAGACCCTTCGATTACACCAAAAATCCGGGCGAGCCGGGGAACATGACCTGCACGGTGGTGTTGCAAACCGGTGCGGTGCAGGGTGTAACGAATTTGAACGTGAAAACGCCGGATCTTGATCTGAAAAACGGACGGCTTAACTTTACGCAAGTCAACGGCAAGAACAAATTGAGCGGCGGCAGCCTACCCTCAACGAAGCTCAAAGACACCGACATGGCAATGGATTTTACCATCGACGCGACGGGCAAGATTGGCATTGTCGGCAAGGGCAAGTTCTTGGATGCAACGCCATTCCTGATGGAAAAGAAAGACCAGGAAAAACCGAAGCCGCCTGCGCCCGCCTTAAGTGCCGCGATTACGGTCGATACCATGCGCACGCGGCCCGAGCGCGAAGTGAAAAACGTCCGCCTGAATCTTGAACGCATGGCCGACGGCACGCTGGGACGGCTGGAAATGGATGCAATTGCAGGCAAGGGGCCGATGTCCTTCCGTCTGCGGCCTGACCTGCAGGGACGCATGACGCTGAAAGGCGCAGCGGATGACGCAGGCGCAGTCCTGAAAGCCTTCGACATTTATAAAAACGCAGTCGGCGGCAAGCTGGTGATCGAGGGGCAATCGCCGGATCCGAACAATAGGCGCCTGATCGTCGGCAAGGCGCGCCTGTCGGATTTCAAAGTGGCAAACGCACCTGTTCTGGCTCGGCTGGTGAATGCGATCAGCCTTACGGGGATTCCTGAACTGATCCTCGGCGGGGGCGGCCTGTCCTTTAGCCGCCTGGAAGGGGATTTTGAATGGAATTTAAGGTCGTTCGGTGATTTATACGTGGTAAAAAACGGCCGCACCTCCGGCGCGTCGATGGGCCTGACCTTTGAGGGCACGGTCGACAAGCAGAAAAAATACACCAATATCAACGGCACCATCGTGCCTGTTTCTGGTATCAACGGCCTGGTTGGCAATATCCCGGTACTGGGTACGCTGCTGACCGGCGGCGGCGCGCTGTTCGCCTTTACCTATACGGTGCAGGGGCCTTCGGACAATCTGGCAGTTTCGGTTAATCCACTCTCCGGCCTTGCACCGGGTATTTTGCGGATGATCTTTTTCGAAGGCGATTAAGGCATCATATCCGGTTGCACAGAACCAGGAACCAGCCCGATCAATTTTTCTAACTCGTCTTGCGAACTCTTGATCAGATACGTATCTTCGAAAAAGGCAATCATATTGCCTTTTTTAAGTTTTTTGGATTCACTCAGAAATTCGTAATCTCCATCTGTTTCCACAATATGCAGGCTGTGGATCTTGCAACGATAAATGCTGGCTGGAAAATTCGGCCGCAGCTTGCAGGGCGGCCTTACGCCTGTCCATAAACGTGGTCACAATATCAGCCGCCATACACGCCTCCCGCTTTTTCTGATTATCCCACCTTTACCAAAGCATGGCGTTTTTTGCCAGCAGATAATTTAACGTAACCATCAGATGTCAGGTCGTTGGCGCTGACAGTTAAAGCCGGATCATTGACTGCCTCGTCATTACGCCGGATCCCGCCGCCTTGCACCAACCGCCTGGCCTCGCCCTTGGATGCCGCCATGCCAGCTTCGACCAGCAGGTCGAGCAGGGGTACGCCTGCCGTCAGCCGTGCCTGATCAATGGTGATGGACGGTAGGTCGCCGCCCACGCCGCCCTGTTCAAACACCTTGCGCGCAGTCTCTTCCGCCTCTTTTGCGGCGGCCTCGCCATGGCATAATTTGGTCGCCTCAAACGCCAGAACCTTCTTGGCCTCGTTCAGTTCCTGTCCCTGCAGTTTCTCCAGCTTTGCAATTCCGCTCATCGGCAGGATGGTAAATAGCTTGAGGAATTTCGCAGTGTCGGCGTCTTCAGTGTTGCGCCAGTATTGGTAGTAATCATAAGCGCTGAGACGATCAGCATTTAACCATACGGCTCCGGCAGCCGTTTTACCCATCTTAGCGCCGGATGATGTGGTGAGAAGTGGCGTGGTCAGGCCGAATAGATGCATGCCGTCTTTACGGCGGCCCAGTTCAACGCCGTTGATAATATTACCCCATTGATCAGATCCGCCCATCTGCAGTACCGTGCCGTAACGGCGGTTCAGTTCAACGAAATCATAGCCCTGCAAAATCATGTAATTGAATTCCAGGAAGGTCAATGGCTGTTCCCGTTCCAGCCGCATCTTCACGGAGTCAAATGTCAGCATGCGGTTGATGGTAAAATGCACGCCGTAATCGCGCAGGAAATCGATATAGTTCAGGTTGGACAGCCATTCGGCGTTGTTCACCATTCGCGCGTGACTATCCCCATAGTCCAGGAATTTGGCGAAGACGCTTTTGATGCCGTCGATATTGGCGTTGATGGCTGCATCGTCCAGCAGCTTGCGGCTTTCATCCTTGCCCGAAGGATCACCGATTTTGGTGGTGCCCCCGCCCATCAGCGTAATCGGTCTGTGCCCCGTCTGCTGGAACCAGTACAGCATCATGATCTGTACTAGCGATCCCACATGCAGGCTGGAGGCTGTCGCATCAAACCCGATATAGGCGCTTTGCGGCCCTTCCATCAGCTTCGCGTCCAGACCCTCAAAATCGCTGCATTGATGGATAAAGCCGCGTTCGTTCAGGACGTTCAGGAAATCGGATTTATAGGTCATGGGCCGCCTGTTTTCTTTTAAAGTCAGCTTCTTGTCTTGACCGGAAGCGCCATACGGTGCAGATATCAAGAGCAAGCCTTTGAAACTGATAGCAAAGAGTCATGAAAAAATCCACCTTTTACACCGTGATCGGCTTAATGTCCGGTACCTCGCTGGACGGGGTGGATGCGGCTGTCATCCGCACGGACGGCCAGGATTACGTGGAACCGGTGAGCTTTCTGACCATTCCCTATACCCCGAACGATAGGGGTAAAATCCGCCGCTGCTATGGCATAAAGGACGAGAGGATCCATTCCTGGCGGGTGCGACCGAACTACTGACCTTAAGGCATGCGGAAGCAGTGAAGGCGCTGCTTCAATATACTGGATATGAACCGCAGGATGTCGCGCTGATCGGCTTTCATGGCCAGACGATTTATCACGCGCCGAAAGACGGCATCACCATCCAGATCGGCGACGGCGATCTGCTCGCCCGTGAAACCGGCATTGACGTGATCGATGATTTTCGCAGCAACGATGTGAGGGCAGGCGGGGAGGGTGCGCCGCTTGCGCCGCTCTATCACGCCGCGCGTCTGAAATCGGCGAAGATCGATTTGCCTGCCGTGATCCTGAACATAGGAGGTGTCGCGAATGTTACGTGGATCGGACCCGGGGACGGCAATATCATCGCCTTCGATACTGGCCCCGGCAACGCGCTGATGGATGACTGGGCGAAGGATAAAACCGGCAAACCTTACGATGTGGATGGCGCACTGGCTGTTGCGGGCAAGCCATCTGAAGCCTTGGTGAAAACATGGTTTAAAGATCCCTACTTTACGCGCAAGCCGCCGAAATCGATGGACCGCGATCAATGGGACATCGCAGGCCTCGGCCAGTTGACGCAGGAACTGAACAATTTAAGAGCGGAAGACGGCGCGGCAACGTTGATGCATTTCACGGCGGAGGCGATCATCCGGTCGGTCGTGCATATGCCTGCCAAACCGAAACGCTGGTATGCCTGCGGCGGCGGGCGGCATAACAAGGCGCTGATGGAATATCTTGGGCGCAGGCTTGGCGAAGAAGGCTATGGAACGTTAAGCGAAGTGGAAGAACTGGGCTGGAACGGCGACGCGACGGAGGCTGAATGCTTCGCCTATCTTGCCGTCCGCTCCTTCCGCGGCCTGCCGCTCAGTGTGCCGGGCACGACGGGCGTGAAAGAACCGCAGACAGGCGGGCAATTCCACAGCGTGCGTGGATGATATGCGCCTTCTGACCGCCATCCCTGAAACGATAGAACAGGCCGCCGCATTTTTAAGGCAGGGCAGGCTGGTCGCTTTTCCGACCGAAACTGTCTACGGCCTCGGCGCAAATGCATTGGACGGCAAGGCGGTCGCCCAGATTTTCGAGGCGAAGGGACGTCCCAGCATCAACCCGGTCATCGTCCACGTCGCTGATAGATCGGAGGCGGAAAAGCTGGTGCGGATGAATGATACCGCAGGCACCATCGCCGAAATTTTCTGGCCAGGGCCGATTACCATGATTTTGCCGCGCGCTGAGCATTGCCCGGTTTCCGAACTCTGCAGTGCGGGCTTGCCAACGCTCGCTGTTCGTATTCCGTCGCATAAAACGGCGCAGGCTTTGTTGCGTGCCTCCGGAGTGCCCATTGCCGCGCCAAGCGCCAACCGTTCCGGTACGATCAGCCCGACCACGCCGCTGCAGGTGCATGAAAGCTTAGGGAATGCCGTCGATATGATCCTGGCGGACGGGCCCTGCACGGTCGGGCTGGAATCCACCGTTCTCGATCTCAGCGGTGACATGCCCGTTGTGCTGCGCCCCGGCGGCGTGACGGCTGAGCAATTGTCGCAGGCGCTCGGCATGAACATCGGTTATGATTTCGGCACGCATGACAAACCGAAATCGCCGGGGCAGTTGCTGCGCCATTACGCGCCCTCCATCCCCGTGCGCCTGAACGCGGTCGATGTTCAACCGGGCGAAGCGCTGCTCGGTTTCGGTTCCTTGAAATTCATGGGCGTGAAGGGCGGGGGTCATGCCTCCGATTTGCCGGACACACAGTTGCGGAATTTAAGCGCGGACGGCGACCTGCATGAAGCCGCATCCAATTTGTTCCGCATGCTGAACGAACTCGACCGCAAGGAACATGGGGCGATAGCCGTGATGAATATCCCCAATAAAGGGATCGGCATTGCCATCAATGACAGGCTGCGCCGCGCGGCAGAAGCGTCAAGATAAGATCAGCCTATCTTTTAAACGTTCCTGAATCCGCCATATCCAGCTGCGCCAGCATCATGATATCGACCGGGTTGGTGGTCATGGCTGCACGTGCGGTTTTGTAGGACTCGCCTGTGCCGTCATCCAGAAGGCGCAGTGCGTCGAAACGGCTGGGCTGGTTCCAGATAATGTCATTGGCATGGATCGGGGCATAGGCCGACGCAACCTGTACAGGCGCGCCCGTGGCTTCAGTTTGTGCGCCGGCATCGGCGACCATCGGTTCGTTGTTGTTCGTATCGAATTTTCCTGCGAAGAAATCATAAACGCCCTGCAGGGAACGCGGCTTGCCGGTGGCAGAGTCAAAAAATACATTGTGATTGGAGGAAGCGGCTTTCGGAAAAATCCGCGCTGCGGTGGCGTTCGGGTTTTTATCCATCGCGTTCAGAAAATCGGATGCGCCCGATGCGCCCATGAAATGGGCCAGATATAGCTCGGTGGAACCGACGCGGCTGTCCGTGTGGTCTTCCAGGAAGTTTTTATTCTCTGCCGCATATTCGGCGGCCAGGCAGGCGGCTTTCTCGGGATCGTTGCGCAGGGACAGGATCTGCTTGCGTGCGGCGCTGTCACGGCAACGGCCATTCTCATCGATCTTGTCGGCCAGGTGGCCCATGCCGTATTTATCGCCATATTTTTTGACCATGCTCATCCAGGTTTTGTCGATAAACTGAAACAGGCCGGTCGCGCTGCTGGTTTTGGACTTCACATTGGTGCGGAAGCTGCTCTCGACCGAGGCCTTTTCCATCAGGTAGGAAAAATTGACCCCTGTACTGGCGCTGGCGGTTTTGATCGCATTGACGATCTTCGGCCCCGCTCGCTCGATCAGAGAAGATAACCCATTGGAATTTATAGCATTAGTGTTTACTGACATGGTCGGTTTCCATTGTTTTGTCGGCACGTTCTGCAGGGTATAGTCGCAAACGCCGTGCCAAAGGGCCGATATCCGCCGGGCATGGGCAAGCCAGCCGAAAAGCCTTATGATTCGAAACAGTTGATTCTCTATGTTTATGAGGTTGTTATGAGCGATTACTGGCCCAATATCGCCGATATGATGTTCGTCCTGAGACAAGTGACGGACTTCTGCAAGCTGCCCCAGGCTGATGCCCTGGATGAAAGTATGATGCAGAATATTCTGGAGGGTGCGGCAAAACTGGCAAGCACAAAACTCGCCCCGCTCGACAAGATCGGCGATGAGAAAGGCGCGGTTTTAAAGGACGGCAAGGTGACAACCCCGCCCGGCTTTCGCGAAGCCTATATCCAGTATCGCGATGAGGGCTGGAACGGCGTCCCGTTTACGGAAGAATATGGCGGCCAGGGTATTCCCTGGTCGATGGCCTTTGCGATCCAGGAAATGTGGCAGGGCGCGAACATGGCCTTCGGCCTGTGCCCCATGCTGACCCAGGCCGCGGTGGAGGCGATCGAGGTCCATGGCACGAAGGAACAGAAGGATGCCTATCTCGCCAAGCTGATCTCAGGCGAATGGACCGGATCCATGCAGCTGACCGAACCGCAGGCGGGCACCGACCTTGCCGCGTTGAAATCGAAAGCGGTGAAGCAGCCGGACGGTACCTATAAAATCAGCGGCCAGAAAATCTTTATCACGTACGGCGAACATGATTTCGCCGACAACATCATCCATATGGTGCTGGCCCGCATACCGGGTGCGCCGGAAGATGTGAAGGGTATTTCCCTCTTCATTGTCCCGAAAATCCTTCCGGATGGCACGCGCAACGACGCGCAATGCGTCGGTCTGGAGCATAAACTTGGCATCCATGCCAGCCCCACCTGCACCATGCAATACGGCGATCAGGGCGGCGCGACCGGCTATCTGCTGGGCCAGGAAAACGAAGGCCTGAAATGCATGTTCACCATGATGAACAATGCAAGATTGTCCGTCGGCCTGCAGGGTGTGGCGATTGCAGAACGTGCCTATCAGCATGCGCTGGCCTATGCGAAGGACCGTACCCAGGGCTTTGGCATCGGCAAGGAAAAATCAGGCCGCGTCAAAATCATCGAACATCCGGATGTGCGCCGCATGTTGATGATGATGAAGGCAAAGGTGGAGGCGGGTCGTGCACTCGCCTATGACGCCGCGCTGGCGATGGATCAGGCGCGCCTGGGCGACGCAAAGGCGCAAGCCAAAGTCGACCTGATGACGCCGATCGTCAAGGCCTGGTGTACGGATATGGCGGTAGAGGTCACCTCGCTCGGCATCCAGGTGCATGGCGGCATGGGGTATATTGAGGAAACGGAAGCCGCGCGGTTCTGGCGTAACGCTCGCATCTTGCCGATTTACGAAGGCACCAACGGCATCCAGGCGCTGGATTTGTCCATGCGCAAGGTTTTAAGAGATAAAGGCGTCGCCGCAAAAGATTGTATGGATGGTATCGAGCAAACCATTGCGGCTTTGTCGGCAGACAAGGAACTGGCAACGTTGAAGGACGCGCTGGAAGACGGGTTGAAAAACCTGCGCGCAGCGACGGAATGGATATTGAAATCGGGTGCGGAGGACATCGCCGCCGTCAACACGCCCTATCAGGACGCGTTCGGCGTGATCATGGGTGGGGTGATGATGGCGCGTTCCGCGCTGGCTGCCGCTGAATACGCGAAGAATGGCGGGGATAAGGCGTTCTGCGAGACCAAGCGGTTGACAGCTCTCTTCTATGCCGCGCATGTCATGCCGTCGGGAACGGCAAAACTGAAAACCGTCATGAACGGCAGTATATCCGTTCTGGCCATGCAGCCGTCCATGTTCTGAAATTTACGGTTTTAAATTCAGAAGATCGCCTGGTGATGATGGGGCGGGGGTTACGTTATCATACTGAATGGCTGCGCCGTTTCCCTGTGTAATGGGGCGGCACTCGGTAATCGCCTGCATGCTCAGCATGCGTTCGTAATCCGGGTTGGCCGCTGGTTTTTTGGCGTATCTTTTGGCGAAACTGCGGGCAAAGCATTCGCAAAGATCCTTGGTATGATCCGGATACATCTGGCTATACAGATTGATGCATTTATCATACGCAAACCCGGCAGTGGACGCGGTATCGACGCAATCCAGCATAATGTCCTGGTTGATCATATCGCCGCTTTTATCGGGCCCGATCTTCAAACGCTCATTGATGTAATGAAGCGACAGGCAGTCGCAATTGTGTTTTTGCGCGTATGTTGTATTCAACGCGCATTCATCGCGGAATTTTCCGGCTTCGCCCAGCAATTCTTCCTGCATGTCTTTCGACAATTTTTGAAAAATGGGATTTTTTAAGGGATCCGCATCACGGTATGACGTCGACATGGCATCCCCCTCCGTGCCTGGAATAGGGAAAGCGGGAGTCCCCCAGTTTTTCGGTGCTGGCGCAGAGGAGCTTGCAGCCGCGGGCGGATTGGTATTTTGCTGGGCGATGGCGGGCGTCCAGAAAGTAAATATGACAGTCATAAAGGCAAAAACATGCAAAAACGCGATTTTAATCATATTCATACCCAATGTTTATCCAATCATATCATAAAAAAGGCCGGTTCATAAAGAACCGGCCCGATCTCAATCGGCAAAAAGATTTAAGCCGCTTCGTTGTTTCCAGCCTGTTTGCCCGTGGCTTTTTCATCCGTTGCGGGCTGGCCGCGCAGTTTGTTCCAGAAACCGGACCGGCTCTGGCGCTGCTGCTCCATCGGCCCGGCCTTGCGGTTTTCATTGGTCTGGGACGGGCGGCTCGCGCCTTGCGTTCCCTGCCTTTGCTTTTGTTCCATCATTTGCTGGCGGCGTTCCATGGCCAGGCGGTCGCGCTGTTCCAGCTTTTCTTTATATTCCTCGGCTTGTTTCTGGCTGTACTGGCTGGTCAGAAGAACCTGCTGCGCCTGTTTTTGCCACTGATCGCGCTGGGCCTTGATATCTTCAACATGCTGGTTGGCGACGTCCAGTTGCTCTTCCAGCATGCGGATGCGCATTTTCATGCGTTCAGCCTCCAAGGCCTGCGCAGCTTTTTCAATCTCTGCCTGCACGGTGACGGCTTCGGTGCGTTCGCCTGCCTGGGGCATCAAACCAAAAGCGCGATCCAGTTCCGATACATCGATGACGCGTCTGTCATTGGCATCGACCTCATAGGAAATCTTGCCGGTTTTCATTGCCCGCTGAATCGTCGATTTCGATCTGCCGGTCAACTCCGCTGCGCGTTGCGCACCCACTTTAGCCATTGTCTTGGTCTCCTCTGTTTCTTGATCAATCAGTTTTCAAGCCGCTGGCGTAGCAGGGCCGTCAGGCGTTGCCATTGTGCGCCCGAGAACAAATGTGCGTATAAGAACGGCAGCCAGCCTTTATGGCGCCATTCCATGAAGTCTTTATCCGACATGGATGCAAGTTTTTGCTCATCAATAATGCGGAAGCCGGAGAAATTGATGCGCTTGCCGTCCGCCACGTTGATTTCCGCCTGGCGGTCGACCAGAAGCCCGCTTTGTGCCAGCGCCTTGCTGAACTCCAGCGTCTGCTGTGCGGCCGCGTGATAGGACTTGCAGAATTCCAGCGCGTTTTGGGACAACTGGCTAGGGCTGCCGTCGGTGTTGAAAAATTTCTGCGGGCTTTTATCGTCGACGACATGGCTGTTTTCATCCACGCACAGCGTCAGCTGGTCACTGTCCGGAATTTCCGAGAAAATAAACGGATAGCGGCGGATATAAGCCGGGATATAGGTGTTGGCGGTCCAGTCGCCCTTGGCGTTTACAAACAGGTTCTCACCGTCGCGCACGCCCATGATAGCCACCGGGGTGGCGTTGCCGTCCGGGCTGAAAGCGATGGGATAGAAATGGCAGATCTGCGGCATTTCGATCAGGTTGATCGGCACGGCATTCACAGTGGTTGTGAACGACATGTTGAACCCGGGTTTAAGGCCCAGCGCAGCATGCCGGCGCGCATCCAGCGGGACAGGGTTGGAATAGAAAAGCGGCATGCCGGGCTGCGCGGGTGCGCCGGTGCTTTGATCGTCGGCCTTAACGCCCGCGCTTTGTTTTTTCGCCATAGCTAATGATTCCCCCTTGGAGCCTTTGGGTTTTTCAAAGTTTAAAAATTTGAATTACGCAAATATAGCTTTAGCCAGAGTGGTTGTCTACTGGCAACGGTTTTCACACCAGAGGGCGGCCTTTTTCCCCAGTTCTTTATCGCCGAAAGACATCATGGCGTTCATTTTTTGGGTTGGATTGCGGAAAGAAGGCCTTTTACCATCGGCGATCTGAAAGGTCAGGCCACCGGCATTTTCAAGAATCATGAGGATCGGCGCGTAGTCCCAGCTATAGCCGTTACCGCCCTTGAAAGACATTTTATGTCCGCAATCGACAAATAAATCGGCCGAACCTTCAGCCACCCTCAGTCCACGCGGTAATGCCGGCTTACCGATAGGAGTTTCCGGCAAATCGATGCCGGATCCACGCATTAAATCGCGCACGCTTGCATAAACGGCAGGATTTCCATGCATGGAATTGAATAGGGTGGTCAGGCAGGGATCGGCCTTGCGCGTGACAATTTCCTGCACCTTGCCGTCAGGCCCTCGTTTCCATGCCGGATGGTTCAGATGCGAAAAAAATGTGGTTTTCAAAGCAGGGTTGTGAACGATCCCGAGCACGGGTTCAAACTTGTCCATCAAGGCAATATTGACCGTAAACGCATCTGTCCGTGCCAGAAATTCCTTTGTCCCGTCCAAAGGGTCG